>JAZJZU010000054.1:0-27947 GCA_040389605.1 Gemmatimonadota bacterium
CCGCTATCAGATCGAGCGGGAGCTCGGTGGCGGCGGGATGAGCCACGTCTACGTGGCCGAGGAAGTCGGCCTCGGACGGCGGGTCGTGATCAAGCTGCTCCCACCCGGTGCGAGCGAGGCCGTGCAGGCCGATCGGTTCCAGCGCGAGATCCAGGTCGCCGCCTCGATTCAGCATCCGCATATCGTGCCACTGCTCGCCGCCGGCCAGATCGGCGACCTGCTCTGGTACTCGATGCCGTTCGTGGAAGGGGAATCGCTCGCCGATCGCCTCGCACGCGACGGCACGGTGCCGGCCACTGAGGCGCTCCGGATCGTGAGCGAAGTGGCCGATGCCCTCGCCGCCGCGCACGCGCGCGGGATCGTACATCGCGACATCAAGCCCGCGAACATCCTGCTGGCGGGGCGCCACGCACTGGTGGCCGACTTCGGCGTTGCGAAGGCACTCGAGGCTGGGCATCGCGATGAGAGCGGGCCAGGTGCCGCCAAGCTCACCTCGGTCGGGATGACGCTCGGCACACCGGCCTATATGGCGCCGGAGCAGGCCGCCGCCGACCCCACGGTCGATCATCGCGCCGACATCTACGCCCTCGGCATCGTGGCCTACGAGATGCTCACCGGCCGGCTGCCGTTCGCGGGCGGCACACCGCAGGCGCTGCTCGCCGCGCACGTCACGACGCCACCCATCTCGATCACGTCGCTCCGCCCCGACCTCCCTGCCCCGCTGGCATCGCTCATTATGCGCTGCCTCGCGATCGCTGGCAGACCGCGGGTGAACTCGTCACTGCCATCGACTCGCTCGCGACGCCGTCGGGCGGAATGGAAGGGCTCGATCACTACGCCCGGCGACGGTTGCGTGCCTGGTCCACGGGTCGGATCGCGATGCTCCACGTCGCCGCCACCGTGGCGCTCACGGGGCTCGCGTACGGCCTGACGCGTGTGGCCGATCTCCCCAACTGGATCTGGCAGGGCACCCTCGGTGCTATGCTCGCGGGTCTGCCCGTGATCCTGCTCGCCGGCAAGACCGAACGGCAGCACGCCACGATGACGCTCGCGGGCGTGACCGGCGTGACACCGGGCCCCACGGGCTGGATCACCGGGCGGCGCGCGATCCGTGGCGGCATCCTCGCGGTCCTCACGGTCGCGGTGGTCGCCGCTGCATTTCTCGCGACTCGCGCTCTCGGCATCGGCCCGGCCGCTACCCTGCGCACGGCGGGCAAACTCGCCGCGAGCGACAAGCTCCTGCTCGCCGATTTCGACAACACCACCTCCGACAGCACCATCGCGGCGGCCGTGGTCGAGGCGCTCCGGGTGGACCTCGGGCAATCGCAGGCCATCAAGCTGGTCGAGCCCGCACAGGTGACCCAGGGGCTCGCACTGATGGGCCGCCCCGATGGCAGGATCGCCCCAGCAGATGCGCGCGAGCTGGCGCAACGCGTGGGCGCGAAGGCGCTGGTGATGGGAGAGATTGCCCCGGTCGGTGCCGGCTATTCGCTCACGGCGCGTGTGGTCGCGGCCGACAGCGGAGCGACGCTCGTCGCGGTGCGTGAATCGGCGCCCACGTCGGCCGACCTGCTCGCCGCAGTCAACCGGCTCTCCGCCTCGCTGCGCGAGAAGATCGGCGAATCGCTCCGTTCGATTCGCGGGAGCGAACCGCTTGAGCAGGTCACCACGGCATCACTGCCCGCCCTGCGCCTCTACACCCAGGGTATCCGGCTCTCTTCCCGCGTGGATTCCCCCGAAGCGCTCGCGCTGCTTGAGCAGGCGGTCGCACTCGACAGTTCGTTCGCGATGGCGTGGCGGAAGATTGCCGTGCTGCGAGGCAATCTCGGTCTTGATCGCGCCCAGGCGCTCGACGCCGCGCGCCGCGCCTTCCGCAACCGCGACCGCCTGCCGCCACTGGAGCGGGCCCTCACGGAAGGCACTTATTACAACAACGTCGAGATCAATGACGAGAAGGCGATCGCCGCCCTGCGGACGGCCATCAGCATCGACCCCGACAACTCCACGGCGATCAACAATCTCGGGGTGATCTACAATACCAACGGCCGCTTCACCGAAGCGGAGACCGTGCTGCGGCCAGCGTTCGTCCCGGGCGGGATCCGGAACATCTCGCTCAACCTGGTCACCTCCTTGCTGGGCCAGCATCGGTACACCGCTGCCGACTCCGTCGCCGATGAACTGATGCGCACCTCGGGTGATACCGGGGTCGGAATGATGCTCCGGCTGTTCTCCTCGGTAGCCGCAGGTGACATCCACCGACCCGACAGTGATGCCGCGGCGGCCCTGGCTCACCTGGAGCCCGGGTCAGGGTATACCAAGCAGGCCCAGGGGATCAAGACCGGTTTCGACGAAGAACGCGGGAAGCTCGTGAAGAGCCAGGTGGGTTTCAACCAGCTCGCCGATGACGCGGTCCGGACCGACAACAACCCGGCCGCACTGGAACTCCGGATCGAGGAGGCGTTCACCGCAGCGTTTCACCTGCAGCAACCGGCAGTGGCGCGAGCCAGGCTGGCGGCGGCCCTCGCGCTCACGCCACTCCAGAAGATGGCACCGCGCAGCCGGCCCTACAGCAGCGTGGCCGAGGTGTATGCTTATGCCGGGAGCCTGCCGGAAGTGCGCCAGCTGCGAAAGGAGCAAGAGTCGGTCACCCCTGTCGCAGAGCGGTTCCCTGGTTCCGGCAACTACTGGGATGCGCTGGAAGCGGTTGCGGCCGGGCGGTGGGATGCGGCAGCGACAGCATACCGCGCAGGCTTCACGGCGGCACAGTGCAGCCCGTGTGGCCGATACTACTACGCCTACGCCCTCGACCGGGCCGGGCAGCCCGACTCGGCAATCGTCGCCTGGAACGCTGCGCTCCTGTCACTCACGCAGACCGCGAATCCCGAGGAGCAGCGGATGCGTCCGTTCGCGCGGCTGCGCCTCGGCGAACTCTACGCCGACAAGGGCGACCGCACCAAGGCGCTCGAGCACCTGCAGCGCTTCACGGCACTCTGGAATGATGCAGACGGCCCGCTGCAGCCAATGGTGCAGCGGGCCCGTGCGCGCATTGCCGACCTGACGAAGGAACGCCCCTAGCGCGTTACGGCAGGATCGCGGCGTTGGGGTGGTTCAGCCCGCGGTGACAGGTGACACAATCGATGGTGGGCGTCTTCCCGGCGCGGTTCGGCGGCATCTTCGTCAGGTCTTCCTTGTTGAGCCGCGTCACCATCTGGATCATCAGGCGCGTGGTCTCCTTCTCTTCCTTCTTGTCTTCATCCCACTGCCCGGCGACGTGGCAGAAGGTGCAGTTCACGCCGAGCGCCTTGCTGTAGTTCACATCCATCAGGGTGAGCAGCGCCTCGACCGTGGTGTCCTGCAGCGAGGCCTCCTTCAGGTTCGCGAACACATCGCCCGCCTTGAGCTTCTCTTTCCCGGCCAGCTTCTCCATCAGCGTCTTCACCGTCTGCGCGCGCACCCCGGCGATGGAATCACGCCGCGCGGCGCGCTGTTCGGGGGTCAACGGCACCCGGCGCGGCGGGCTGCCGGCACCCGGAGGTCCGCCAGCAATGGGAATCTGCCCCGGAGCCGGCGTGGCCGGCGGTGTGGGCGCGGCCGCAACCCCGGTCCCACTGCGCGGTGCGCCGGTCGACGGAATGGGGGGTGCCGCCGGAGCAGCGCCCTGCTGCGCACACGATCCAACAGCGAGGACCAGTCCGAGCACAACGGTGAGCTGGGTAACACGACGAGACATCACTGACTCCGCGAAGGCGGGATGAAGGACGGATAAATGGTGATACGCGGGCCCGGTGTGCCGAGGTTGGGGTCCGGCTAACCGCGCGGGAGCACGAGCGCCTTGAGCACTTCCCTGCGCTCGACCGCCTCGAGCGCGTCACCGACCTGCTCCAGAGTGTAGCTCGCGCCCACCTGTTCGCGCCACGGCACCCGGTCGCCCCACTGGGCCGCGAGCGCCACGGCGCGGTGGAAATGCGAATAGTCGCTTCCCCACGTGCCGCGAATCTCGACGTGTTTCCGGTTGATCTGCCGGTGCGGGTTGAGCGAGGTGTCGCCGTTGTCGGCGTACTGACCGCAGACCACGACCCGGCCGCCGTCGCGCACCAGCTCGAGCGCCTGCGTGACCGCTTCGGGAGCACCGGCCGCCTCAATGACCACGTCCGCCCCGCGTCCACCCGTCAGCCGACGCACCTCGGCCGCACGATCGGCTGCGGGAATGGCGATGCTGATGGTGTTCGTGGCACCCATACGTCGCGCGAACGCGAGACGATCCTCGGGCGCACCAATCGCAATCACCTCGCCCGCACCCGAGAGCGCCGCGAATGCGATGGCCGACTGCCCCACCGGACCTGCCCCGAGCACCACCACGGACTGCCCCAGCCGGATCTCGGCGCGGTCGACCGTGTGCAGCGCCGTGACGAGTCCGCATCCGCCACCGATGTACGTCTCCGGTGCGAGGCCATCAGGAATCCGCACCAGCTTCACGCCGGGCTTCATCCAGATGCTATCCGACCAGCCGCCGAGCAGGCCGTCGGCCACGCCGTAGGTGAGGCCATAGACCTTCCGGTTCGGGCAGCGCGTGGTCTGCTTCCCCACGAGGCACTGCCAGCACCTGCCACACGTCTCGTGCACATCGAGAAAGGTGACCAGGTCGCCTTCGCGAAACGGCACACCGTCGATATCGGCGATGGTCCCCCGGATGGCGGCAAGATGCCCCACCGACACGTGGCCCGGAATCAGTGGAAAGGGCGCGCCGGCCAGCTTCCCGCGCCAGAGATGGACGTCGGTGCCGCAGACCTCGGAATACTGCGTCGCAAGGAGCGCGGATCCGGGCTCAAGCTCCGGGAGCGGCAGTTCACGGACGACGGGAGGGAGGTTCGGTCCGTCGAGGACGGCCGCACGGGCGGTGGCTGTGGTCATGCTGTTCCCGAAGGCGAGGCTTCACGATACGCCAGCAAGCGCAAGGCGTTGAGGATCACCACGATGGTGCTCCCCTCGTGACCGAGTACGGCGGGGCCGATCGGCAGGATTCCACTCGCCGCCAAGGCAAGCAGGATCGCCATCGCACCCGCGGCGATGACCAGATTCTGGCGCACGATGCGCCGCGTGGCGCGGGCCAGTCCGACGGCAAAGGAGAGCCGGGCGAGATCGTCGCCCATCAGTGCGGCGTCGGCGGTTTCCAGCGCAGCCGCGGTGCCGGCCCCACCCATCGCCACCCCTACCGTCGCAGCCGCGAGTGCGGGAGCATCGTTCACGCCATCGCCCACCATCAGCACGCTGCCGTGCGTCGCCAGCAGTCGATTGATCTCCGCCACCTTCTCTTCCGGCAACAGGCCGCCGTGCACTTCATCGACACCCACTTCCTTCCCGACCGCTTCACCCACCGCGAGGTGATCGCCGGTCAGCAGGACCATCGGTCCGAGGCCGAGTGCGCGTAACGCCGCCAAGGTGCCCGCCACGGAATCGCGAGGCGGGTCAAAGAGCCCCAGCACACCGAGCCACCGTTCACCCTGCCTGACGATCATCACACTGCGCCCGCGCAGGCTCAACTCGGTGAGCGCGACCTGCACCGCATCGGGAATGGCGATGCCGCTATCGGTCCAGAGTCGCGCGGAACCGATCGTGACCAGGACTCCGTCCAGTGTAGCGCGCACACCTCGCGCGGTTGCGCTCTGCAGGTCGCCCGCTTCCGCGAGAATCAATCCATCGAGCTTCGCGCGCCGCACCACCGATTGCGCGAGCGGATGTTGCGACCGCGCCTCGACGGCCGCGGCCGTGCCGAGGAGTTCCTCCACCGAGACATCGACCATCGGGAAGATGTCGGTGACTTCCGGCTTGCCGCGCGTGAGGGTTCCGGTCTTGTCGAAGGCCACCGCCTTGACCTGCGCCATCGCTTCGAGGTGCGCGCCACCCTTGATGAGCACGCCGTGCCGTGCGGCCTGCGCAATGCCGGCGAGCATCGCGGCAGGGGCACCCAGCGCGAGCGCACACGGCGACGCGGCGACGAGCACGGTCATCCCGCGATAGAGTGACTCACTCCAGGTCATCGATCCGAGCAGTGGGGGAATGACAATCAGCAGGATGTCGGCAATGACCACCAGCGGCACGAAGATGCGTTCGAACCGTTCCGTGGCGCGCTGTGTGGGCGCCTTGGCCGCCTGTGCTTCCTCCACCAGCCGCACGACACGATCGAGGGTACGGTCGCCCACGGCGCGCGTCGCGATAATCAGCAGCGCCCCTTCGCCATTGACCGTACCGGCAAAGACTTCGTCGCCAGGCTCCTTGTCGACCGGAACCGATTCGCCCGTGATGGGTGCCTGATCCACCGATGAGCGCCCCGACTTCACGGTTCCATCTGCAGAAATTCTTTCGGCCGGTCGGACCACCACGACGTCGCCAACCCGGACCTGTTCCACGGGGACTTCGACTTCCTCGCCATTCTGGAGCACGCGTGCCGTCGATGGCACCAGATCGGCCAGTGCGCGGATTGCCGAGCGGGCCCGTCCAAGGGCGTACTCCTCAAGCGCGTTGGCGAGCGCAAAGAGGAAGAGGAGGAAGGCTCCCTCGGCCCACGCTCCAACCGACGCCGCGCCAACGGCGGCAATCACCATCAGGAAGTCGATGTCGAGGAGCAGCTGCCCCCGACGCAGCCCGGCCCAGAGGTGCCGCGACGGCTCGCGGCCACCGATGAGCCCGACGATCAGGTAGCCCACGATCGGAAGCCACGCGGGAAACTCGAGGCTCCGATCGATGACCCAGGTTGTGAGCAGCAGCAGCCCCGCCGCACCCGCCCAGGCGATGCCTTCGTGGCGCGCCAGGAGCTCCGCAAGCCGCGTGGGTCGGGGGCCCTGCAAGGTACGATTGAGCCAACTGGTCCGATCGGGCATAGGGTGAAGCTATACTGATTTGATGATGACCCTCTTCCTGATCCTCGCCACGCTGGTCACGGCAGCCCGCCTCGCGGGGGTTCTGGCCCGCCGGGTTGGGCAGCCCGCCGTGCTTGGCGAGCTGCTGGTCGGCGTGATCCTGGGCCCGTCAGTGCTCGGCATCGTCGACCCTCACAACCCCTACCTCCACCTGCTGTCGGAGTTCGGGGTGGTCATCCTGCTCTTTCAGATCGGGCTGCACACCGACCTGAAGCAGCTCCTCAAGGTGGGTGGGGCAGCGTCCGCCGTCGGCGGTGTCGGGGTGGTCGTCCCGTTCGGACTCGGCCTGCTCGCCGGAAGGCTCTTCGGGCTCGATGCATTGCAGGCCGTGCTTTGCGGTGCCGCGCTGACGGCGACCTCGATCGGAATCTCGGCCCGGATTCTCGGCGACCTCGGCGAACTGGAGTCGCTCGAAGGCCGCACGGTTCTCGGGGCCGCGGTGCTCGACGATGTCATCGGACTCGTGATCCTCGCCGTGGTGGGCGGAATGGCGGCGGGCGGAGACGTCACGCTGCCGGGCATTGCCCGGACGAGCGCACTCGCCATTGGCTTCCTGGTGATCGCGCTGGTCGCGGGGCGGTTCATCGTGCCTCATCTATTGCGCGCCATCGATCGGCTCCCTGTTGTCGGCACCACGGGCGCCATTGCCGTCTCGTTCGCGCTCGCGATGGCCGCACTGGCCGAGGAGAGTGGGTCCGCGCCGATCATTGGCGCATTCGCGGCCGGACTGATGCTCGACGCGACCCCGCAGCGGAAGACCATCGACGAGGCGACGGCTGTCCTCGGGCATTTCTTTGTTCCGGTGTTCTTCGCCACCGTGGGCGCGGCGGTCGATCTCCGGGCGATGCTCGATCCGGCGGCACTGGCCATTGGCGGCACGCTGCTGGCGCTGGGGATCGCGGGAAAGTTCGTGGCCGGCTATGCGCCCTTCTGGCTGCCGGTGCGGCACGCGCTCGTGGGCGTCGCGATGATTCCGCGCGGCGAGGTGGGATTGATCTTTGCGGAGATGGGACTCGAGAGCGGTGCGCTGACCCCGGCGCTGTTCGGCGCGCTGATGATAATGGTGATCGGCACCACGGTCGTCACACCGATCTGGCTATCGGCGCTCGTCAAACGCTGACGGGGCCGCTACTGGATCTCGCGCAGGATGGCGCGCATCCGGATCGCGAGTCGCTCGATCTCCTGCAGGCTCTGCTTCACTTCCTCGGACAGTCCGGTGCCGTCGAGCAGCGTCAGCTGAACCTCGGCCAAGAGTCCCGCGAGCGGGTTGGCCAGATCGTGGCGGAGTTTGGCCAGGCTGTCGGGATCGATCACGTGCACCTCGCTTTCAGGGGAGAAACGGGACGGGCACAAAGGTCAGCAGGAAGACTACCACGGTGGCGAAGCCGATGAGATAGCCGCCGCGCAGGACCGGACGGTTGGGAATCACCACTTCGGGGTGTGTCCACCGCCCACCGCCAATGACGAACGTCAACCCGACCCACAGATACCAGATCGACGCCTGACGTGCGAGCACCAGGAGCGCCGCCACGGCAACGAGTGCGAGCCATCGCTGACGCCGCCCGAGCAAACCATACCAGACGTGCCCGCCATCGAGCTGCGAGAGTGGAAGCAGGTTGAGGCCAGTGATGAAGCATCCGACCCAGCCGGCGAACGCCTCGGGCGAGAGCATCACCGGCCCTTCGCCCGGAAGCACCCAGTCGCGGAGGGCGCGGGTGAGCCAGGAATCACCGAGCCCGATCGAGTGGCCACCGAAGACGAGCAGCGACGGCGAGCCCGGGAGCGAAATGGGCATCCGGTGCGACAACTGGTACCCCCAGAGCAGCACCGCCACCGCCACTATGAATCCGGCCAGCGGTCCGGCTGCTCCGACGTCGAGCAGTTGCCGGCGGTCATAGACCCGCGAGCGGAGCCTGATGAAGGCACCGAGGTTCCCGATCGGCGACAGGTTTGGAGGCACCGGGATGAAATACGGCGGCGAAACATCAATCGCATACCGGCGGGCCGTGATGTAGTGGCCCAGTTCGTGGATCATCAGGATCGCGAGCAGCGGAGCGGCAAACTCCCAACCCGGCAGCAGAACGCGCCAGCCTCCACCGGCCACGAACACCGCGAATTCGCGGACCGACTCGAGCGACCCGGCAAAGCCGTGGTGGATAGCCGGCTGCCAGCGTCCCATCAGGACCGACCCGGCCCCGAGGGTGCACAACACCGTGACGAGCAGGAGCGCGCCGTGCCACAACCACCGTTCGGGCCGGGCTGGAGCGAGCCCCCGGATCAGGACCAGCCGGGTCCGGGCATTGTCTGCCCAGTACCAGGCGCCCGGGAATCGGGCCAGGAAGGCCGCGAGTTCGGGGGAGGGCCCCAGATGGCTGGGCGCGATGATTCCATCGAGCACCTCCCGGTCGCCGGTAAGGGTGTGCTCGATCCAGGCGCTGTAGAACTGACGTGCTCCGGTCATCTCCGGACTTGACGGGTGGCGGGGGGGTCCGTATCCTCTAGCCCAGAAGCCCCACCCGCACGGCACCCAGGCAACCCTTGCATCGTCTCCGCGCGCTTCGCGCGAGCCTCATAGCCCAGACATCCCCATCTCTCGATCACAGTTAGCCCCGCCATTTCCAGCATCCGAACGCCTCGCGTGCGGGGGAAATGACTCGACCCGGAGAGGTCCGTGGACATTGCAGAACTGAAACAGAAGTCCGTCGCCGAGTTGCACGAACTGGCCGCGGAACTCAACATCACCAACTATTCCGGACTCCGCAAGCAGGACCTGATCTTCCGGATCGAGCAGTCCCTGCTCGACAAGGACACGGTGATCCGCGGAGAGGGCGTGCTCGAGATCCTGCCCGAAGGGTACGGGTTCCTTCGCTCGCAGGACTGGAACTACCTCTACGGGCCGGACGACATCTACGTCAGCCCGAGCCAGATCAAGCGCTTCGACCTGCGGACCGGCGACACGGTGACGGGTCAGGTCCGCCCCCCCAAGGAGGGGGAGCGGTACCTCGCACTGCTCAAGGTCGAGAGTGTCAACTACGAGGAGCCGGACAAGACCAAGAGCCGGATCGCGTTCGACAACCTCAAGCCGCGCTACCCCGACGAGCGGATCCGGCTGGAGGGGAAGGTCAGCGATCTCTCGATGCGCGTGGTCGACCTGATGTCGCCGATCGGCAAGGGCCAGCGCGGCCTGATCGTCGCGCCGCCGAAGGCCGGCAAGACGATCCTGATGCAGAAGCTGGCCAACGCGATCGCCGAGAATCATCCCGAGTGCTACCTGATCGTGCTGCTCATCGACGAGCGTCCCGAAGAGGTCACCGATATGCAGGAGAACGTGCAGGCGGAAGTGATCGCCTCCACGTTCGATGAACCCGCCGATCGCCACGTCCAGGTGGCCGATATGGTGATCGAGAAGGCCAAGCGGCTCGTGGAGCACGGGCGTGACGTGATCATCCTGCTCGACTCGATCACGCGCCTCGCACGGGCGCACAACGTCGTGGTCCCGCACTCGGGAAAGATTCTCTCCGGCGGCGTCGACGCGAACGCCCTGCAGAAGCCCAAGCGCTTTTTTGGCGCCGCGCGCAATATCGAGGGCGGTGGCTCCCTGACCATCATCGCCACGGCGCTGATCGACACCGGCTCCCGGATGGACGAGGTGATCTTCGAGGAGTTCAAGGGCACGGGCAACGCCGAGCTGGTGCTCGACCGACGGCTGGCCGACCGCCGGATCTACCCGGCCATCGACATCAACAAGTCGGGCACCCGGAAAGAGGAGCTGCTGCTCAGCAAGGACGAGCTGAACAAGGTGTACCTCCTGCGGAACTTCCTGGCCGATATGCCGGTGGTCGAGGCGATGGAATTCCTGCTCGGGCGAATGAAGCCGACCAAGTCGAACAAGGAATTCTTTGCCAGTATGGCCCAATAGGGGTTCGGTGTCAGGGGCGCAGCGTGCTGCGCCCCAAACCACGACTCCCCCCGCCGACCCTCTCTCCGACGCGCCGATGCGACCTCCCCCCAATCCCAATATCTGCTACATCCCCCACCACGGTAGGGTCCTCGGCCTCGACTGGGGTACCTCCCGCATCGGCCTCGCGATTACCGACGAGACGCAACTGATTGCGTCGCCGCTCACGACCCTCAGGCAGCGCACGGGCAAGCGGCCTCCGCTGGGCGAGTTCCTCACCATTGTTGAACGGGAACTCCCCGTTGGCCTGGTGGTCGGTCTCCCGCTCGACGACGAAGGTGCCGAAGGCGAGTCGGCCCGGGCAGCACACGAGCTCGGCGAACTCTTCGCGCGGCGCGCGAAGCTGCCGATGGACCTGGTCGACGAATCATTCTCGACCACCACGGCGCTGGAGACCATCACCTCGCTCGGCAAACGGCCACGCAACGCCCGGGAAATCGTCGACGCGATGGCCGCCGCCGTGGTCCTGCAGCGATGGCTCGAAATGCGCCGGGGAGGATCGAAGTGATCCGGCCGCTCGGCGGCGCCCTGCTGATCATCGGCCTGCTCAGCAGCTGCTCGGGATCAAATACCACGTCCGAGCGGGTCATCATCCCGAAGGGCGCCTCGGTTCGCGCGGTGTCGGAATCGCTCTCCGCCCACGACGTGATCGCGAGCGCCACCTGGTTCCGGATCCAGGCTCGGCTCACCGGGCTGGATCGCCGGCTCCAGCCGGGGCTCTATGAATTCGCGCCGCACCTCGCCACGGGAGCCGTGCTGCGGCAGCTGGCCACGGGCGACGCCGTGCGCGTTCGCATCACGCTCCCTGAAGGCGCCACGATCTTCGACCTCGCTCGCGCGGCCGAACAGCGCGCCGGGATTCCGCGCGAGCAATTCCTCGCCGCGGCGCGCGACACCGTGCTCCTGCGGCAGCACCGGATCACGGGCGCGAGTGTCGAGGGATGGCTGCTCCCCGAGACCTTTGACTTCCCCGCCCTGGTCGACGCGCGATCGATTCTCGAACGCTTCCTGACCGCCCGACGCGAAGCGTGGGACAGCAGCTGGGACGCGCGCGCAGCAGCCGTGGGGCTCTCGGAGGCCGACCTGCTGACGCTGGCCAGTATCGTGGAAGCGGAGGCAAAACTGCCGGCCGACCGTCCCCGCATCGCGGCGGTCTATCGCAACCGGCTGCGCATCGGGATGCCGCTGCAAGCCGATCCGGGAATCCAGTACGCCTACCTGCTTCGAGATGGGACCCGGAAGTCGCGGATGTACCACATCGACTACGAATTCCAGTCGCCGTGGAACACCTACCTGCATCCCGGGCTCCCGCCGGGGCCGATCGGCAACCCCACGCGCGAGGCGATCGAGGCGGTGCTCTCACCGGCGCAGACATCCGACCTCTACTTCGTGGCCGGTCCCGACGGTGCTCACCGTTTCTCACGCTCCTACGACGAACACCTGCAGGCCATCCGGAAACTTCGCCGGCCAACGAAGTAGCAGCGGGGGCGCACACTCGCGCTAGCGATAGCGTGCCGCCGCGGCTCGCGGGTCGTCGGCACCGAGAATTCCGCTGACAACGGCGACACCGGCAAAACCCGCCTCGAGCGCAAGCGGCACATCGGCCGGGACCACGCCCCCGATCACGACGCAGGGCCGTCCACCCCCCCGGGCTAGCCATCCTGCCGCCCCGCGCCACTCGAGCGCGTCGCCGGCGTCGGGCTTCGTGGGCGAGTGCCGCAATGGTCCTATGCCCCAGTAGTCCGCCAGGGCGCCGCGGGCAATTTCGGCCTCCGATCCGACCGACGCTCCGATGACGAACCCGGGTGGAGTGATCCTGCGTGCGAGGGCCGGCGCCAGATCATCGGGGCCGAGGTGCACACCGGCTGCACCGGCCGCAAGGGCAACGTCGAGCCGATCGTTCACGAACACGGGGACGGGCAGCCCCTGCACGAGCTCCCTCGCAAGGGCGCAGAGGTCCCGATCGCTCGCGCGCTTGAGCCGCAGCTGAACCGCGGTCACTCCCCCGCTGACCGCAGCGCGGCAGACGGCCACGACGTCGCGACCCTCGAGGGCGGCGTCGTCGGTCACCAGCAGGAGACGGAGGTCGTGGGCTAGATTCTCGCGCATGAGGAATGAAATCACTACCGGTCGGGCCTGCATCGCCAGCGGTGTCGCGTGAGCGCCGCCGTCGTGGCGGCCCGGGGTGCCACCCGCTGGGCCAAGGGGCATCCGTGGATCTACCGCAGCGATGTTCGGGAGAGTCCCGAGCAGCCCGGAATCGTCCGGGTGCTCGACGAACGCGGCCGCTTCCTCGGACAGGCGCTCAATTCGCCGCAATCAGAGATCCGGCTCCGGCTCCTCGAACGGTCGGAACGCCCGATCGACGCGGGGTGGTGGCGCGAACGACTGGAGCATTGCCGCTTGAAGCGCGCGGGGATCGACGCCAACGCCTGGCGGGCGGTTCACGCCGAAGGTGACGGACTCCCCGCCCTGATCGTCGACCGCTACGATCGCTGGCTCGTAGTGCAGATCCTCTCGGCCGCGCTCGAGACCGAACGTGAGGCGATCATCGAGGCCCTGGTCGCCGTGCATCGTCCCGAGGGCATCCTGCTCCGCAATGACGCCGCGACGCGTCGGCTCGAGCGCCTCGATGAACGAATCGAACTCGCCTGGGGCCAGGTCCCCGAGCAGATCGAGGTGCGCGAGGGCACGGTGCGCTGGTACGCCGCGCCGTGGACGGGGCAGAAGACCGGCGCCTTTCTCGACCAGCGCGAGAACCGGATCGTCGCGGGCCAGCTGATGCCCGACGGGGGTACCGGCCTCGATTGCTTTGCCTACCACGGCTCGTTCGCACTGCACCTTGCCGGGCGCGCCTCCCGGGTCACCGCCCTCGACGTGAGCGCCGAAGCACTCGCGCGCGGGGCAGAACACGCGGCATTGAATGGCCTCGACCGGATCGACTTTGTCGAGGGCGACGCCTTTGATGTCCTGCCGGTCTGGGGTCGAGAGGGGCGCCAGTTCGACGTGGTGGTGGTCGATCCCCCGGCGTTCGCGAAGTCGCGCAGCACGGTTCCGGCAGCCTTGCGGGGCTACCACCAGGTCAACTCGCGCGCATTGCGCCTGGTGGCGCCCGGGGGATGTCTCGTGACGGCGAGCTGCTCGTTTCACGTCCACCGACCCGAGTTCCTCGCGATGCTGGCCGACGCCGTGGCCGGGACGGGCCGGCGCTTCATTCTCGAGGGCGTCCTGGGCCAGGCGGTCGATCATCCCGAGCTGCTGACGGTGCCGGAGACCGGGTACCTGAAGGGGGCAATCCTGCGCGCGGATTGACGCGCCGGGGTCAGGTCACGACCTTGTGGTATGCTCTCCCCGCAACAACTCCTCGCAGTCGCTGCACAGCGCCGCCCCCTCCGGTCGTTGCGGGAGCAGTACGACCTCTACATCCTCGACCGGATCGAGCACTACAAGAACTCGATTTCGCGCGACGAACTGATGCGCCTCGCCGACGAGGCGCTGAGCGGACTGGGTGAGGACAGCGAGCAACAGTACCTCTTCACGGAAGTGCTGGTCGCGACGGCGGTCGACGAGCTGATCAAGCGCCGGCTCGGCACGCCCCGGTTCGAGAGCTGGAAGAAATCCCATCCCAAGCGCCGGGCAGCGCAGCGCGATCCCGCCAAGTGGGGTCTCGATCAGGGCCACCTGATTGCCGGGCTCGCCCCTCGGGTTGAACCCGGCGATCCCGTGCTCGTGGTGGGGAGCGGCGCCGAGGCGTGCGCCTACCTGCTCGCCGCGCACGACGCGACCGTCACCTTCCTCGCCAATGACATCGGTGCCATCGATCGCGCCGAAAGCCGGATCTCGGTCGAGTCGCTCTCCTCGACGTTCGAGGCGATGTACATCCAGTTCGGCGACTGGCTGCCGGATGTCGGGGCGGAGTTCGTGCTGGTGGTGGTCGACGCGGGAACCCTCGCCGCCCTTTCGCCGGGCAATCGCCGCGAACTGCTCGCCGAGCTGCAGCGGCGAACGGCCGCGGCAGGATTGCACGCGCTCGTGCCCGACTCGCTCGGCACTGGCCCCGAAGGATTCGCGGGCCACTATGCCGCCTGGCAGCGTGAGTCTCTCCCGTCGCCAGGGCGGCGTCTTCAGGGCGTCCCTGCGCGTGGGGCGCTGTTCGTGAAGCCGGCGGTGACGGCAGCAGAACGGCAGAACGCTCGCGCCTGAATCGGGTGGGGTGGGGGAAAAAGCATAGGGCCGGCAACGTGCCGGCCCTTACTACTTGTGGCTCGAAAAGCGAGCCGCAATTGCTCCAGCTTACATCGCCATCGGAGCAGCGGCAGCCTTCTTGGCAGCCTTGCGACGAGGACGCTTGGCCTTCTTCGCGCCCTTCTTCGCGCCCTTCTTGGCAGCCTTCTTGGTGCGCTTCTTGGCGGCCTTCTTTGCAGGGCGGCGCTTCGCAGCCTTCTTCGCGCCCTTCTTGGCAGCCTTCTTGGTGCGCTTCTTGGCGGCCTTCTTGGGGCGCTTCGCCGCCTTCTTCGCACCCTTCTTCGCGGCCTTCTTGGCCGGGCGCTTCGCGCGCTTCGCGGTCTTCCGCTTTGCAGCCTTCTTCTTCGCAGCCATGGAGCCTCCCTGAGGAGTTGGTGGTTCGCGAGCAATCGTCGTACGCGCGTCACTCGCGGCGACGCCCCGCACCTGTGGGCGGAGTAGCGTCGGCATATACAAGATCAAAATTTTCTCACGGCGCGCAATACCCCCGGAGCGCGGAACCGCTGGTGCGGCATCGGGTTCCGGTGCTCTTCCACAGCCCGTTCGACCCGAACGCGGACGTCGGAATGTTCGACGTTCACGTCGTACGACGGAGTGGACGCGGTGGTGCAGCGTCGGGACGCAGCGCGGCGTGCCGTGCGTGTGTCGCGTGCAAACCCGGTCTGCACAAGGCTTTCCCGGCGATGCCCGCGCGCGGCGACGTTGCGCACTGGCGTGGAACCGATCGATCCCGCGCGGGCCAGCACGGCGCGCTGCGATGCGCGCGTCGAGCGTGCGCAGCGCGCTCCCACCCCTGTTTTCCCCCTGATCGCGACTCGACGCCACCCCCCCGCCGAATGGTCACGAAACAGTTTTTTTCCGGACCCCCTGTTCGCCAAGGGTCCTTGGGTTGGCCGGGACAGGCGTCCATATTCCGGCCGTTCTCCACCCACCAGGATCCAGATGCGCGCACTTGTGAAGTCCGCTCCCGGCGTCGGCATGGAACTCGTTGAGCGACCAATCCCGTCGCTCGGTTCGCGTGACGTACTCATCCGCGTACACCACGCCGGGGTCTGCGGCACCGATCTCCACATCTGGGAATGGGACGCCTGGGCGGCGGGACGATTGAAACCGCCCGTCGTCATCGGACACGAGTTTGCGGGTGAAATCGTCGAGCTCGGACCAGAGGTGTTGCACGAGGGCATCTTCGCCGTCGGCGACCTGGTGACGGCCGAAGGCCACATCATCTGCGGCGACTGCATCCCCTGCCGGACGGGCAACGGTCACCTCTGCGTCCGCACCCAGATCATCGGCGTCGATCGCGATGGTGCCTTCGCCGACTACATCGCGATGCCGGCCACCAACGTGATGAAACTCGACGGCATTCCCACCAGCATCGGCGCCATTATGGACCCGATCGGCAACGCCGTCCACACTGCGCTCGAGGGGGGCGAGGTACCCGGCTCCACCGTGCTGGTACTGGGATGCGGGCCGATTGGCTGCTTCGCCGTGGGCGTGCTGCGTGCCGCTGGTGCCTCGCTGGTCATCGCTTCCGACTTCAATCCCACGCGGCGTGGCCTGGCCACCACGATGGGTGCCCACCTCGTGCTCGATCCCGCCGCGGACGACGTGGTGGCGCGCGTGCGGGAGGCCACGGGAGGGCTCGGTGTCGACCTCGTCTGCGAGATGAGCGGGCACCCCTCGGGACACGCCCAGGCATTCGCCGCGGCACGGCCCGGCGGTCGGGTGAACCTGCTCGGGACACCGAGCCGCACCACCGAAGTGGACTTTGCGCGTGACGTCATCTTCAAGGGACTGACCCTCTATGGCGTCACCGGTCGGAAGATGTATTCCACCTGGATCCATATGACCCGGTTGCTGCGCGCGGGACAATTCGACCCTCGCCCGGTCGTGACCCACACCTTCCCGCTCGAACGGATCGCCGATGCCATTGGCGTGATCAAGGATGGTTCGGCCGGCAAGGTGATCCTGGAGATTGCCCGATGACCCGCCCCACAGACTCCGCCCTCGAGCACCGGCTCGTCGACGCACTCGAAGGATTTCGACGGGATGGCGTCTACAAGCGCCTCAATCACCTCGAGTCGCCGATGGCGGCCCGGGTCAAGATGGAAGGCCGCGGCGAAGTGATCATTCTCTCGTCGAACAACTACCTCGGACTCAGTGCGCATCCTCGTGTCACCGCCGCTGGAAAGGCCGGCATCGACCGATTCGGCGCCGGGACGGCATCGGTGCGCTTCATCTGCGGCACCTTCACGATTCACCGCGAGCTCGAGGCGCGCTGCGCCGAACTGGTGGGCACCGAGGCCGCGCTGTCGTTCGTGAGTTGCTGGAACGCGAACGAGGCCCTGCCGGCCACCGTGCTGACGGCCGATGACCTGATTCTCTCCGACCAGCTCAACCACGCCTCGATCATCGACGGACTGCGCCTCGCGAAGTCGATCACCAAGTGCGAAACCGGCGTCTTTCCTCACGGCGACTACGAGGCACTCGATCGCAAGCTGGCCGCCGCCTCCGACAAGCAGGTCAAGATGGTGGTGAGCGACGGCGTCTTCTCGATGGAGGGAAGCATCGTCGACCTGCCGGCACTGCTCGCCGTGTGTCGCCGGCACAATGCCGTCCTCTGGCTCGACGACTCCCACGCGACCGGCGTGCTGGGTGCGACGGGCCGAGGGACAGCCGAGCATTTCGGGCTCGTGGGGGAGGTCGACATCATCACCTCCACGCTGGGAAAGGCACTGGGTGGGGCGGCCGGAGGTTTTGTCGCCGGGTCCGGTGCGCTCTGCGACTACCTCACGCAACGCGCCCGACCGCAGCTCTTTACCAACGCGCTGCCGGCCACCGTGGCCGCCTCGGCGATGGAGGCCATCGCGGTCCTCGGGGCAGAACCCGAGCGGGTTACGCGCCTCAGGGACAACGCCCGATACTTCCGGGGGCGCCTGGTAGAGCTCGGCTTTCAGCCGCTTCCGGGGGAGACCCCGATCATTCCGGTCATCCTCGGCGAGACCGCGGCGGCCATCCGGATGAGCGAGCTGCTGCTCGATGCGGGGGTGTTCGTCACCGGGTTCGGTTTTCCGGTGGTCCCTCAGGGGGAGGCCCGGGTGCGCTGCCAGCTCTCGGCCGACCATAGCCGCGCAGACCTCGATCAGGCACTGGCCGCGTTCGAGCAGGCCGGACGGTCCCTGGGGCTGATCTGACCGCCCCGGCCTGTGTTTTGCTGACTATTTCCCAGACGCCCTTTCAGGAGATCCTCTGATGACGTTCCTCCGGCGAGCCGCCTCCGCCTGCGCCCTCGGCTTGCTCCTGGGCCTGCCCACCGCGGCCCACGCACAACGTGCCGACTCCTACACCTGGAAGCTGGGGCTCGATGCCGGCTCGATGATCTTCTCGACCCGCAGCCAGGGGTCGACCGTGATCCCGAGTGCTGGCGCGCACGTCCTGATCCTCGCGCGACGCAGCGGACTGATGTTCGGGGTCGATGAGGGCTTCGGGTCGGATGAGCGCAGCCAGGGCGGCCTGATCCTTTTCAATGACATCCGCCGCTACCAGGCCGTGCTGATGGCGTTCCCCTTTCAGCTCGCGCTGGAGCCCTACTTCGGCATCGGCGCCGGTGTGATGCAGGTCGTCGGGCCGCGGGTCGACCCGGTGGTCCAGGATCCCAGCGATCGCGCACTGCTGCTCACCACGGCACAGGACGCCTCGACCAGTGGCTTCGTGACCGGACTCGCCGGCATCCAGGGACGCTGGAAGCGGCTCGCAGTGTTCGCGCAGTACCAGATTCACAGCTCGCCGAGCGACGACAAGTTGCTCAAGGGGCCAATGCACACCTTCCACGTCGGCCTGCGAATCGGCCTCGGCAGCGCGAAGGAAGGGGTTCGCGCCGGCGGGTACTGATCTTCCTGCTCGCTCCGGAAATGCAAAGGGCGGCTCCCTCGGGGAGCCGCCCTTTTCACATCTGCCCCGTGGCAGCAGGAACGTTCAGCTGCCCGAGGGCTTTGCGGCGGCCGCCTTCTTGGCCGTCTTCTTCGCGGCCTTGGCCTTCGGGGCCGCCTTGACCTTGGGTACGGACTTCGCCTTCGGTGCGGCCTTGGCCGTCTTTGCAGCCTTGGCCTTCGGTGCGGCCTTCGCCTGGGTCGCCTTGGTGGGCGCCGGGCTTTCCTTCGCTGGCGCAGTCACCTCGTCACGCGGCACTTCCACCGCACCAACGGGCGCCGCCTTCGCGGCAGGTGCCGCCGGCGGAGTCACGAGCGGCGTGCCACCAGAGAGATCGATGACACCCACCATCTGCAGCTCGCCCGGCTTGGAGGGCGATCGTGCGGCACCGCGGAACCGTCGTGCTGGCGGAGCCGACGGTTCGGTGGCCGCATCGCTGCCGTTCGCATTCGGATCGGCCGCCGGCCGACGATGCAAGGCGAGATCCGACTTGTGCGGCGAGACCTCGTACCGGTCATCACCAAGTGAGCGCACGTCGGCCACTTCGGCATCGTTCGCCTGACGCAGCAGCTTGCTGAACCGGGCGGTGTCGAGCAGCAGGTCTTCCTTGCCGTGGAGCGCCGCCATCCGCGCGCGCAGCGTTTCGCCCGCCACGGGCACCGGCAATTCGCCGAGTGCGCGACTCATCAGGTGGAAGGCTTCCGCGAGCGTGAGCCCCTGCGCGCTGGGCAGTGGTGGATGGGCATCGGCGGCCGGCGCTGCGGACGATGGCGCGGCACCCTCTTCCGCGCCCTTGCCGCGTCCACGACCACGGCCACGCCGGCGACGTCCGCCGCGTTCCTCGCGATCGGAGCGCGGCTCTCCGGCCGGCGCAGCGCTCGCCGCAGGTGCGGCGGAGGCCTTCGCATCGCGTGCTGGCGCACGGCCACTCGCACGCGGCGCCGGTGCGGCCGCGCCCTTCGCGGGGAGTGCCACTTCGAGCTGGCCATTCTCCTGCTTGGTCACCGTGATCAGCCCGCGCGTGGCCGCTTCGGTGACGAACTTGCTGAAGCGATTCATTCCGACATTCTTCTCGTCGAAATTCTCGTCGATCTGCTGCATCACCTGCTTGAGGCGATCGGCGCGCATCACATCGCCGTTCTGCTTCATCCGCTGCACGGCCTCGACCACGAGCTCCCACGGATCGCGCTGCGCACTCGGCAGGTCGCTTTCCTTGGTGAGTCCGGCGAGGTCGCTGTAGGAGTAGTACTCGTCGCAATTCTGGATCAGGATGTCGCTCGCCGACTCGCGAATGCCGACGCCGATCACATACTTGCCGTACTCCTTGAGCTTGAGCACCATCGACGAGAAGTCGCTGTCACCCGAGAGCAGGATGAACGTGCCAATCTCGGGCCGAGTGAACACCAGTTCGATGGCGTCCACGGCGAGACGGATGTCGGTGGCGTTCTTCTTGTTCGTCCCGAAGGCAGGAGCGAAGATCAGGTCGATGGATGATTCGGAGAGCGGAACGATGTACTGCGGATAGCGACGCCAGTCAGCGTAGGCCCGCTGCACCGAGACCTTGCCCTTGAAGATTTCGCTGTTGAGGAGGGAGCGAAGTTCCTTGGTGAGGTCGGAGCGGACGCCGAGGGTGACGTTGTCGAAATCGATGAGCAGCGCCGCGTTGGGCGCGTGGTGGACGGGCTGCGCAGGCGCAGGCCGACCCACCCGATGGGCTGGATACTGGTTCACGACGATCCTGTGGTCTGGCCGTCCCCGGTCTCGGCATCCCCGCGTGTGAGCCCCGGAGGGCGGACAGCGCGAGGCGTCACGATGATCGAGACGGCGTTCAGTCCGGCGGTGCCCCGTTGGCCCCGCATCTCGGACAACCGGGAAAGCTAAGGAGGGAGAGCGGCAGAAGGAAGAACGCGCCCCGGCTACCCGGCGTTCAGGGCGATCACCCGGGACAGCTCCTGGCGCTTGACCTTGCCCGACGCCGTCATCGGAAATCCGTCGAAAAACCGCACCAGGTCGGGCACCTTGCCCGCCGCGAGCAGATCCTGACAGAAGCGCCGCAACTCCTGCCCCGTCACGACTGCGCCCTCCACCAGCACCACGCAGGCGCAGACGAGCTCGCCGAGCACGTCGTGCGGCACTCCCACGACGCAGGCCTCCTCGACCCCGGGATGGGTACGGAGGACGTCCTCGATTTCCCGCGGCGTCACCGTCTGCCCCGCCCGCACGATCACTTCGCGCCTGCGGGCCACGATGGTGATGACGCCCTCTTCGTCGATGTGCGCGAGGTCGCCCGTGAGCAGGTATCCCTCGGGCGTGAAGCTCCGGGCGGTCTCGCCGGGCATCCGGTGATACCCCTGCATCAGGGTCTTTCCACGCACGGCCAGTTCGCCCACGGCATCGGCCCCGTGCAGTGCACCGCTGCGCACGTCAACCACCCGGACCTCGAGCCCTTCGAGCGGCCGGCCCACCGAGTTGCGGCGCACCGCGGGCGAATCACTCCTGCGCGTCACGCTCACCGTCGGACCAGCCTCCGTGAGGCCGTATGCCACTTCGACGTCGCACCACTTCCGGATCCGGTCGACGAGCGCCGGCGTGACCACGGCACCTGCCACGACCCCACCGCGGAGCGAATCGAGGGCCGTGGTCGCAAACGCGGGCTCGCGCATCATCAGCTCGAAATGCGTCGGGACACCCGGCAGGTGCGTGATGCCTTCCGACGCGATCAGGTGCAACGCGGCGGCCGCCTCGAACCGCGGCAACAGCACTATCGTCGCACCGGCGTGCAACGCAGTCAGGATCACACTGAGTCCGAAGACGTGGAAGAGCGGCAGCACCACCAGGACGCGTTCGTCGTGCCCGAGCCCCAGGGCATCGGCCGTCGCTGCCGCGCAGCCCACCATCGCCTCGTGGCTGAGCACCACGCCCTTGGGCTTCCCCATTGTGCCGGAGGTGTAGATGAGAGCGAGCGGGAGTGTCGGGTCGTCGGCACGTTCGCCGGTCGAATGCCGCCGCCCGCGATCGAGCAGTTCCTCGAACGGGACGGCGCGATTGTCGAACCAGCGCGACCCCGAGCCCACGTACGCTATGACGCGCAACGACGTGACCTCCGGCAGCAGCTCATCAAAGAGTTCGAGAAAGTCGAGCGGCATCCCGGTCTCGGGAATGACGGCACCGGCGATGTCGGCGTGGCGGAGCTGGTACTTCAGCTCGTGATAGCCGAGGCCGGGATCGAGTGGCACGGCAATCAGCCCGGCCTCGGCCGCTGCGAGGAGAGAAACCAGCCATTCGAGCGAGTTGGGGAGATCAATCGCGAGACGGTCGCCAGGTTGCAGCCCTTCGGCGCGGAACCCCTGCGCCAGCGCCTGCACCCGCTCGGCCAGTTCGCTCCAGGTAAGCCGTCGGTCGCCATCCACTACGGCAGGCGCGTTGGGCGCGCGCGCGACCTGGGTCGCGAGCTGGGTCGCAAGATGTGCAGTCGGCAACGGGCCTCCCTCTCGATCGTGAGGTGAGGCCAAAGTTACGGGGGGAGGGTCGGGATCGGCAGGGTGCGGCGAGTTATCCGATCAGGTCGTGGGGGCCAGCGAGCGGCAATGGCAACTGAAACGCGAAGCGCGTCCCTTCGCCCTGCACGGTCGAGACCAGCAGTTCCGCGCCCATCGCCTCCACCAGCTTGCGACAGATCGACAGGCCGAGTCCCGAACCGGAGAAGGCGTAGTCACCCGGCTGCTGCCGGCGCCGGAAGGGCTCGAACAGTGAGTCCATTGCCGCTTCTGGGATGCCGCGTCCGGTATCGCGCACGGAACAGTCGAGCCGGCCATCGGGACCGTCGATCAACTGGACCTCGACGAACCCCTCGCCCGTGAACTTCAGCGCATTGGTGGTGAGGTTGAGCAGCACGCGGTTCAGTGCACCAGGGTGACCGATCCGGCGGTCGTGATGCGGCCCCTCGAAGCGGAGTTCGAGCCCCTTCTCCTCGGCGATCGGAAGCACGATATCGCGCACCGATTCGAGCACTTCGCTCACGGCAAAGGGCTGTGCGTCGCGACTCACCAGGCGATCACCACCCCGGACCAGTTCGATCACGTCGCTCGCCACCGAGTTGAGCCCGAAGGCGGCCGAATACACCAGGCCGAGCTGCCGTTCCTGCAGCGGCGTGAGCGGCCCACTGCTCCCGCGCAGCATCGTCTCGGCGAGGAAGAGAATCGAGGTGAGTGGCGAGCGGAGGTCGTGCGCGACCTCGACAATCAGGTCGAGTCCGCTCGGGCCGGTCATCCGGTCCTGGAAGCGTTCCGACCAGCGGGGCTCCAGTGAGACCGCCACGGCCTCGATGGCGCGCAGCAGCGGGCGGAGTCCACCCGGCTCCACATCGTGATCGTGGGAGAGGAGATAGCGGCGGAGCATCGCCACCACCCGGCGCGCAAGCGGCACCGAAGGCTCGTCGCTCTCGACCGGCCGGTCTTCGGCCGCCGCTACAACCTTCGCCACGATCTCGGCCACGGCCGCCGCAACTTCGACTTGCGAGATCGCGTCGACGGCAAAGCTGCGCCAGTCGGCCACGAGCCCCGCTGCCGCCTCGTCGAGGCGACGGCGGGAGACTTCGTCGAGCGCCACCCTACTCTCCGCGATCGTCGCGCTGCAGCCCGTGCTTCTCCATCAGGCGATACAGCGTCGTGCGGTCGATGTTCGCCTGGCGCGCAGCCTTCGACATATTGCCCACCGCGCGCGCGATCAGGCGGGTGAGATAGTCTCGCTCGAATTGCGCGATGACCCGATCCTTCACGTCGTGGAACGGCCCGTCGAGCTGCGCCGCAGGCATCCGGTCCGGCGTGCCGTCGGCATCATCGTAGATCGGAATGTCGCCGGGCTCGATCGGCTGATCGGGCTCCACCAGGACCGCGACGTGCTCGATCACGTTCTGCAATTCGCGCACATTGCCGCGCCACGGGCGCGAACGCAGGAACTCGATACTCGCCTCGGTCAGCTTCGGCGCCCGATCAGGCATCTGCCGATGGCGGTGCCAGAAGAGCCCGAGGAAGTGGTTCGCGAGCAGGGCGATGTCTTCGGGTCGCGAACGCAGCGGCGGCAGGACGATCGGCACCACGCGGAGACGATAGAACAGGTCGCCGCGCAGGATGCCACGCTCCACCGCTTCCTGGGGATCCCGGTTCGTGGCCGAGATGAAGCGCACGTCGACGGGATCGCCCGCCGTCTCGGCGCCCACGCGACGCACCACGCCATCCTGCACCACGCGCAGCAGCTTGGCCTGGAGCGGGAGCGACATTTCCGTGAGTTCATCAAGGAAGAGTGTGCTGCCGTTGGCCGTCTCGAGCAGGCCGGGCTTGTCGCGATCGGCGCCAGTGAAGGCGCCCTTCTTGTGGCCGAACACTTCGGATTCGAGCAGTGGCTCCGGCAGCGCGGCACAGTTGATCGGCACGAGCGCCTTCTTCGAGCGGCGCGAATGCTGGTGAATGAACTGTGCGATGACCTCCTTGCCGGTTCCGCTCTCGCCACTGATGAAGACCGAGGCGTCGGTCGGAGCCACCTTGCGGGCCAGTTCCACGGCCTTGCGGAACAAGGGCGAGATGCCGATCAGTGCCAGGTTGTCGGAATGCGAATGCTGCCGCATCACCTGCAACCGGAGGTCGGCGGCTTCGCGTCCCTTGAGAATGGCGTGCGACGCGCGGCCGATCAGGACCTGGAGGTGCGTGGCCGAGAACGGCTTGGGGAGATAGTCCCAGGCCCCCATCCGCAGGGCCTCGATACTGGAGGTGACACTCGGGTTGCCGGTCATCACCACGACCAGGCAGTCGCGATTGGCCTCGAGGGCCGCATTGAGGATCTCGAGCCCCGGGACCTGCGACATGAAGAGGTCGACCAGGATCAGGTCGAACTGCCGCCGACGGACGAGGTCGAGGGCCTCCTCGCCGCGTCCCGCCAGAGTCACGTTATAGCCCTCGCCGCGCAAGACCGAGGCACAGCTCTCCCTGAGCGTGCGCTCGTCGTCTACGATGAGGATCCGGATGGACGCCTTGATGTCTGCCGGAAGGGCCAGTACATCGCGGGAAGAGGGCGTCTCCGTCGAGCCGGCGCCTGCACCGACTCCGGTTACCGCGGTCATGGGCAAGACTCCTGAAATCGCGAGCGTAGGATCCGCTCTGCACTACCTCAAGGCGAAAACCGTGCCGCGACTGTGGTGCTGGTCCATCGAAGAATGCACCATATTTAGACGAATCGTTGCCCCGGCGAGGCACTTGTGTCGGCTGTGCAGCAGCATCCTGTGGCGTCGTCACTACATATATACCCCAAAACTGTCGCCTCGGGGCCTCGCCGTGCGGTATGGGGGTTGCATAGGATCCACGCGTCAGGATTTCGCGGCCCCTGGGTCGCCCACTTATCAATGCAGGCCCTATGACCACGAACCTCGCCCCGCTTTCCGGCAACCTGCCGGTCAATCCCTCCGGCTTCGGAGGCGGCTCCGCCCCGATGGCCGGTGCCAGCGGCGGCCCCCGGACCTCTCCCCTGGTTCGCTACCTCTCGGCACTCCGGCGCTTCAAGTGGCTGGTTCTGCTCCTCTCGATCGTCGGATTGGGGGGTGGGATGCTGGTCTCCCGGCTCCGGCCGGAGAGCTTCACGGTCAATTCCACCATCCTGATCGCCGAGGAGCCGGGGAGTGCCGGCGCGATCCAGGCCGGACCGGCCTACCAGGCCGACCAGTGGAAGGAACTGTTCACCAACTATGTCATCGTGGAGCCGGTCGCCGTCCGCCGCCGCCACTATATCATCGGTCCCAAGCGGGTCGGGGCACCGCCACTCCCGAACGGGCCGAGCGGTCCGGACGCCGCGATTTTCAACGGTTTCGATGTGGACGCCGACCGCCTCACCACCGGCACGTACGACTTCAAGGTGAGTGAGACCGGCGATCGCTGGGAGCTGACCAACACCTCCTCCAACCGGAAGTTTGCCGGCGTGGCGGGCGACAGCGTGGGCCGTGAGTTCGGCTTCCACTGGGTGCCGCGCCTGGAGAAGCGCTTCTTCGGTCGCACCTTCACTTTTGAAATCATCACGCCTCGTGAGGCCGCCGACGACATCAAGAGCCGGCTCAGCATCAACATGGCCTGGCGTGCCGCCCGATTCATGAACGTCTCGCTGCGCGGCCAGGATGGCCCCGAAACCGCCGCGACGCTGAACGACCTGATGGCCACCTTCGTGACCAAGGCCGCCGATATGAAGAAGAGCGGCCTCACGATGCAGGCCGCCATTCTCGACACGCAGCTCACCGGTGCCCAGTCTCGTCTCGAGGCAGCGCGCGGCAACCTCGAGCGCTTCCGCGTCAAGACCATCACCCTGCCGCGAGAAGACCTCCTCGTCGCCCCTGGACTGGCCCAGACCACGCCGGGCGCTTCAGCATCATTCATCGAGAAGCGACGCCAGGTCGACGACCTGCGTCGTGACCGTCGCGATCTGGCCGAGGCGCTCAGCCGCGCCGAAGCGGGCGACCTCGTCGCCGACCTGTTCACCTCGATTCCCACCGTCAACGCGTCGCCGGACCTGAAGCAGGTCATCACCGAGCTGAGTGCGAGCGAGGCCCAGCTGCGGCAGTATCGCAAGGTGTACACCGACGACTACGACGACGGAAAGATCCGGGTCCCGAAGCTCATTGCGCAGATCCAGGAGATCCGGACCAAGACGCTGCCCGCGTATGCCCGCGCCGTGCTCCGCCGGCTGGATGCCGACATCGCGCGGCTCGACAACGAGATCAAGACTTCGGGCCGGGAGCTGCAGGATATTCCCTCCCGCACGATTGCCGAGAATCGCTATCAGCTCGAAATCGATGTCGCGGCCAACATCTACAAGGTGCTGACCGACCGCTACGAGGCCGCACGCCTGGTCGAAGCGAGCGCGCAACCCGACGTCAGCATCCTGACGCGCGCGGTTGCTCCCTCCAGGCCGACCAACAACCGCAAGATCGTGATCATCGGGATGGGCATCCTGATGGGGCTCGGCGCGGGCCTCGGCCTGGCACTGCTCTTCGATATGACCGACAAGCGGGTGCGTTACGCCGACCAGATCACCGGCGGACTCGGACTCACGATTCTCGGCGTCATTCCGGAGATCAAGCGCGCCAAGGGCGAGACGCCGTCGCCCGAGGAAGCAGCGCAGGTCATCGAGGCGTTCCGAACCGTCCGCCTCAACCTGGCCCACACAGTCGGCGATGGTTCGCTGGTGCTGACGATCTCCTCGCCCTCTCCGGGTGACGGCAAGTCGCTGGTCTCGTCGAACCTCGCGCTCTCGTTTGCCGAAGCCGGGTACAAGACCATCCTGGTCGACGGCGATACGCGCCGCGGCGAACTGCACCGCACCTTCGGGGTGGAGCGCCGCCCGGGCCTGCTCGATTTCCTGACCGGCGAAATCAAGCTCGGGCAACTGGTACACAACACGCAGCATCCGCAGCTTCAGCTGATCACTGCTGGCAGCCGCAAGCGCAATGCACCGGAACTGCTCGGTGGCAGTGCGATGCGCGAGCTGGTGAAGGGGCTCCGGGAGAAGTACGAAGTCGTGATCGTCGACTCCCCACCGCTCGGCGCCGGCATCGACCCGTTCGTGCTCGGCACGCTCACGGGCAGCCTGATGCTGGTACTCCGTGCTGGTGCGACCGAACGCGACCTGGCCGAAGCCAAGCTGCAGATCGTCGATCAACTGCCGATTCGCCTGATTGGCGCGGTGCTGAACGACGTCCGGGCCACGATGGACGGGTACAAGTACTACTCGTACAGCTACGGCTACGGTGCCGTGGACGAAGGCGAGGATCAGGGGAAGCCGCACCTGCTCGCTGGCGACAAAGCGGAGTAGCGAGAGGCGGGAAGCGAGAAGCGAGAAGCGCCCCGACCAGTGTGGTCGGG
>JAZJZU010000054.1:27957-35147 GCA_040389605.1 Gemmatimonadota bacterium
CGCTTCTTCTTCCGCTGGTGTCGACCCCTGGTCGACACTCCGAAGTCAGGCCACCGGGGGGTGCGCTACGAGCACCCCAACTGTCGGGGGCTAGGCCGCTAGCGCGTGCGTCAGTCGCGTGAGCAATTGATCGCCGTCGCCGGAGGGTGTCGCACCCGAGATGTCTTCGGAAAGAATGGTGGTGCGGACTGCGGTGCGCTCGGCGTCATACACTCGTGCGATCACATCGCGGAAGCGTTCGGCCAGGATCTCGGCGCCCGCGGAGTCGGTGCCCGGGGCAACCACAGCGAACTCGCCCTTGTCGAGCCGGCCAAAGGCATCGGCCGCCCGGCCCTGGATCCGGAGCTGCTCCCCGACCAGGGAGGTGTGGTCCGCGCCGTCGGCCTGTTCCACCGACCAGGCCACGCACGCCACCGCGCGACCGTTGCGCCGTGCCTCGCCGAGCAGTTCGGTGGCCCGGCGTGCGAGTCCCGTGCGGCTGTAGAGACCGGTAACGGGGTCGATCATACTGTTCTGGCGCAACCGCCGAACCTCGCTGTACGACTCCGAATAGACCCTGAGCTTGTGCAGCAGGGCCTCGGCATCGAGAGGCTGACCATAGAACTCCCAGGCACCGGCGCCATAGGCGCTCAACCGCTGCTGCCTGCCGGAGGGCCCCGCCGTCGTGATCAGGACCGGGAGAGCGGTTCCAAACTGGGGATCAGCCCGCAACTGGCGGCAGACCTCCACACCGGAGAAATCGGGCAACTGCTGGTCGAGGATCACGACATCGGGATCGGAGGCGCGAGCGAGCGCCAGCGTCTCACGGGCCGTGAACGAGCGGACCACCCGAAAGCCGTTCGCCGCGAGAATGCTCTCGATGGCCCGGGCGGTCCACTCCTGGTCGTTGGCGATCAGGACCAGAGGGGAAATTGAATGCGGTGCATCTAGCGGCACTGTGTCCTCTTCCGGGAACCGCGGGTGCTGAACAGGACAGAAACCGTTGCGTCAATGCAACAATTCTGTGACGGGCCGCCACGCTCAGCGCCCCGAAATAGCGGCGCCGCACGTCAGCAGAAACAGTCGTAAAATATTGCTGGCGAAAGAGTTACCTGCTTTTCAGCCACCGGTGTACTGGTGGTGGACACCCTCTTCTGGCGTCCGATAGTGCAATGTTTCTGCCGCCGGAGCGTCTTGCAGGAGCGAATACCTTGCACCGGTTCCAGAGATACGGCCAGGCGTGGCGTTCCTGCACCTCCCTGAGGCGTGATCGCAACAGGACTAGCAGAACGGGCGCAACACCTGTGGCCGGGATCTTGCCTAACTCACTGTCAGCTCACCGGTTAGTCCGGTGTCGCTCCCGCGCACCGTCTGAGCACGGGTTGTGCGCTTGGGGTGGGGGTATCGAGGGTCACTTTTCCCGGAGACGTCGTGTGAAGATTCGTTCGATCGTAGCGGCCGCCGCAGCCCTCCTTCTGCTTCAGGGTGTCACACCGCGTCCGGTTTCGGCGCAGGTCGCCGATCCGGCCGCCGTTGTGAGCAACGCCCAGCGATCGATGGTCACGCGAGCCGAACTCACGGCGGCGCTCCAGGAGATCGATGCCCAGCTCGCCTCCAACGCATACAGCGCGGCCATCCGCGATGCGCGTCGCGCCCAGGCCGAAGCCATTCGTGAGCGGCTGGCCGATGGCGATCTTCGCACGGGCGATCTCGTGCGCATCGACCTGGTGGGCGATGCCGCCGGCCTCACCGGCACCTATGCGGTGACACCGACCCGCGTGATCGTGCTGCCTGGTGGCGCCGAGATTCCGATGCGCGGTGTCCTGCGCTCCGAGATCCAGGCCTACCTGACTGAGCAGCTCAAGAAGTACGTGCGCGACCCGATCGTGAAGGCGACCACGTCCATCCGGCTCTCGATCTTTGGTGCGATCGCCAAGCCAGGGCTCTATCCCGCCCCGGCCGACCTGCTCCTCGGCGACGCCATTATGCAGATTGCGGGCGGCCCGAGCAACAACGCACGCTTCGAGAAGTCGCAGATCAAGCGCGGCGACAAGGTGATCGTCGACGGTCCGGAGTTCCAGGACGCGATCCGGACGGGGCGTACGCTCGACCAGCTCAACCTGCAGGCCGGTGACGAGATCATCGTGGCGGCCAAGCCGTCCAGCAGCGCGATTCTCCGGATCCTCGGCGCGGCGGGCTCTGTTGCATCGCTCGTCTACCTGTTCACGCGACTCTAGTCTTCCCTGGAATGCCAATACCTGCAATCTCTACGATGGCACACGTGAAGGAATCACGACCCGCAAATTCGCGTCCCGACGACGCCCGGTCAGAAGCCGTCGCAGCGGAACGTCCGCTGTCGCGCGACGAACGGATGATCCGGGCGCTGAACGTGGTCGTCGCAACGCTCGGACTGATCCTGACGCTGCCGTTGTGGTTGCTGATCGCCATTGCCGTGAAGCTCACCTCCCGCGGTCCCGTGTTCTACACGCAGACCCGGGTCGGGCTCGATCAGCGTCAGCGCTTTCCGGCGCGCGACGATTCGCGGCGCCGGGCCGATATCGGCGGCAAGCCTTTCACGATCCTCAAGTTCCGGACGATGACCGTCGATGCCGAGCACGGCGGCAAGGCCGTCTGGGCCAAGGCCAACGACCAGCGCGTGACGGCCATTGGTGGGTTCCTGCGCAGCTGCCGGCTTGATGAGTTGCCGCAATTGCTGAACGTGATCCGCGGCGATATGAACCTGGTGGGGCCTCGCCCGGAACGGCCGCAGCTGTTTGGCGAATTGCGCGAGCAGATTCCCGGCTATCAGCATCGCCAGCGCGTGCCGCCCGGGATCACGGGCCACGCGCAGGTGCACCTGCAATACGACAGCTCGGTCGAGGACGTCCGCCGGAAGGTGGAGCACGACCTCGACTACATCGCGCGACGCAGCGTCTGGGAAGATCTCAAGATCATGCTCAAGACCATCCCGGTGATGCTCTTCCGGAAGGGCGGGTGGTAGCACCCGCCGCCTCGCCGGCGGCCGCACGCCCCAGCGCGCTGGTCGCGAAGGACCTCACGTCACTCGCGGTCCTCGCGCCGCTGCTGCTCGCGGCCGCGGCGTTCGTGGCACTCTACGCCGGGCCCGCGCGCTCGCTGGCGCACGACTGGTGGAATGACCCCGACGCTGGCCACGGCCTGCTGCTCTTCCCGGTGTCCATCTGGCTCGCGTGGCGTCGCGGACTCGTGCCCGATGCCAAGGCCGCGCCCGGCTGGGGCACGGCGCTGATCCTCGCGGCAATCCTGCTCCGGGCACTCGGCGGCCTGGCGGCAGAGTTCTTCACGCAGCGTTTCTCCATCTGGCTCACTCTCGTTGGCGCCGTGGTGTTCTGCTTCGGCTGGCGTCAGGCGCGAAGCTGGTGGCTGCCGATCACGCTGCTCCTGCTCGCGATTCCGCTGCCGGCCCTGGTGACCAACAAGCTTGCCATCCCGTTGCAGTTCAAGGCCTCGCAGCTCGGCACCGACCTGATTCGCTGGCGCGACATTCCGGTGCGGGCCAGCGGGAACGTCATCAGCATTCCGGGGCAGACACTGTTCGTGGCCGAGGCCTGCAGCGGGCTGCGGTCCCTCACGGCGCTCATCGCGCTGGGCGTAATGATCGGCGGGATGTATCTCGCGACCTTGCCGGCTCGCCTGCTGCTGCTTGCCCTGGCGATTCCGGTCGCCATCCTGGTCAACGGGTTCCGGATCTTCCTGACCGCGTTCCTGATGTACTTCGTGGACCCCGCCCTCGGCCGCGGCTTTATGCACGAGAGCGAAGGCTGGGCGCTGTTCCTGGTCGCGTTCGTGGCGCTCGGTTCCATTGCCTGGATTATCCGGCTCGTCGAACGACGGCTGAGCACGCGCGAGGTGCCCTCGAATGCGTAACTGGCAACGCTGGATCCCGGGTGGTCTCCTCGCCGGCGGCTTCCTGCTCAACAGCACCCTGATTTCCCGGCGCACCGGGCCGGTGGAACTCACTGCACCGATCGACGGGGTCGCCGTGGAGGCGCTGGGTGCGCGCGGCGTCGACCTCAGCATCAGCGACGACGAACGGCGCGTCGCGGGGATGAGTTCATTCATCCTGCGGCAGTACGAGCCCACGGGCGAACTGCCGTTCTCGATCTACATCGGGTATTACGACGAACAACGCCAGGGAAAGAGCATTCACTCGCCGAAGAATTGCCTCCCTGGCGCGGGGTGGGAGCCGGTGGATTCGCGTGCGATGACGCTCGCGACCGCGTCCGGCCCGGTGGTGGTGAATCGCTATCGCCTGGTCCGGAGTGACTCCACGGCGATGGTGTACTACTGGTACCAGGGTCGCGGCCGCGTGGCCCACGACGAGTTTCGCGTGAAGTATGAATTGTTGCGCGACGCCGCCCTCTATGGACGGACGGAGGAGGCGCTCGTGCGCATCGTCGTCCGGATCGGAAAAGACGATCCTGCTGTTGCCGACCGCATTGCCCAGCGTGTCGGCGCCCAGCTGGTCGAACAGGTCAATCAAGTCCTGCCCCGGCTCTAGCCCGGAGCCGCCGGAATGAGCGCGCTGCGTCAAGTGCTTCGCCGCGGCCTCGAGGCCGCCCTGCCGCAGGAGCGCTTCCTTGTCCGCGGGCCGTCGAGCCGGATGGAGGTGGCACTGACCTTCGACGACGGCCCGCATCCCGATGTGACGCCGCGCCTGCTCGACGCCCTCGCCCACCAGAAGATCGCCGCTACATTCTTTGTGATCGGCCGCGAAGCCGAACGATACCCTGCCCTGGTGCGACGCATCGTGGCGGAAGGGCACGCCCTCGGACATCATTCGTGGACGCACTCCGAACCGTCGGCGACCAGCAGCGCTTCGCTGCTTGCAGAGATCGATCGCTGTCGCGCGCTGCTGCACGAGCTCACCGGGATCTGGTCGGACCGTTTCCGGCCACCGAAGGGACAACTCACCGCGAGCAAGCTGCTCGGCCTGTTGCATCGCCGGCAGCGCGTCGTGCTCTGGTCTGAGGATCCGCGCGACTACGCCCTCAGCGACAGCACGCCACTCATCGACTGGTCCAACTCTGCTTCGCTCTCACCGGGTGCGATTGTGCTCCTGCACGATTGCCATCGCTGGTGCCTCGATGCCGTCGAACCGCTGGCTCAGCGAGCGGCGCGCGGCGAATTCCGACTGGTCACCATCGACGCGTGGCTGCCGGCTTCCCGATGACCTCGCGCCGACGCGTCTTGCTGGTGAGTTACCACTTTCCGCCCGTGGGCGGTGCCGGGGTGCAGCGCCCGGCGAAATTCGCGCGCTACCTCCCGGAATTCGGGTGGGATGTCTCGGTCCTGCAGGCAGCGAACCCTTCGGTGCCGCTGCTCGACCAGTCGCTGCTCGACGAACTGCCGCCCGACACGGTGATCCAGCTGGCTCGCACCTTCGAGCCCTCGTATGCGGCGAAGCAGGCCGTGACCACACCGGCAGGCGATAGGGCAGCGCCCGGCGCAACCGCGCGACTCCGGCGAGCCCTCCGATCGGCGGCCGCCGTCGCGCTGCAACCCGATGCACAGGTCCTCTGGCTGCCCGATGCGGTACGCCGTGGCCGACAGCTGCTCGCGCGGATGCCGCACGACGCGATCCTGGCCACCGCGCCGACCTATACCAACCTGCTGGTGGGCGCGCTGCTGTCGCGCGCGACCGGGCTCCCGCTGATCAGCGATTTCCGTGACGAGTGGGATATCAGCAGCACCTACTGGGAAAATGCGCCTCGGTCCGCGCTGGCCCAGGCCGTTCAGCGACGGATGCAGCGCTTCGTCTATCGCCGGAGCAGCGCCATCGTCGCCACGACCAAGGCGAGCACCGCGCGCATCGCTGCCAGGGCGGCCGAGGCGGGAGTCGCGCCGAAGGCAGTGTGCATTTACAACGGCTGGGATGCGGAAGATCTCCAATCGGCGCGTGGCGTCGCACCGGTACGTCCACGGGATGCCGATGCCCTCAGGCTCGTCTATGCCGGGACGCTCTGGAACCTCACATCGGTGGCACCCGTTGCCGATGCCCTGGAGCGACTCGCCGCGGAGGCGGCCGGGTCAGTCGATCGGCTCGAGCTCGTGGCAGTCGGCCAGCTGCTGCAGTTGCAGCGCATCGCGCGGACCGGCGCCACACTTGCAAACGTCGACTACTGCTCGCATCCCGAGGCGCTGGCGACGATGCAATCGGCCGACGCCCTGCTCCTGCTGCTGAGCGGCGTGCCGGGAGCGGAACGCGTCGCCCCCGCGAAGGTGTTCGAGTACCTTGCGATGCGGCGTCCCATTCTCGCCGTGATGCCCGAGGGGGAGATCGCGGCACTGGTGCGCGAAACCGGAGCCGGCCAGCACTTCCTGCCCGACGACATCGCCGGCATCGCGGAGTGGTTCCGTCAACATCTCGCGCGTCGTGCACCGGCCCCCGCGGCCGATGAACGGCAGATCGCCCGCTTCGAACGACGCGCGCTCACCGGGCAACTGGCCGCGCTGCTCGACCAGCTGACTTCGGGAGTCCCGCGATGATCTTCTTCGAAGACCTCAGGTGCAAGGCCGAGTGGTGTTACGGCGATCGCGGCACGCGCGCGCTGATCAAGGCCGCGCTCACCGACGGCACGTTCGCGATGGCGTGCTACCGGGCGATGGCGTGGTCGCACCGGATGCACCTCACGCCGATCGCGATGATCTTCAACAAGCTGAATGCCGTCCTGGGCCAGTGCATCATCGGGCGCGGGGCCGAGTTCGGACCGGGCTTCGTGCTGGTGCATTCGCAGGGCGTGGTGATCAACGGATCGGTCCGGGGGGGAAGCCGGGTGTTCGTGGAGCACCAGGTCACCATCGGGGCAGAGAAGCTGCAATCGCCACGACTGGGCGACCGGGTCTTCATCGGCGCCGGCGCCAAGATCATCGGCGCGATCACCGTCGGCAGCGACGTCCGGATCGGAGCGAACGCCGTGGTGGTCAAGGATGTGCCGGATCGCGTGACGGTGGGCGGTGTCCCGGCGCGAATCCTCCGAACGCACGACGGGGAGGCCCCGGTCGAGGCCTCCCCGCAGAACTGACGTCAGGCTGCAGTACCCGCCAGATCGTCTCGCTATTCCTGACCCACGACGAGGCCCTGCCCCTTCGTCTTCCGGGCCCCGCTGTCCTCCTTCGCACTCGCCTTGAACGCCAGCACCCCGACCCACACCAGCAGCAGCGCGATGCTG
>JAZJZU010000054.1:35157-59858 GCA_040389605.1 Gemmatimonadota bacterium
GAGCAGGAACGCCGTGGCCCCGGTCTTCATCGCCGCCATATCAAAGCCGTGCAGCATATCCTGGTTGACCTGCCGACGGACCGTGAGGAAGTCCAGCGCGAACAGCGGGACCAGGATCACGAAGAGCGCCCCGACAACGATCGCAATGGCCGCGGCAATCCGGAGGCCGATGCGATAGCCGCCAAAGAGTGAGACCGTCGCCGTCAGGGCAAGCAGGGCGGCGATCTGCGGGCCGGCCGCCAGCAGCAACCCGAAGAACTGGAAACGCGGCTGGACCTCCCCGATCGGGAGCGGGAAGCGGGGCAGGATCACGTCGGCAAACGGCGAGAGCGTCGCGACCACCAGCAGCGTGACCAGCGCCGGGATCAGCGCCTGGGCCCGGGCGGAGAGGGTGGTGCCGGTCGAAAGCATGCAAAGTCCTCGTGGCAGGGGAATCTGGCCGGGACCAGCCCCGGAGCGGGCTGGAGTGGCGTTGGGTCCGTAACCAGACTGGATCCGGAGCAAGTCGTGGGCCGAGTGCCCCGCTTCTTGCTAGGGGTAAGGTATATGCGAGTCCTGCACGTAACGCTATCGGCGGCCCACGGTGGCCGGCGCGACGCGATCCTCACCCTCACGGAGCATCTCCGTCGGCAGGGGGTGGAGTGCGGCCTCCTCGCGCTGCGGAACGTCCCGTCCGAAATGGCCGATCTGGCCGGGCAAGTCGACTATTTCGAGGGGCTCGAGATCGCAGGTCGCCCGACTCTCCGGGAACTTGCCGAGGTCCGCCGGGTCTGCCGCGCCCGTCGGGTCCAGGTGATCCACGCGCACGATGCGGGAAGTCAGTATGTTGCGTCAGCGCAACGGCTGCTCTCCCCGTCTCTCAGGGCAGTGATGACTTTCCACCGCACCCTGGGTCTCGAATCGGTCGGGTTCCGCAACCGGCTGCGGAACGCGGTCACCCTACCCCTGATCCACCGGGTCCTCACGGCGAGCGAAGAACGCCGTCGCTTCTTCCTGCGCGAGTCGCCCGTTGCACCGGAGAAGGTGTCCGTGGTCCCACTGGGCGTCGACACTACGCTGTTTCAACCTGACACGTCAATGCGTGGTGAGCTGCGCCGGGAGCTGGGGCTCTCACCGGACACCGTACTCGCCCTGGCGATCGGGCACGCGGGCCCAGAAAAGGGGATCGACTTAGTCGTGGCCGGATTTGCCTGCGCGGCTGCCCGGCTGGGCGACCGCCCCTGGCACCTGGCACTCCTCGGCGGTGGTCCGCCCGAACGGCTGGCGGCCCTGCACCAGGCGGCGCGCGAACAGCTCGGGCCACGCGTGACGCTGGCGGGTTTCCGGCGCGATGTCCCGCGCTGGTTGCAGGCCGCCGACCTGCTGGTTCACAGCCCCCGGATGGAGGCCTTCGGGCTGGTCGTGATTCAGGCAATGGCAACCGGACTCCCAGTGCTGGCGACCTCGGTCGGCGGACTCCCGGAGGTCGTGCAACACGACGTGACGGGCCGCCTTGTGCCCAGCGAAGACGCCGAGGCCCTCAGCCGCGAGCTGGTGGAACTGCTCAGCGACACCGCGCTTCGGCAGCGCCTCGGCGCGGGCGGACTCGTCCGCGCACGTGAGCAGTACAGCGCCGTACTGTGCGCCGAGCGACACCGTGAACTGTATCAGACCCTTCTTCGTCACCACCCCAACGGGCCGGAGTGATCGTATGACCGAGCTTGTCACCATTGTCGTCGTCCCTCGGGACCGGTTCAGCAGTGTTGAGGAATGCACCAGGTCGATCATCGAACACACCGAACGGGGCTACCGGCTGGTGTTTCTCGACTTCGGGTACTCCGCCAGCACGCTCAGGCATCTTCGGGCACTCTGTGCGTCGATCCCGTTCGAGATCGTCCCGTGTGGACGGACCATCCCGATGCTGGCGTTCCGGGACTACGTGGCGAAAATCACCACGCGCTACACCTGCTGGGTGGACAACGACACGTTCGTCACCCCGGGCTGGATGAACCGGCTGCTGCAGTCGGCGCAGGAGGAAGGAATGCGGGTGATCCTCCCGCTCACCTTCGAGCGTGAGGGACTCGACGTCGATGCGCGTCGGCTCTCGATTCGCGTACACGTCTCCCACTCGGAACTGCGGAAGGTGGAGGTTGGTGGCAAGGAGTATGTGTTCGACTACAAGCCGTTCCGTCGCGCTGCGCGCGAGGATGTACCAGCGGGTCCCTGGACCATCGACTTCTTCGAGCTGCACACCTTTTTCGCCGAGACCGCGGTGCTGAAGCAACTCGACTTTCCGGCAATGGTGGTGCGGGAGCACGTCGATCTCGGCATTCAGCTCCACCGGCTCGGCGTCCCGATCTGGTGCGAACCACGGGCCGAGGTGGTGTTCGACAACATTCACCTCCGGCCGACCATCGAGGACCTCCGCTTCTTCTTCTTCCGCTGGTCGGACAAACTGGTCGACCAGAGCCACGACCTCTTCGAGAAGCGCTGGGGCTGGCGCTTCTACAACGAACAATTCCTGAAGAACTGGGCCTTCCGGCGACGAGTCTTCTCCGTCGCACGGTTCTGCTTCGTCCCGAACCGGGTCGCGGACCTGATGTCACGCGCGTTCGTGAAGTACCTGCGGCCGCCCATTCCTGCCGAACTGCGCGCCGATCCGACCTCGGCGTCGGTACGCGCGCTCGACGAGCTCCCCGCCGGAAACGCAACACGTTGAGGAACACCAGATCGTGAGCAACACCGAGCAGGCATCACCGCCGGCACATTTCAGGAAAGGCGCGCGCCCCAACAGGCATCAGGGGCGCCGGGCCGCCACCGTGCTGTCGCTCGCCGAGGGGCTGCACGGCCGCGCACTCGACTACGGCGCAGGCTGGGGCGATCTCACGGCACGCCTGGCACCGCAGTTCGATCCCATCACGGGCGTGGACGTCTCGCCTGAACGAGTGGCATTTGCCGCGGGTGAGTTTGCACCGACTCCCTTTCGGGTCTGTCCTGCCGAGGGGCTCGAGGACGCCGACGGCAGCTTCGATGTGGTCTTTTCGACCGTCGTGCTGCACTTCGTTCCGTCACCCGAGCGCTATCTCGCCGAGTGTCGGCGGGTCCTCCGACCAGACGGAGCACTGGTGGTGATGATCCAGAATCCTGACTCGATGTGGATGGTCGCGCGTCGGCTGCGCCGCGTCCGGCCCGCCCGCCGCGGTTGGGACACTGGCGCGATCAAGACGTGGGGTGGTTCGCTCGCGGAATTCCGGTCCTGGCTTGCCGCGCAGGGATTCCAGATCGAGCGCGAAGCGGGGTTCTACGACCCACCCCTCGACCGACTCGGCGGTCCCGGCGATCTCGCCCTGTCGGCGATGAACACGGTCGGCCATCTCCTCTCGATCGCGGAACACTGGTCGTACGCTGGCTTTCGCTGCCGGAGGGCTGGATGAGAGCAGGCGGGCCACCGTGGGGTGTCGTGCACTGCATCTTTTCCGTCGACATCGGCGGACAGGAAATGGTGGTGTTGTCGCTGGCGGCCAATGCCGACCGCGCGCGCTTCGCTCCGCGAGTCCTCTGTATGCATCGCGGTGGTGACCTCGCACCGCGGTTCGAGGCCCTGGGAATTCCGGTCGATGTTCTCGACCATCCCGTGGGCGACGGGTCACTCGCGACGCTGGCCTCGATGACGAAATACCTGCGCCATCATCGCCCTGCGATTCTCCACACGCACAACCCGACTCCGCACCAGTACGGGGCACTCGCCGCACTTGCTGCCGGTGTTCCTGCCGTGGTGCATACCAAGCACGGCCGCAACCAGCTCCTGTCGGCCAAGGGCCTCTGGCTCGAGCGCCTCGCTGGCCGGCTGACCAACACGGTGGTCCCCGTTTCCGAAGATGCCGCCGACGTCGCGCTCACGGTCGAACGTGTGCCCGCCAACCGGATCCAGGTGATCCGCAACGGCATTGCGGTCGGACCCGACCCAGCCGAGCCGGCAGCGGCCGCGCGCTGGCGCGCGGTGCACGTCGCACGGCTGAATGCCGTGAAGGACCAGGCGACCCTGCTTCAGGCCGTGCGGCTGGTGCTCGACCAGGAACCACGATTCGAACTCGATGTGGTTGGCGATGGCGAGGAACGTCGCGCGCTCGAACAGCTGGCCTCCGAGCTCGGCATCGCTGCGCGGGTCCACTTCCACGGTTTTCAGGATGATGTGCGCCGCTACCTCGTCGGCGCGGGCCAGTTCGTCCTCTCTTCGGTGAGTGAAGGAATCGCCCTGACCTTGCTTGAGGCAATGGCGTGCGGGCTCCCCGTGGTCGCGACCGACGTGGGAGGGAACCGCGAGGTGGTGGTCCAGGGAGAGACGGGACTGCTCGTCCCGCCACAGGATCCGAAGGCGATGGCCGACGCGATGCTCTCCCTGATGGCCGACCCTGCCAGGGCCCGGGCGCTCGGCATCGCAGGCCGTGAGCGCGTTGTGCGTGATTTTTCGGTCGATGCGACCGTCAAGGCCTACGAGGCGCTCTACCTGCGATTGCTCCGCAACCGACTCGGGAGCGAGGCCGTCCCGTGAACGAGCGGATGGATGTGCGGTTTCGCCGCGGGCTGATTCAGCTCTTCGAGGGTGGCTGGCATCGTCGCCCGGTGTTTCGGTACTGGCGCGAACTCGAGGCGTCGCAGTGGTGGCCCCACGAACGGCTCGCCGCATTGCAGCTCGAGCGCCTGCAATCGCTGCTCAGTCACGCCGAGGCGACGTCACCCTGGTATGCAGCGGAGTGGCGCGCGCGTGGCCTGCGCGCTGGCGATGTCCGTTCGCTCGCCGACTTCTCACGCTGGCCCATTCTCGATCGGGATACGGTGCGCGAGCATCGCCTCGCGATGCGTTCGACCGCACCCGGTCTCCGCTTCATTGCGAAGGCCACGGGTGGATCGAGCGGCGTGCCGCTGAAGTTCGACCTCGATTTCGACAGCAACGATCGCCGGATGGCAGCGTGGCATCGCGGCTATGGCTGGGCCGGAGCGGCGCCAGGAACGCGGCAGTGGTACCTGTGGGGCGTTCCACCAGCGTCCGCGGCAGACTGGAAGAAGCGCAAGGTGCGGTTGTACGATCGGCTCTACCGTCGCACCACCGAAAGCTGCTTCGACCTGCGTGAGTCGCAGACGGAACACTTTGCGCGCTCCCTCGCCGCAACCCGGCCCGATGCGATCGTGGCCTACACCAGCGCGCTCTATACCTTTGCCCGGATGCTCGAGGAGCGCGGGCTCGAGCCCTGGCAGCCGCGGGCGATCGTCGTGGGAGCCGAGAAGCTCTTTGATTTCCAGCGCACGGTCATTGAGCGCGTGTTTCGCGCACCCGTCTTCGAGACCTACGGATCGCGCGAGTTTATGCTCATCGGTGCCGAGTGCCCGGAGCACCGTGGGTTGCACCTCACGATGGAGCACCTGCTGGTCGAGGTCCTAGCCGACGACGGAGCTCCCACGCCCGAGGGCGAGGAGGGAAACGTCGTCGTCACGGACCTGACCAACCGGGGAATGCCGTTCATCCGCTACCTCAACGGCGACCGGGCGATTGCCGGCGGCGCGGGGTGTGCCTGCGGGCGAGGGCTGCCGCTGCTGCGGGCGGTCACAGGGCGCCGGCTGGATGTGCTCACGACGCCCGACGGCCGCTCCCTCCCGGGGGAATTCTTTCCCCACATCCTGAAGGAGCTGGCTTCGGTCCGGCGGTTTCAGGTAATCCAGGACGAACCCGGCAGTGTCACCGTCCGGCTGGTTGCGCCCGAGTGGCGTGAAGAAGATGAGCGCTGGCTGCGCCGCGAGCTCGCGGCCGTGGCCGGCGAAGCGCTCGCGCTCCGGGTGGAGCAAGTGGACGAGATCCCATTGACCGCGGCTGGAAAATTGCAAGTCGTGGTCAATCGGTTGCAGGCCGCATCAACAGCGAAGGGAACGGAATGACCACACTTGAAGCCAACGAGCCGACGGCCGGCGACATCGTCGGCGCCGTCAAGGCGGCGACCGCGACGGCAAACCAGCGCATCAAGAGCAGCGGATTCTCACTGACGCGCGCGGGGACCGGCGAGTTCGTGATGGCAGCCCTGTTCGGGCTCTACCTCGGCTTTGCCGTGGTGCGCCTCCCCGAAGTGTTCCAGCCGCTCGCCGTACCACGGCTGCCGCTCGTCCTGATGATGCTCTTCCTCTCGTCACTGCTGTTCCTGGTACCATCACAGGCGTGGTCGCTGATCTGGGGACAGAGCCGGGCGCTGCGACTCTGCGCGTTCCTCCTGGGCGTCGCCATTGCGACCGCGCCGATCGGCATCTGGCCCTCCGAGTCATTCCAGTTCCTGAAGGATCGCTACTCCGTGGCGATCGCGGTCTTTCTCTGCTCACTGATCTTCCTGCGTGATCGTCGCACGCTCCGGGTTGCGGTCGCGGTGTACGTCCTCTGCGTTGGTGCCGTCTCGTTCGACGTGATCCACACCTACGACCCGAACGCCCCGGTCTTCAACGAGGACGGCGACCTCGTGAGTCCAGAAGTGCTCGCTGCCCGTCCCGAACTGCGCCGACTGAAAGTCGTCGGTATCGGCCTGGACCCCAATGACTTCGGGGCCATTCTCGCCACCACCTTTCCGCTCGCACTCTGGCTCTCGGTGGGCAACTTCCGGCGCCGGGTGTTCTGGACGGCGGTGGCCGGCCTGTACATCGCTGCGCTCGTCCCGACGCAATCGCGAGGCAGTATGCTCGGCCTGCTGGCCGCGGCCACGGTCCTGATCGGTGCCGGAGCACGCGGCTGGCGAAGATGGCTCACCATTTTCCTCGTCATCGGAGGCGTGGGCATCTTCGTGCTGATGGCCTCAGGGATCGGGGGGGGCGACCGGTTCGGGGACTTCTCCGGTGATGACTACAACATCAGCGGCAACGAGGGACGCTGGTACTTCTGGCGCCAGGGTTTCGTCTGGATGATCAAGCGGCCCTGGGGATACGGGATCGACAATTATCCCACGTATTTCGGCGAACTCAACGGTCCCGAGCGCGCCGCGCACAGCACCTGGGTCCAGTACGGGATGGAGCTGGGACTTGCGGGTATTGCGTTGTTCGTCCTGCTCTGCCGGCAGGTGGTCGGTGGATTGCGTCGACTCCGCAAGGCTGCGGTGCTTCAGCGCGACAGCCACCCCGCGGCACGCGATGAGGAAATACTCTCCGGTCATATGCTCGCGATGATGGCCGGGTTGCTGGTGACGGGGACGTTCCTCTCGAACGCCTACTACGCCCTGACGTATATGGCGCTGGGCATCGGCGCGGCCGTGCTGCTCGGGACGCCGCTTGAGGTCACGGCACCTCCACCGAAAACGAAACCCGCGCCGCCCCCCGGGCGAGGCGTGCTGCCGCGACGAAAACTCCGGGCTTTCCAGGCGACGCCCCCCTCGGATCGCTGACGCAATGCGGCTGTTGCTCCTCACCAGCGTGATGCCCACGCCCTACCGCGGCACGAAGGGCGCATTCAATGCCGCGCTGGTGGCGGGGTTGCGCGAAGCGGGAGACGATGTGCAGGTTATCGCTCCCGTGCCGTGGACTGATCGCTGGCGCGTGGCGCGCGGCCCCATTCCCGACAGCGGTGCGCGCTATCCCACCTGGTACTACCCGCCCCGGCTGGCCCACGCTTCGCACCATCGCTGGATGCGCCGCAGCGTGCTGCCCGTCGTCTGGGCAATCGCAAAGCAGTGGCAGCCGGATCTCATTCTCGGGTACTGGGCCCACCCCGACGGGACTGTGGCCGTCGAGGCAGCACGCCGGCTCGGTGTGCCGTCGGTCCTGCTGGTCGGAGGGTCGGATATCCAGCTGCTCACTGCCGATCCCGCGCGCCGCGCGATCATCCTCGAGACGCTTCTTGCGGCCGACCGGGTGCTCGCGGTGGGGGCGCCACTCCGTGCCCGGGTGATTGCGCTTGGCGTACCCGCGGAGCGTGTGGCCGTTTTCGAGCGCGGGGTCGACCGTTCCCGGTTCGGCCCTGGCGACCCGGCCGAGGCGAGGCGGGCACTCGGACTCCCGCTGGACCGGCACCTGGTGCTGTGGGTAGGGCGGATGGTCCCGGTCAAGGGACTCGACGTCCTGATGGAGGCGTGGCCGCGCGTCGCCGCCGCCGTCGATCGACCGCTGCTGCTTCTCGTGGGCGACGGTGAAGAGCGCGCAGCACTCGAGGCACGCGCGCGAGCACTGGGCATTGACGTTCGCTTCGCAGGCACGGTTCCTCACGCGGAGCTCGCGACCTGGTACCGCGCGGCTGACCTGATGGTATTGCCCTCCCGCTCTGAGGGCATCCCGAATGTGCTGCTCGAGGGCCTTGCCTGTGGAACACCGTTTGTCGCGAGTGATGTTGGCGGCGTGGCGGAACTCGTCCAGCCCGGCAGCCAGGCCGTGGCGTCCGGAGAAACCGGCCCGCTCGCCGACGCGGTGATCGCGGCCCTGGACCGCCCGCCGATGATGCGCGGAGCACAGCCCACGGTGCGCGACCGGCACGATGCCATTGCCGACCTGCGCACGACGCTCGCCGGCGTACTGACAAGCCGTCCGGCACCAACCTCGGCGGTGGCGCGATGAAGCTCCCGCGGAACGCACAACTCTGGTTGCCAGGCCTCCTGGCGGCGCGGCGGCGGATGCGGCAGCACCGCTTCGATCCCGCGCGGCCAGTGACCGTGCACCTGATGTTCGCCGACCACTTCGAGCCATACTGGGGCAAGCCCGCTGACGCGATCGCAGCGACTCGCGTCGATGCCTGGCGGACACAATGGCCGCGCATTGCCGACCAGCATCGCGATGATACCGGCCGGCCTCCGCGCTGGACGTTCTTCTATCCGCAGGAGGAATACCGCGAGGCGCTGCTGGCTCCCCTCGCCGAGCTCTGCCGAAATGGTATTGCCGATGTCGAGGTGCACATTCACCACGACGGTGAAGGCGAGGCCGATTTTCTGGGGCGGATGCGCGAGTTCATCGCGACGCTGCACCAGCAGCACGGATTGCTGCATCCCTGGCAAGGCCGGCCCGGATTCGGGTTCATTCACGGCAACTGGGCGCTCGACAACTCCAGGCCCGATGGACGCTGGTGCGGACTGAACAACGAGCTCACGTTGCTGCGCGAACTCGGTTGCTATGCGGATTTCACGCTTCCGGCAGCACCCGACCCCTGCCAGACGCAGCTGGTCAACGCGATCTACTGGGCCACCGACAACCCGTCCGAGCCGAAATCCCACGACTCGGGAGCACTGGTCGCTCGCGGTGTTGCGCCTCCACCCGATGCCCTGCTCTGCGTGCAGGGCCCGCTGGGGCTGCGGCCACACCCGCGCTGGCGCGTGCTGCCGACCCTCGAGGTCGGCGAGCTCGCTGGCTACGCGCCTCCCGGTGCAGTTCGTGTCACCAACTGGCTTGATCACGCGCCCCGGATCGGCAATGACGTCTTCCTCAAGCTGTTCACCCACGGTGCACCGGAGAAGAATGCCGGACCACTGCTCGGTGGCTTCATCGACCAGGTCCTGCGGGATGTCCGCGCGGAGGCGAATCGGCGACGCTGGCGCCTCAACTTCGTGACTGCCTGGGAGTGCCACCAGCAGATCCTCTCTGCCGCAGGACTTTCCGGCACACCACCGGTGGCCTCGTGAGCCGGGCTCCACTCGAGGTCACCAATGTGCAGCTCGAGAGCCGCAGCGATACCGTAACGCTTTCGGGTGACGTCGGCGACGAGCAGCTCTTCTGGACGATGCCGCAGCGCCCGGGCATCTCGCTCCGGGCCGAGCCGTTTGTGGCAGCGTTGCTGGTGAGCGCGATGCGCGCTGGTCGCGACCTGGTCCTTCCGGAGAACGCCCCGCTCGACCCCGAAATGATCCGCTCGACCGATCAGCTGCAGGCGATCTTCACGCGCTGGTTTCCAGAGTTGCAGCGGGTCAGCATTCACGCATCTGCGCAGGGCCTGCGCACCGGCAGCACACAGCGGATGGCCGGCTACTCTGGTGGCGTCGATAGCAGTTACACGGTCTTTCGCCTGAGCCCTGACCTCGACGGAACGGTCCTGTTCGACGGGATAGAGTATCGGGAGGCCAATCCCCACTTGATGTCGGCGGTAGCGCAGACGCTCTCGCAACCAATGGAGTCGCTGGGTGTCCCACTGACCATTGTGCAGACAAACGTCAAGGCGGTCGGGCGCGCAACGGGCGGGAAGTGGTCGGAATTCATCGGGGGGGCACTCGCGTCGATTCCCCACGCGCTAGGTCTCTCCGAGTACACCATCGCGGGCAGCAATTCCTGGGAGAACCTCCGCCCCTACGGAACCCACCCCTATACCGATCCGCTCTGGGGATCGGCCGCGTTGCGGATCCATCATCACGGCGCGGAGGCGCTCCGGATCGAGAAGCTCGCGGTCCTGGCGGAAGCTCCCGAATTGCTGGCCGTCCTGCGGGTCTGCTTTCAGGGTGAGGATTACAATTGTGGCGTCTGCCACAAGTGCCTGCAGACATCGGCCGCGATGCGCGCCCTGGAGCTGAGTTCGCCGGCGATGCCGCCACTGCGGGATCCGCGGCTGTTGCGCGGCCTGATTGTGGAACACGATGGCGACTTCGTCGACTGGGTGGAGATCCTCACGCCGGGGCTCGCCGATCGCGATCCTGAATTGGCGCGGGAACTTCAGCGGCTGATCGGGCGCTATCGCACCCGCTCGCTGCTCAAGGAGATTGACCAGCAACTGTTCGGCGGAATCTCGCGACGATTGCTGCGCCGACTCGACGCGCGAGGCAAGGACGCCGTGCCGTCAGACGCCGGCGCGGAAAAACCGGAACCGCCCCGAGAGGTGTGATGCCGGCAACCGAAATTCTCCAGCAGGCCGACCGGCTGGTCGCGCTCATTCCCGAGTGGGATGCGCTCGCACTTCGGGACCCCGGCACGTCGCCCTACGATTCGGGCACCCTGATGCTCGGCCTCGGCGACCTGACGCCCTGCCCCGGTACGCCGTATGTCGTCACCGCGCGGGAGACCGACGGACGACTGGTCGGTGTCCTGCCGCTCAGGAGGAGTCCTGCGTCTGGGCGTCTTGGCGGGAGCCGTCTCACCGGCTACACCACCTGGCATACGTCGTATTTCGATGCCGCGCTCGATCCCGCGGCACCGGGAGCAGGCCGGGCGCTGCTCGAATGCGTGCAGCAGCGCCGCGACTGGGATCGCTGTGACTTTTCGTTCCTTCGGGCGGACGGGAACCTGCTGCCACTCTGTCGCGGTGTGGGCACCGGATACTCGAGCACCATCGGCTCCTCTCGCCGTGTACTGCCCGGTGCAGCGACGTCGAGCGAGGCCGATCGACCGGTGATGCTCCGCGGAACCGCTCGCCGCCTGAAGAAGCTGGGCCCGGTGCAATTTTATCCTGCGGTACCTGAGAGTGAACTCAAGGCAACGCTGCGGCGGTTCGAGGCGCTGCATACTGCGCGCTGGCGTTCGTTTGGCGAAGCCGCAGAATTTGCGGCCCCCGACAATTTTCGACGTCTCGAGGACGCTGTCCTCGCCACCGCACGCACGGGCTGGGCACGAGTCGGCACCCTGGCGCTCGCTGACGAGGTGATCGCGGTGCACATCGCGTTCCGCTGGCGGAATACACAGTACAGCTGGCGAATGGCGCACGACGCGCGATGGCAGGCACAGTCGCCAGGGAGGCTCCTGCTCTCGCTGATGATCGAGGACGCATTCGCCTCGGGGTGTACGCAGTACGATCTGGGTCGTGGCGACGAGCAATACAAGGAACTGTGGTCGAGCGAGCCGCATCCTCTCACGCGCTTCAGTTTCCACGGCAAGACCTGGCGCGGCCGGCTCGCCAGACTGCGGACCACCGGATAGCGGCGTGAAGAGCCGGATTGTCGAGTCACCACACGCCTTGCACGGGCTGCTGAGCGAATGGCAGCAGCTGTTTGAACGAGATCCCCGCGGGTCGGCACGCAATGGCCCCCATCGCCTCCTCGCCTTCCACCGGATCTTCACGCCGGATATTCACCCGCGCGTGATCGTGGTCCGCGACCACGATGGCAAGCTGCGCGGAGTGCTGCCGGTCGGACTTCGGCGCCGAAGGGTTGGGCCGGTCGTCCTCCGAGGCCTGGTCCCGCTGATCGGAACCCACGCCTATCACTTCGACGCGGTCATTGATCCAGACCACTCCCTGGCGGTCGGTGCGGCGATCGCTGAGGGGCTGAACCGCATCGCGCGTGACGGGCTCGCGCTCCGTCACGTTCGGCCCGGGGCCTGGCTCCTCGACGCTGAGGCCGGAGTGCTCAGGGCGTTGCCGGCCCTGATTCGGCACGAGGGGTTGCCCTCACCCCGCGTGCGACTGGGAAGCGGCGAGACCATTCGTGGCCGCGATGCCAAGGAGATGCACCGCCTCGAGCGTCATCTGTTCGCGACGGGCGATATCCGGATGGGGTGGGAGCCGGCCGAATCCGCCCTCGTGCAGACGATCGACGAGTTGATGACCCTGCACACCCGGCTCAAGCGCTGGCAGAAGCAGAGGATGGTTTTTCTCGAGGGGAGCGCGAACCGCGATTTTCCCCCCTGGCTTGCGAGCGAAATCGGTGCAGGCCGCGCACGGCTCTTCACAATCCGGCGCGACGGCCGACTCCTCGCGGGGTGCATTCTGTTCTGCAACCGGGATGAGGCGCATTCGTACCGCGTCGCGTGGGACCCGGACGAAGCGCGGCTCGGCCTCGGGATCCTGATCACGACACGGACACTTGAAGCGTGCGAGGCGTCGGGGCTGTCGGTATTCGATCTCGGGCCCGGCACGGAGCCCTACAAGGCCAAATGGCATCCCGAGGTTGACCAGCTCACCGACCTTCGTGAGTCGCGTGACGGGCTGCGGTCACGGATTGCCGAGCGGTGGTTACGACTGCGGGGCCACACCACTCAGGAGTGAAGTGCGGCCCCGCCGGTCACGCTGGTCGCCAGATGCCCGCTTCAGCGATCGCGGACAACACCCGCCGCCTTGGGCGCCGGGGCGGCTTCCCGCAACATCAGCCCCTGCAACTGAGCAGCCACCTGCGCTGAGAGCCGCACGTGGCTTCGGTCGATCCAGGCGAGCAGATCGCCCAGATCGTAGGCGCCGTTGCCATTGCCTTCACGATCCAGCACGGCACGTTGATCGGCCGTGAGGCCACCGGCGCGGAAGAGTTCTTCCACGGCCAGGCCGGGCTCAGGAGCGGGCACCGATACCACCTCGAGAGTGTCGACGAAGACGCTCCGGACCGAAGCGTCAGCCTGCAGCCGGATCTCGATGGAATCGACGTGCAGGCCAACCGCGAGCGTGGTCGAGAGACGCTCCCATACCACGGCACCGTTGAGCGAGCCCGACTCGGTGACGAGGCGCAGACGACTCGCCGTCGTGGCGGCAGTCCACTCATTGCTCCCGCCGACCGGGGCGTTGCCCTGGACGATGGCGGAATCGAGCGCACCTGCGATACTCGCTCCGCTGCTCGCACTGGTGAGCAAACGGAACTTCTTGCCTCTCGGCGTGACGGCAATCGACTTCGGTGCTGGCAGGACGATCAGGGTATCGAAGAGCACGGCGCTTGAAGCGCCCGAGCGCACCTGAATCGTTGCGACATAGGTGCCTTCCGAAAGTGCCGAGGCATCGCGATCCCACCGCAGCCAGCCATTCCCGGTCCCACCACCAGCCCGCAGCGTGGCCCAGGTAGCCGATGAAGTCGCCTGCCAGGAGGTCGTGCTGCTCCCGGTGCCCGAAAGCGTCACGGCAAGGCTGTCGGAAGGTGCCGAGCCGCCGAAGCCGACGCTGGCCCGACGACCGGTCGGTGAAACCGCCACTGTGATCGGGATCACGGGCGCAGAGGTGATGCGAAGCGTGTCGACCAGCGTGCGGGTACCGATCACTCCGGTCGCCGCGATGGTGATGGTATCGACATAGGTGCCGACCGCGAGGCCGGCCGCGTTGCGACTCCAGGCCACGGTCCCGCTGCCGGTGCCGCTCGCCGTGGTCAGCGTCGTCCAGCTCTTCCGCTTCGTTGCGTTCCACGCAACCGAGCTGCTGTTGTCGCCACTGAGCGTCACGGCGGCCTGATCCGAGGGAGCAACACTCCCCTGCTCAACCGAGACATTGCGTGACGCTGGGGCGACCGCCAGGGTGACCGGTGTCACGGAGGCCGTCACCCGCAGCGTATCGATCAGCATTGCCGGTGAACCGAGTGCGCCTGACGCCGACACCGTGATCGTGTCGACATAGGTGCCCACCGCGAGGCCGGCCGCGCTCCGGCTCCACGCGAGCGTCGCCCCGCCGCCGGAACCCGATGCCGAGGTGAGCGTGGTCCAGGGCTTCCGCTTGGTGGCGGTCCAGACGCTGGTGCCGTGGCCGGTGCCGTTCTGCCAGACGATCACCTGATCGGATGGCGCCGCGCCCCCCTGCACAACCGAGACATTCCGGCTCGTGGCATCCAGCGCGATGGTGAGCGGATCAGGAGCGGCCGTGATGCGGAGCGTGTCGTACACCACACCGGGTGTCGCGACGCCAGCCGCCGTCACGGTGATCGTGTCGACATAGGTACCGGCTGCAAGGCCACTGGCATCGCGGCTCCACGAGACCGTGCCGCTACCAGTCCCGCTGCCCGTCGTGAGCGTGGTCCAGCTCTTCCGCTTGGTCGCGCTCCACGACGTCGAGGCGTTGTTGTCGCCGCTCAGTGTCACCGTGGCCTGATCCGCGGGTGCGCTGTTCCCTGCCTGCACGCTCACGCTCCGCGCGGCGGGTGAAACGGCCAGCGTCAGGGGAACTGGTGCCGTGGTGATCCGAAGGGTGTCGTACACGGTACGCGGCGTCGCCACCCCCGTCGCCGTGACAGTGATGGTGTCGACGTACACACCGGCCGCGAGCCCGCTGGTGTTGCGGCTCCACGCGACCGTACCGCTCCCGGTGCCGCTGCCGGTGGTGAGCGTGGTCCAGCTCTTCCGCTTGGTCGCGCTCCACGGCGTGGAGGCGTTGTTGTCGCCGCTCAGCGTCACCGTGGCCTGATCGGATGGCGCGCTGCTCCCGGCCTGCACGGTCACGCTGCGCGCCGAGGGCGAAACAGCCAGTGTCAATGGAACTGGGGCCGTGGTGATCCGAAGGGTGTCGTACACGGTGCGAGGCGTCGCGACCCCCGTCGCCGTGACGGTGATGGTGTCGACGTACACGCCGGCCGCGAGTCCGCTGGCGTTGCGGCTCCAGGCGAGCGTGCCGCTCCCGGTGCCGCTGCCGGTGGTGAGCGTGGTCCAGCTCTTCCGCTTGGTCGCGCTCCACGGCGTGGTGGCGTTGTTGTCGCCGCTCAAGGTGACCGTGGCCTGATCCGCGGGTGCGCTCGTGCCGGCCTGCACTGTGACGCTGCGCGCCGACGGCGAAACCGCCAGCGTGAGCGGCACCGGCGCAGCGGTCACGCGCAGGGTGTCGAACACGGTCCGTGGGGTTGCGACACCGACGGCCGTCACGGTGATGGTGTCGACATAGGTGCCGGCCGCAAGGCCAGTGGCATTGCGGCTCCACGCCACCGTACCGCTCCCGGTGCCGCTGCCGGTGGTGAGCGTGGTCCAGCTCTTCCGCTTGGTGGCGCTCCACGGCGTGGTGGCATTGTTGTCACCGCTCAGGGTCACCGTCGCCTGATCCGCCGGTGCGCTGCCGCCCGCCTGCACGGTGGCGCTCCGTGCGGCAGGTGAGACGGCGAGCGTGAGCGGGACCGGGACGGCCGTCACCCGCAGCGTATCGAAGACTGTCCTGGGGGTTGCCACACCGACCGCCGTCACGGTGATCGTGTCGATGTAGGTGCCAACGGCAAGCCCGGTGGCATTGCGGTTCCACGCGACGGTCCCGCTCCCGATGCCAGAGCTGGTCGTGAGCGTGGTCCAGCTCTTCCGCTTGGTCGCGGTCCAGGCCGTCGTGAGGTTGTTGTCGCCGCTGAGCGTCACCGTGGCCTGATCCGACGGCGCGCTGCTGCCCTGTTGCACGCTCGCGCTGCGCGCGGCCGGCGAGACCGCGAGGGTCAAGGGGACCGGTGGTGGCAGGGCACCGCCGATCGAGTTCGATGCGCGCACGAGGCCGTAACCGGTGTTGTTGTCGAAGCCGCCAGATTCGAGATCGAGTGCACCGTCCCGGAGCTTCTGGTACAGCTGACTGAAGCTCAGCGAGGGAAACGCGGAGAGGATCAGGGCCGACACGCCGACGACGTGCGGTGTCGCCATCGAGGTCCCGCTCTTGTAGCCGTATCCGCCGCCGGGCATCGTGCTGTTGATGCTCACGCCTGGCGCCGAGAAGTCCACTTCGGGGCCATAGTCAGACCAGCTCGCGCGATTGTTGTTCCCGTCCACGGCCGCCACGGCGATGGAATACGCCGACGATCCCGGAAAGAGCACCGCCCCGCCGTTGTTGCCCGACGCGGCGATGAGGTAGGTGCCCGAGGCCGCCGCGGTCTGGATCGCGGCATCATAGGAGGGCGAGTAGCTCCCGCCGATCGAGACGTTCACGAGCCGGATGCCCTGGGTCACGGCCCACTGCAGGCCGTTGATTTGCGACGACGTGTACGCGAGACACGACCCGCTCACGTTCTCGAACACCTTGATGGCGTAGAGCTGCGAGCGTGGGGCAATTCCCACTACGCCGCTGCCGTTGTCGAGGGCTGCGATGGTGCCCGCCACGTGGGTCCCGTGTCCGTTGCAGGCGCCGATGTCGTCTGCCCAGCCCGAGGTGGTCCGGGTGACGGCGTTATAGCCGCCGACGTAGTTGAGGTCGGGATGAGAGGCATCGCCACCCGAGTCCATCGCGGCCACCTTGACGCCCTCGCCCCGGTTGCCCGTGGCCCAGACCGCAGGCGCCGTCACGTTGGTGACTCCGTAGGGGACGTCGTCGACGCGAACGCGGTAGGCCGCCCAGCGGTCCGACGGATCGAAGTCATCGCCCAGGTCGGTCGGCGCCCAGAGGCGGTCGGCCTCCACCAGTTCGACATTCGGATCGGCGGCGAGTGCCACGGCTTCGTCGGCCGAAATCTCACCCATGATCATCCCGGCGAATGGCGCCCGGCCGGTCTCGCGCAGCCGGTAGCTCGCCCCGATCCGCGTGGCGATCGCCGCGAGCTCCGTTCCCGTGACGGGCGGCGAGCCGGGCAGCCGGATGAAGTTCCCCGGCTGCGTCGAACGCAGCGTCACGATGACTCGCCCACCCGACCGGATCACGGCATCGCGCAGGGGATTCGCGACCCCCTGGGAGGGAAGCGTCGACGGAACGAGCACTCCGACGAGGAGCGCAACAATGAGGGGGAGGGCTGGCAGCGCACGACGGTACTTCATCCGGTTCTCTCCAAGGCCATTGGGTCGCGACGATTGCGACTCTGCCCGCTCGCGCGGGGCTCTGTTCTGGCGCTGGCGACCCGGCTGGCGTGGCGGGAAATGGATCATCCCCACCGTAGCCCCGAAGTTCTGCGTCCCGACCTTTCGGGCGGTTTGCTCTGGGCAGCGTCCACGATGACGTGGCGTCCAATTACTAAGCAAAAGAGCGGCCAAGCTCTTCACCATTCAAATCATCGGTTTCCGGCCGATTTACTGAAGAAAGAAGGCCAGAGGTGACAAGAAACTTGACAGATTTTGACGGTCCTGAAAAGAGCCTGCGAGGGGCGCCGACGAGTCGCGGCGAAAGGTCAGGCCGTCGCACCAGGCCAACGCCCTGCTCAGGGCGATAGTGTTGCGTGGCCACCACAAGTTGAAGCAACAACAAGGCACTTCGGTGACTGCCGGAGGGCGCGCGCCCTGCCGCGACGACTCCGCGAGGCTCGGCGCTGCGGTCGTAACTCATTGCTGCAACAGATGTTATGAAGATCGTTCCGGACTGGAAAGTTCACGCTCCGCCCTGGCACGCCGTGGCACAGGGACTGCGTTAGGGTACCCCGACAAGCCGAACCACAATCGCATCACAAAGAACCGATAGACTGGAGTAAGCTCCCCCATGAAGCAGCTGATTCGTAACGCCCTCGGAGTGGCCATCGCGACGCTGGCAATCGCGGCCCCACTCCACGCCGCGCCGCCGGCCGATGGACACTTCGAGCTCCTGACCAAGGCCGCTCCGAACAACTGGTTCAACCGGACGGGTGAGTTCACCGCGGCCTACGCGACGCCGGGCAATCTCGCCTCGCCGCTCAACTCGGCCTTCTACGTCTTCTGCGTCGACCGGCCGGGTTCCATCTCGCCGGGCGACAACTACGACGTCTGGGTGAGCGAGCTCTCCCCCGCCGGCATTGCCCTGGGGAAGACCCAGACCGGCAACTACGACGTCTACCAGCGTCAGGCCTTCCTGGTCCAGACCTTCTTCGCCAACGGCGGCAGCAACGACCTGTCGGGCAGCGAGAATGACTGGCAGTGGGCAATCTGGGGCCTCGGCGAAGCCGGCGGTCTGGGCGCGACCGAAGCCTCCTTCAAGGCGAAGTTCGGCGACTACCAGGGCGGGCTGGCCTGGGGCATCATCACCAGCACGGGCGCCCTCGGCGCTGCCGGCGCGGCGTTCGATGCGACCGACTGGCGCGTGATCACCGATGCCACGCCGAACTGCAACCGCGAGCTCGGCACCCGCTGCCAGGAGCTGATCTTCAAGAGCGGTTCGCCGCCGCAGGAAATCGTGCCGGAGCCGGCCACGATGTCGCTGCTCGCGATGGGCCTCGCCGGAATGGCGGGCGCCGGAATCCGCCGCCGGAAGCAGTCGAAGTAGTCGTCGACCGCGCCTCCGACTAGCTTACCGAGCGGGCTCCGAAATCTTCGGGGCCCGCTTCGGTTTTCTGGCCGTCCCTCCCCACCACCGAGTCCAGACGCGCGTGACCGTGCTGCCCTCACCCGACATCACCGTCGTCATCCCGATGCGGAACGAAGCGTCGCACATCACGCCGTGCCTCGAATCGGTGCTCGCCTCCGAATTGCCGGCGGGATTGACCTTCGAAGTGCTGGTGCTCGATGGCGAGAGCAGCGACGGATCCGACCAGCTGGTACGCGACCTCGCGAGCCGCGACGCGCGCCTGCGGCTGTTGCCCAACCCCGAGCGCCTGCAGGCCGCGGCCTTCAACCGCGGGCTCGCAGAGGCGCGTGGGCGCTACCTCGTGCGGCTCGACGCGCACTCGCTCTACGCCAGTGACTACCTCGCGGAGTGCGTCCGGCTGCTCGAGACCACTGGCGCCGGCAACGTTGGCGGAGTCCAGCGCGCGACTGGTGAAGGCATCGTGGGTCGAGCCATTGCGGCGGCGGTGTCGTCGCGGTTTGCCGCCGGCGACGCGAAGTATCGGCACGCCACGGAGCCCGCCTGGACCGACACGGTCTACCTTGGCGCGTGGCGCACCGACACCGTCCGCGAGCTCGGCGGGATGCACGCCGACTGGGCCGTGAACGAAGACTATGAAATGAACGTGCGCCTCCGCGCGCGCGGCGGCCGGGTCTACCTCTCTCCCACGCTGCGCTCCACCTACTTTGTGCGCGACTCGCTCGCGAAACTCGCGCGGCAGTACGCACGGTACGGCTTCTGGAAAGTCCGCACGCTCCTGCTCCATCCGCAGTCGCTCCGCTGGCGACAGGCCGTGGCACCGCTGTTTGTGGTGTCGCTGCTGCTGACGCCACTTCTGGTGAGCCTGCTCGGGTGGTGGGGCCTGACGCACATCGGCCTCTACCTCGTCGCGAATCTCTCGGCGTCGATGATCACGGCACGACGGCACGGCCTCGGAATGCTTCCCGTGCTTCCGCTTGTATTCGCCATCATCCACTGCAGCTGGGGCACGGGCTTCCTCGCGGGGCTGGGCTGCTGGCCCTGGCGTCGGAATTGAAATGAAGCTCGAGCTCTGGTCGCGCCGGCTGGCCTGGCTGGCACTCGGGACGCTTGCCGCCCTCTACCTGATTACCTGTCAGCTCGGTGACCGGATCTGGTGGGCGCTGCCCTTCCTCTATGGGCCGCGGTGGTTCCTCTCGCTGCCACTCCTCGGAATGGTTCCGTGGCTGGTGGTCGCGCCGCGCAGGGCCCTGCTCCCATCAGTCGCCGGGGCGTGCATCGTGGTCTTCGGGTTGCTCGATTTCCACTCCGGAATTCGCCGCCTCGCCGCTGGCAGCGGCGTCCCATTTCGCGTGCTTGAGCTGAATGTCGGCGCGGGCAGCGGCGGCGCAACGCCCGCCGAGGCCGTGGTCGCAGAACTGGGCCGATGGGATCCCGACGTGGTCGTCGTTGCCGAATGTGGCAACGGCTCCATCCGGAAAGCGCTGAGCACACTGCCGCACTACCAGTTCCGCGTGAGCGAGACGTCGCTCTGCCTGCTGTCGCGCAACGAGATCCTGGAGTGGAGTGAACGCGATCCGATGGACATCTGGAAGGAGGGAGGCGCGGGGGCCATTGTCCGTGCAGTCGTGACGACACCAGCCGGCCCGCTCCGCATCGGTCTCGTCCACCTCGAGACGCCGCGAGATGCACTCGACAACTTCCCGGATCTCTCGAGCATTCCGTCGCTGGGCAACACTACGCGAGCCAATACGAGACAGCGCGACGAAGAGTCGCGCGACGCACGAGCGTGGATTCTCGACGGGCCTTCGATGCCGACGGTCGTGGCGGGAGACTTCAACCTGCCAGTGGAGAGCGCGATCTTCCGGCGTTACTGGGGCGAGCTGCGCGATGCCTGGAACTGGGGAGGCATCGGCACGGGACACACCAAGTCGACGCGCTGGTGGGGTGCCCGGATCGATCACGTGCTCACGACACCAGATATCCGCCCACGCCGCGCATCAATTGGGCGCGACGTGGGCTCGGATCACCTGCCCCTGATTGCCGACCTGCTGCTGCCTCGGCGCTAGCGCACCAGCACGACGCGGTATCCGGTCAGGTCCTGGAGCTGATAATCGCCGCGAGAGGCGGCGGCCGAGAGCGTGGCGCGGACATCGCCGGTCCGGGAGAGATCGCGAAGGTGAACCCGGGCAATGTTTCCGCTGGTCAAGGCACCGGTGATGACCATATCGGCCGCCGAGTTCCCGACCACGCTGAAGCCGTCGTATCCACTGATCGAGGCCGAGTCGACCCCGGGCCCGCTGACCGAGAGCTGGACGGCGCCGTCATCGGAACGGGGAGTGGTGAGCTGAACGGTGAGCCAGCCGGCGGTGACAACCGGCGTCGGAGCCACGGGCGTGGCGGAGGTCGGACCCTGGGCACCACAGGCACCCAGCAGGATGGAAAGCGCAGCCAGCCCGGCTCTATGGTTGGAGGCAATCCGGCGGGACAGCTTGAAAGTGTACGTCATTGGGCCACCAGCTCGTCGAGAGTGTTGAGTCACCTCGCTGGCGGCTGGGCTGGCGTTTCACCGGATACTTCCCGGCGAGGCAGCTCCCTGGCTCTGCGACCCCGGATTTCCCCGGGTGTGCTCTGGGCAGCGGATCGGTAGTTTTTCGGCCGCTGAGTTCAGCTGCCGTGTTTACTTATCTGGCAATTCGTGGGCCGTTCTTGTCCCACTGCGCCGGACGATGTCAAGTATCGGTGTCACAACAGTTTGACTGAAATCGTCTATTCCTGTACTGACGAATTTTTGGCGAGCACTGTTCGATTATTATACGGAAAGTGCCCGGGGGCGACTCGCCACCGTGGCGAAGCGACAGAATGGTGAGGGAGTCCAGGATGGGTCCGACCCGCATTACCGCCGTCATTCCCGCGTTCAACGCGGCCGCTTCGATCGGATCGGCCATCCGGTCGGTCCTGGCGCAATCGCGGGTGCCCGATGAGCTGATCGTGGTGGACGACGGCTCGACCGATGGCACCCCCGAGCTGGCCGAGGCGGCTGGCGCGCGGGTCATCCGCCAGGCGAACGCCGGGCCTGGTGCTGCCCGGAATGCGGGTATTGCATCCGCAGAGGCCGACTGGATCGCCCTCCTCGACGCCGACGATGCCTGGCGGCCCGACCGGATCGAGCGCCAGCTCGCGGCGCTCGAGGCCGACCGGGTGGCAGTGGTGTACTCGGGGCACGAGGTGGCCGATGGGCGCAAGCCACCGATGCCCCCCGCCGCGATGGATTTCGCCGCGCTCTGGGAGCGGAACCGGATCCCCACGAGCACCGTGATGCTGCGGAAGGCAGCCTGGGAGGAAGTCGGGGGATTCGACGAGTCCCGCGACCTGATCGGTGTTGAGGACTACAACCTCTGGCTCAGGCTGACCGCGAGCGGATGGAAGCTCGTGGGAATCGACGCCCGCCTGGTCGACTATCAGCCGACGACCGCTTCCCTGACACGACAGACGCGTCGGTTTGCTCGGGCCGAGCTGACGCACCTGACAAGAATCGCCGATCGACTTGGTCTCGACCCGGAGCTGGTCAACACCAAGGAGTTTGCGCTCTACCTCGAGTACGGGATGGAATTCTTCTACTATCGCGACCGCGAGGCCGCGCGGGAATTCCTGCGCGAGGCGTCACGGCGTGGCCCGCTTCCGCTGTCCGCGCGCGTGCGCTACTGGGCCACACACCTGCCCTTCACGCTCGGCTCGAAGCCGTGACGCAGCTGGAGCGATAGTGCGACGGCTGGGGCCACGCGCACGGCTGGTGGGCACACTCCTCTGGCTCGTGATGATCGGGGCGCTCACCCTCACTCCGGCGCCAGACCAGGTGGCCCGCGTCGCTGAAACCCCCTGGACCTGCCTCGCCTGCGGCGATGGTTCGAGCACTGACATTCTCCTGAACCTCGCCCTCTTCGCTCCGCTCGGCCTGCTCCTCGGCGCCCAGGCGTGGCGATGGCTGCGGGTCGCGCTGCTGGCCTGCGTCATTTCTGCCACGATCGAGATCGTGCAGGGCAATCTTCTCGCGGGTCGCGACGCGTCGCTCAGTGATGTGCTGGCCAATACACTCGGCGCGATCATCGGCTGGCACGCGGTGCCGGTGCTGCACCAGGCCGCGCGGCCAACGCGTCGTTTCGCCGCGAGCGCCACTGGCCTCCTGCTCGTGATCACTACGCTGCTCTGGCTCGGCACTGGCATCGGGCTGAAGCCGTCGCTGAGTCAGCATCGGCCGTGGGTTGGGCAACCGCTCCGGGTCTGGGCCGGTCACGATCCCTTTCGCGGGCGCTTCGTGGAGGCGTCCTTCGATGGTATCGGCGTTGAAGATGATCCGCTCGCCAGCGTGCCGCCGCACCCGGATTCGCTCGACGTGGCACTCGTGGTCACCAGTGCCGACACAACGCCCCCCGCCCGCAAGGTGTCGCTGCTCCGGATTGTGGACGGGAAGGGAAAATCGCAGCTCTCGCTGACGGCGCGAGGCGGCGACCTGCTGGTGGATTTTCCGTTGCGGTCGAGTCGCTGGGGATTCCGGACTCCCACCTGGAGTTTTCACGACGCCGCTCGCATTCCACTCGCGACGCCGTGGCGCTGGCAGGTCGTGCGCGAGCCGCGCTCCATCGCACTCCATTCTGGTGCGACGGGTGGGACGGCCGCGGCGGAGCGGCTGCCGTTGTCGGTCGGCCTCGGCTGGGCACTGATCCACCCGTTCGCCCCGCCTGTGGACGAACAGGCCCGCTGGTGGACCGTGCTCTGGCTGGCCAGCTGGATGGCGGCGCTGGGCTGGTTCGCCGGGGTGCAGGGCACGCGCGTGTGCGTCGGCGCTGGGGGAGTCGCGATCGTCGCCTTCGTACTGACGTCGCTCGCGACCGGACTCCCTGTTCATGCCATCGAGATCGTCGCATTGCTCATCGGCTACCTGCCGCTCTGCCTCCTCGGTGCGCGCACCGACAGGGTGAACACGAAGCGCGGAGCCACCGTACCAGCAGGGTGACTCCGCGCGTTGTGCATTCCGTGCGGAAGAGGCTCAGGGCGCCAGCGTCACGTCCCCACCACCGCGCGGCTTGAGAATCCAGGTCCCGTTGCCACGAGGGACGAGCACCCCTGTCGCACTGATTGTCAGCCCCGGACGGAAGAGTCCTGCCGGGACCGGAATGAGTGAATCGATGACGACGTCGGCGAGCGTCGCGGCGTTGCCCGCATCGGCAATGCGTACCAGGTAGTCGGGCAATGTGGTCATTGTATCACTGATCTTTGCACCAGTGACGCGGACGAGTGCGGCGTCGAGGGTTCCGCCCTTGGCGGTCGCCACCTCGGCAACGCTCACCGCGACCGGAACAGGTGCGGGCCCTTCTGCCAGCGTGCCAAACAATCCATTGATCAGCACTGGCTGCCCCTTGTCGGCGCCGGTCGTGCCGAGCACACTCACCGAATCGCCAACGTTATTTCCGGTGCGTCCCGGCCGATGGCGTGCGCCGGTGATCCGCAAGTATCCCGTCGCGTCCTTCAGGAACGCTGTGGAGTCCCGGAAGTATTGCAGTGCCGAGAGCACGCGCCCGCGTACGACCACCCGGCGGCCCGCCGGGAGTGCGCGAGCCTGCGCAAGGGTGACCTCCTGGAAGGCAAGCCGCACGGCCCGGGCTGCAAGGATCGAGTCGGGCTGGCCCAGCAGGCGGATGGTGCCAGTATCTCCTTCGACCGTCGCAATGCTGTCGCCGAGCGCCAGGCGGTCGACAGCGACGCGATAGGTTCCCACGGGCACCGAATCGAATGTTGCCACGCCCTGCACACTGCTGATGGCCACGCGAATGGTATCGCGACCGCCCGGCGCGAGCAGTGCCACGCGCGCACCCGTGAAGACCGTGTCGCCAGTGGAATAATTCCCGGAGGCGTCACGGTCGAGATAGAGGAACACGACCGGCGTCGTATAGAGCGTGAGCATCTGGCT
>JAZJZU010000054.1:59868-77800 GCA_040389605.1 Gemmatimonadota bacterium
GGTCGAGATAGAGGAACACGCCGATGGCGCCATTGGCGAGGCCCGGCAGCACCAGGGACTCGCCCTTGTTGCTGCAGGCGGCGAGGAGGCAGCAGGCCGTAAGGAATGCTGTGCGAAGTACACGCATTGTCAGTTCTCCACCCGGATGCCAACCCGGAGCAGGCGGCCATCGCCACCGCGCCCCAGCAGCTTCCCGAAATTCGAGTTGGCCACGAGCGGGAGGACCGTCCGCCCGGCAGCATCGATGGTAATGTCGCCCGCGGGGTTGACGAGCACCGCGGCGTGATCAAACCGCCCGGTTTCGCTCCCCACCAGGTTGAACGCATCCACCGTAAGTGCCACGCGACTGCGCCCGCCGATCGGCAGGCCGATCTCACCGCGGAGATCGAACGCGTGCACTCCCTTGTCCCGGCAGCTGTTCCGAACCGCGAAACCCGCTCCGCTGAGGCACGACTCCCGGCCCACCAGCTCGCTCAGCCCGGAGATCGACCCGCCGAGAAACGCCGGATCGTTGGATGACGAGCCATCGCCGTTGGCATCCACGCCACGCTGAAAGCCTGGCGTGAACGGCAACCCCGACCGGAATCGGTATCGTGCCGCCAGCGAGTAGGGATTCGCACCGCCACTGCGATACTCGGCCGTCGCGACCAGGCGGTGCGGAATATCGAGGTCGGAGCGTCCTGCGTCCCAGCCGGCCGCGCCGCGATTGTCGGCGAACGGAGAGAGCCGGTCGGCGGGATCGCTCGAGAGTTGGCCCACGAGGTTGTCGTTGGTTTTGGAGTAGGTATATGCCACGCCGAGCTGCAGCCCTCGACTGATGCTGCGCTGCAGTTGCACCGTTGCGGCGTAGTAGTCGCTGTAGCCCGTTGACGTCAGGCCGTAGGCGAAATCGATCTCCTGGAAGCGCCGGTTGGATCCGACCGCCGGCGTGAGCATTGCCCCGTACTGTTCGAGGCTGCCCCAGATCGAGCGACCGTCGCTGCTCGTGCTCAGTGGCGCCACGGAACGGTTCGCGTCTTCCCGGCGAAGCAGGTAGTCGCTGTGCCCGTAGCTGCCGGTCAGCGAGAGGGTGGTACCGCTGCCCAGGTCATTGCTCAGGCCGAGTTCGAACTTCGCGGTCTTCGGAGCGCGGACACTGGGCGAATAGAACGTGATCGATGGACCAACAAACGGCGCGTTGCCAAGCTGCCCCACTCGCGGCCAGTTGAGCACGCCAGTCGCCCGGCGGACGCTCACGTCGCCATCGTACTGCGCCACTTCTGCGAAGGTCCCAAGATCGTGCGCGCCGGGAAGCACTGCAGCCTGTCCGTGCAGCACAGTGCGCCCACTGCTCCCCGCGCGATAGCTGAAGCCCCCCTCGGGGCCGAACTGCTTCTGGCGCTCAGGGACGAGGTTGTTGTTGGCACCCGATGCGGCGCCCCAGATCTCGTCGTTCTCGATCAGGTTGGTGGGCAGGCTGACACGCTGGAAGCGCACCCCGCCGTTGAACTGCAACGCTGACGACGCCTGCCAGCTGTCCTGCAGGAAGAGGGAGATCGTGGTGACGCCGATCTTCGGGGCATCACCGGCACGAACGGCCTGATAGAAGGCACCAGTCCCCGTCGAGAACCCGGCCACGACATCACCAAATTCAAACCGTCCGGCACTTCCCGGCATCCAGTCGTAGGTCACGTTGCGGCGCTGGGCATTGCCGCCGAGTTTCAGCGTGTGAAGGCCGCTATGGATCGTCACGGCCTGGTTGAGTTCGAACGCCGTCTCCTTGAAGTTTCCCGGGAGTGTTGAGGCGCCACCGATCGCGAAGCCCTCGCCGACAAACCCGGTATAGGGCAGCGACGCGGCAAACCAGTTGCGCTGCGCCGTGCGCAGCCCGAGGCGCGTCTCGCTGCGCCATTCGTCTCCCGACACCCCCAGGGCAGCCGAGGAGGAGAAATCCTTGGCCTCGAGGCGTGCGCCGGCACCATTCACCGGCTCGCGACCAACCTGCGGGTTGTCCTCCGACCACGAGGCGCCGCCCGCGCGGATCGCAAGGTCGGAATGCGCACCGAGCATCCAGTCGAGCCGACCACCTGCACTGCCGCCCTTCCACGTCCGCACCGTGGGCGACAGCCAGGCCGATACGTCGGTCCCGCTCAGCGCCTGCGCGGCCGATTCAATGGCCGGGCCTGGATTGGTGCTTCCGGCAACGAAGGGATCGGCAGTCGGCCGTTCGAGCTGGCGATAGTCCGCGTGCAGTGCCCACGTCACGGTGTCGGATTTCAGGCCTCCACTCAGCGCAACCCCGAGTTCGAACGAACTCGCGGCGGAATCGGCAGGGTTGTCGGCTTTCGCACCGCCGAGCTTCGCGCCGCTGAAGGCGGCGTAACTCCGGGCACGAAACGCGGCGTCTCCGCGCAGCGACGTTGCGCTGACCAGCGCGCCAGACGTCAAACGAAACTCGATGTCCTCCGGCAGGAACGAGACGACGGCCTGCGAGAGGGCGTCACGCGACCAGAGTGGCGTGGTCGCCGCTTCGTCGGGAATCCCCGGATGCCGAAGCAGGGTCTCCTCGACGCCATCCACCATCAGGCGCGAGTGCGATGCAGCAAGTCCGCCAGCCGTCAGCAGCATCCCCGACCGGCCGTCGACCGGGACACCGACCGACGAGGTGTTGCGCAGCGCGTCGCTCAGGTCGCGCTGGCGGTCGAATCGCAGCAGGGAGCCTCGGTCGATCACTTCACCCGAGGTGCTCCCGGTCACTGTGGCGTTGGCTGCCTGTTCGGTTACGGTGTTGATGGGGGGTGGCCGCCGCTCCAGCCGGATCGAGAGCGAGGTGACCGCGCCCGCGACCACCCGGGCATCGAGGGCCCGGACAGGCTGGTACCCCAGCTGCTCGGCGAGAATGGCGTATCGCCCGACCGGCACCGACGAAAGGGAGACCCGCCCCGCACGATCCGTCTCCAGGATGCGGAACGCGGTGCCAGCCCGCTCGATGGTCACGGTTACACCGCGCAACGGCGATCCCGCCTGATCGGTGACTGTGGCCACCAGCCTTCCGGAAGTCAGGCTCTGGGCTGCGATCGGAGGGGCCGCGAAGGCAGTGAGGAGCGCGAGAACGGCCGCGCGACGTGTCTGGGGACCGATATTCAACATTTCCATCCCGGAGCTGAGGGGTTGCGAGCCAAGGGGCTGGCTCACCGGGGAACCCCCTCGGCAAGTGCAGGACGGGTGCCAGAATGCCAAAAGCCGCCCTCCCCGGCGTGGGGAGGGCGGCTCAGGCTGCTTCAGGACGCTGGATCTACTTCCGGCGGCGGCGGCGCGAGCCGGCGGCCATTCCGGCCAGGCCCATCGCCAGCAGGGACATCGTGGCCGGCTCGGGAACGATTTCCTGCGGGCCGCCCGGATCATCCGGGCTGCAGAACTTCGCATCGTTCGCGCCGGAGACGCACTCAAAGGACTCGCCGTCCAGGCCGGCGACGGCCTGAACCTTGTAGCCCCACTGGAGGGCCGAAAGATCGATCGCCGTGCCACCCGTGCGGCTGAAGGTGAACTTCAGCCAGTCGGAGTTGCCACCGAGAGCAGGAGCCCCATCGGCGTAGCAGGTCTCCCAGTGGGAGGCGTCGTTCGGTCCGAAGCAGGTGGTGATGCCGTCGCTGCCACCCGCCGCGGCGCCCGCGTTGAGCGAAACCCCGAGGGAGTTCAGGCCACCGCCAGTCTGGAACGCCCAGCCCGAGGTGATGTCGGTATTGGTGGAGGAGGCGCCGTTCCAGTTATTGAAGAAGACACTGGAGAGGCCCCACGTCCCGCCGAACGCACCGAGATTGTAGACGCCGAACCCGGTGAGAATCGACTGCAGATCCTTCGTGCTGGAGGTCGCCCCATTGAAGAGGTACACATCCAGCCCGTTGCCATTCAGGACGAACTTTCCGGCGACGCAGACCCCGACGCTCGAGGGCGCACACATTACCCCGTCGGCCCGGGCTGCTGCCGGTGCGGCCAGGGAAATGGCCACTGCGGCCAAGCCAGCAAACTTCCTCATATACAACCTCGACCAAAGGGGGACTGCGTGAAGGAAAATTGTTGTTCAACCACTACACTGTACGACTTCCAGCTACCTGTTGCGCCTGAACAACAATCTGTCACAGGGGCACCACACCGAATATGAGCTAAGTCGTTGATTTACCGACTCCTAAGCTTCCGTAACCGAGGATAGTGCATCTTTCGGACCAGCTTCTCGGTGGTTGGGGACCGCCCAATGAACCCCGGCTCGAGCGCCGGATTGCCGGGCTACGCCGCGGGGCGCGGGTCGGGAGTACATTTCGACACACTGTGACCCGGCTCTCCTTCCGTGCCCGCCTCTTCCTCGCGCTGTTTGCCGTGAGTGCCATTCCCGTCGCACTGATCAGTGTGGCGGGAATCGTCTACGTCCGGATCACCAGGCTTGCGCAGGGCACCGGCAACCTGAGCGACCTCGGGCGGACCTGGCAGACGGCCCGGGCCGAGCTCGCGCGGGTTCCCCTGTCGGAGGGGGCACGGCTCGCGGTCGAGCGGCACGACACGACCCTGAACTTCGTGATCGTGTCGAGCACGCGCCAGAAGTACATGGCCCAGCTGCTCACCGACAAGGGACCGATCGTCTATGCATTCGCCGGGCTGATCCTGCTGCTGGGTGTGAGCGTCGTGGGCATCACGCTCTCGCGTCAGTTCTCCTCCCCGCTTGACGAGGTGGTGGACTGGACCGATCGGATCCGACGACACGAGCCTCTCCCCGACGAGGCCGCGGCCCGAGGCATCCCCGAATTTGCCGCGCTGCAGTCGGCGCTGCGCGAGCTGCAGCGCGGGCTGGAACAGGCGCGCCTCGCCGAACTCGAGTCGGAGCGGCTGCGCGCCTTCGGTGAAGTGGCACGACGCGTCGCGCACGAGATGAAGAACCCGCTCACTCCCATCCGGCTGGCCGTGCTCCAGCTGAGTCGCAACGCCACACCTGACGTTCGCGAGGTGCTCGACGTGATCGCGGTCGAATCGTCGCGCCTCGAGGCTATGGCGCGCGAGTTCGCGGAACTCGGTCGCCTGCCCGAAGGCATCGCCGCACCGGTGGATCTCGGCGAGCTCCTGACCGACCTGCTCACCAGCACCGTCCCGCCCGGAATGACGCACCGCCTGACCGCGGCTCCCGACGTGCCGGTCATCGACGGCTACTACGACCCCCTCCGCCGCGCCTTCAGCAATGTGCTGCGCAACGCGGTGGAGGCCTGTCGTGGTAGCGGGACAATTCTCGTCGACCTGCGCGCCCGGGAGGGAATGATCGAATTGCAGATCAGTGATGACGGCCCCGGCATTCCGCTCGACAAACGCGAGCAGATCTTCCAGCCCTACTACACCGAGAAGGGCGATGGCACCGGGCTCGGGCAGCATCGCGGCAACATCGCCGTCACCGACACTCCCGGCGGTGGCGCCACTTTCCTCGTCCGGTTTCCGGTATGACAACACGCATCCTGATCATCGATGACGAGAGCAACATCCGAAGGATGGTGGGTGCGCTGCTCAAGTCCGAAGGATTCGAGGTGGCCGAGGCCCCCAATGGCAACGCGGGATTGCTTGCCCTGCCGGAGGTCGACCCCGACATCATCCTGCTCGACCTGATGATGCCACCGGGGCCCGATGGCCTCGCGACACTCGAGCAGATCCGGGCCGGCGACGCCGAAATCCCGGTCATTATGATGAGCGGCAAGGCTCAGCTCTCCGATGCGGTTCGCGCCGTGCAGATGGGGGCGTTCCAGTTCCTCGAGAAACCGCTCGCCCCCGAATCGCTGCTGGTCGCGCTGCGCTCGGCCGAAACGCTGGTGCGCACCCAGGCGGAGAACCGCTCCCTGCGCGCGGCGCTCGGACCGCAGCCCGACCTGGTCGGCAGCTCGAGCGGCATTGACGCGGTCCGCCGGATGATTGCCCAGGTCGGAGCCACCGAGGCGCGCGTGCTGATCCTCGGCGAGTCGGGAACCGGCAAGGAGCTGGTCGCGAATGCGATCCATCGCCGTTCCCCGCGCGCGCGCCTGCCATTTGTGTCGGTGAACTGTGCTGCCATTCCGCGCGACCTGGTGGAGAGCGAGATGTTCGGTCACGAACGCGGCGCATTCACCGGGGCAACTGCCCGGCGAATCGGGCGGTTCGAACTCGCCGACACCGGCACGCTCTTTCTCGATGAGGTCGGCGATCTCCAGCTCGACGCACAGGCCAAACTGCTGCGGGTGCTCGAGAGCGGCGAGATCCAGCGGATCGGTGCGGAGCGCAGCCAGCAGGTGGACGTGCGCGTGCTGGCCGCCACCAACCGCAATCTCGGCGACGCCGTTGCCAACGGGACCTTTCGCGAGGACCTGTATTTCCGGCTGAACGTCTTTCCCATTGAACTGCCGCCGCTGCGCTCACGGCTGGGTGATATCCCCGAACTCGTCGGGCACCTCGCTGCCCGGCTCCGGCCGCGACATCCACCGGTCTTCACACCCGACGCCCTCGCAGCACTCGCCCGGTACAACTGGCCAGGCAACATCCGTGAGCTCGCGAACATCGTCGAGCGCCTCGCCATTGTGGCCGGCGACGAGGTGACGGCAGAGCTGGTTCCACACGTGTTGCGGATGAACGAGCCGGCCCCGACGCCTGCACCCGACAGCGGCACCTCGACCGGGTTTGTAGACGACGGGCGCGGGCTGACCGACCGGCTCGACGATCACGAGCGCGGACTGATTTCCGGTGCGCTCACCCAGGCCAATGGCAACATTGCCGAGGCGGCCCGAATGCTGAAGACCGACCGTGGAAACCTGTATCGCCGGATGCGCCGTCTCGGCATCCGAGGAGGGGCCGAATGACTGGATCTCGCCGCCACCCGTGCCTGGCACTCGTGCCACTCGCCATCGGGGCCCTGCTGTTGCACGCGGCGCCCCTCACGGCGCAGGAACCAGTGCGCACACTCGACCTCGGCGCGCCGATCGGCGATACCGTGCGGAGCGCCGTGCCGGAAGCGGTCCTGCTCCGGGCGCTCGAACGCTTCAACGACCCGGCCACGACACGCCTCGACGGCAACTTCGATCTGGCGTCCGGTGGGGCCGTCAGCGGGGCGCTGGCGCTCTTCGGCAACATCGCGCGGATCGGGGGAACCGTGCACGGCGATATCGTGGTGATCAACGGTGACTTGCGCGTCTCGGCAACGGGCCGAGTGGATGGCAGCATCATTGTGCTGGGCGGCCGACTGACGGTGGCCCCCGGTGCCGTAATCACGGGCGACACCACGGTCTATCTGCGAACGGTGGCGGTGCAACGCCAGGCCGACGGGCGGGTAGTGCGTCGTCGCCCGGGGCTGTCGCTCACCGACCTCACGCGTCCCGCGGCAAGCTTCTCGATCGGACCCGTCAGTGCCACGCTTCGGGCTGGGATCCAGCCGTATAACCGGGTCGAAGGCCTGCCGATCAAGGTCGGGCCGACCTTCGTGTGGCGCGCCGACCCGCTCAACACGATTGAACTCGATCTCGCGGGAATCGTCCGCACGGCCAGCAGCCGGGGGCAGGATCGACCCGATTTCGGATGGGAAGGGCAACTCTCGGCCCGGCGCGGTGGCAGCACGCCGATTATCGTCGGACTCGAGGCGGGGTCGACCATCGAGGCGATGGCCGATCGCAACTATTCAGCGCTCGAGTCCGGGCTCAGCGCGTTCTTCCTGCGCCGCGACTATCGCGACTGGTATGCAACCCGCGGGTGGGGGATCTTCGCCAACTGGACTCCCGTGGCGCCGATTACCGTCGGCGTCGGAGTGCACCAGTCCCGCGAGCGATCAGTTCAGGCCGGTGAAGCGTTCTCGCTCTTCCGTAGCAATGAAAGCTGGCGTGCCAACACTCTCGTCGATGATGGACGCTTTCAGACCGTTGCGCTCCGGCTGGGCTATGACACGCGCGATGAACCGTCGCGGCCCACTTCGGGGTGGTGGGTACGAGGCGAACTTCGGCGCGTCACCAGCAAGGAACTGACCCCCGCCTCACTGCCCACCGATATTCGCGACGCGGTCCCGACCTCGGGATACCAGGCCGACGAATTCGATCTCGACGCGCGCTATTACCTCCGCCTGAATGCGAGCAACAGCGCGCATTTCCGCGTTGCGGGCGGAGGATGGCTCGGCGGCGACCCGATGCTGGTTCAGCACCGACGATCAATGGGCGGGCTCGACCCACTCTCGGGCTACGATTTCCGCTACCTCAACTGTGATCGGCGGCTGCGCCGCGACCCTGGACTGCCAGCGCTCTGCGACCGGCAGTTGCTGGTGCAGGGAGAATTCCGCCACGCGCTCGACCTCAATCTCAGCACGCGGGTCGCGGGGTATACGCTGGGCATCCAGCGGGCGGAGGCCGTGCTGTTCGGTGACCTCGGAACGGCGTGGCTCGCGGGAGATGGCAAGGGACGCGTCCCGAGCGGAAGGATCCAGAACATCGGAGAATGGCGGAGTGATATCGGAGCCGGGATCGATGGCGGCACGATCGGGATCTATATCGCCAAGGCGATCGCCGACGCCGAGTCGATCCGCCTGCTGATTCGCCTGCAGCGACGCTTCTGAGCCTGCGCGTGCGTCGGCTCCTGCTTCTCGCCCTGCTTTGCGCTGGCGCCCCACTGGTGGCGTCCGCCCAAGCGCAGCCGGAGGTCAGCGCACGCCTGGGATCCGATCCGGTGGTCGGGCCGAATCCGGAGTGGCGCGTCGCAAACTTGTTCGAAGAGGGACGCTGGAAGGATGCGCTCGAAAGCGCGTATTCCATCCGGCTCGAGTGGCAGGTGCGGGCGTGGCGGAAGCGGACGATTGCCGACGCCAAGGGGCCGTCGCTGGAGTATTCGGTGATCATCCGGCGGCAGCCGCTGCTCGAGGAGTATGAGATGATCACACAGGTGGCGGGACGACGGCCCGTGACGCGCTCGTTCCCGACCCTCGCCGCCCTGAAGGTGGCCGTGAACGGCTACCTCACCCTCGCGTTCCAGCTGCCCGAGGAGGGCAGCTGGTACTACTCGGTGCGCCTCGACATCAGCACGCTGAGCGACGAAGAGCTCGCGAAGCTGCAGCAGTTCATGAACGATCCGTCGTCGGGAGATCCGCTCGCGGGGGGCGCCGTCACGCGAGGGCTGATGCGACTCTTCCTCCCGACACAGACCCTGATCGACAATACGCCTACCTTCCGCTTCCGCCCGCGCTGATCAGCGCGGCTGGCAAGGAGCGAAGGTCGCAGGTGGAGGAGGGCGAATGCTGCGGCGAGTCGTCAGAATCTTCCGGAACGCGGCCAAGGTCCGACTCGCGGCCGGGGCTCCGATCCACCAACAGCTGGCTGACCTGGCGTTCTTTCGTCAGGCGATCAAGGCGAGTCCGCTTGAATTCTATCGCTACCGGCTGTGGGATCGGACTCGACCGATTGCCGAGCGCCTCGCCTACCTCACCTTCGGTGACCATCGCATCATCGAAGGCGCGCTCCATCCGGTGGACGCGGTCAATCGCCTGAACGACAAGATCGTCACCGCGGAACGCTTCCGATCCGCGGGCATTCCGATGCCGCGGGTCGCCGGCATTTTCGACGCAAGATCAGGGGAAGCAGGAGTGATCACCACGGCGGGGGCGCTCGCGTTGCTCGCTGGTCAGCCGTGGCCAAACGGCCTGGTCATCAAGCCGAACCACGGTCAGAGTGGCAAACAGATCATGGTGTTCCGACGGGTCGATCCGGTCTGCTTCACCAGGCTCGACGGCCAGCAAATCCCGGTCAACGAACTGGCCGCTTGGCTCTCACGGCAACCGTACCAGCGATGGACGATCGAAGAACGACTCCTGCAGCACCCTGACCTGGCGAACGTCGCCCCCGATGTGCTCGCGACCGTTCGACTGCTGACCCTTCGCGCTCCGGACGGCGAGGTCTCGTTCGGCCCTGCGGTCTGGAAGATCCCAATCGATCTCTCCGGTGTCGACAACTTCTCGGCCAATGGCCTAGCGGCTCCGATCGACCTCGCGACCGGTCGCATCGGGGACGCAGTGGACATTCACGGGCGGAAGCGGCTGGCCTCTCACCCGGTCAGTGGGGTGCGCTTCAGCGACATCACACTGCCTGGTCTGCCGGCCGCGCTCGGGCTCGCGAAGCGGGCAAGTGCAGTCATTGCAGAGTTCGCCACCATCGGATGGGATATCGCGCTGACCGCCGACGGGGCGTATTTGATCGAAGGGAACGCCTGGTGGTCAGCGACGCTGCTGCAGATGCCTCACGGCCGCGGGATGATGCGCGACTCCGTGGTCAGCTTCCTCCAGGCCCACGGACTGGTCGAGTTGCTGGACCGGAGGGAGAGGGCCGAACGCGAGTGGCAGCGCCGCTTCGGACGGCCTCAAGCACGCTAACGGGGTCGAAAGGCCGCGAGCGCATCCTCTCCGTAAAAGATCCGGATGTACTTCTGCTGGGCCTGGGTGAGCCGGCGCACGGCCCACGAGAGGTGCACAAAATGCGGCTCGACCGGAGGACGGAGCGGGTGCATCCCGATCTCGTTCGGCAGGTGGCTGCCCTTGCGCGTGTTGCAGCTGGAGCAGGCGGTGACCACGTTCTGCCAGGCATTGGTGCCGCCGCGTGACTGCGGGATCACGTGGTCACGCGTGAGACACTCGCGGGTCCGCAGCTCCGCGCTGGGACGCGCGCAGTACTGACAGGTGTAGCTGTCGCGGGCGAAGAGGAATGTGTTGGTGACCTGGCGACGGAAGCGGCGGGGGACGTGCACGAAGCGGACGAGCCGGATGATGGCCGGTTTGGGTAACCGGAGGTGTTCGCTGCGGATCGGTTCGTGACCATCCGCTTCGACGATCTCCGCCTTGCCTTCGATGACAAGCCGGAGGGCCCGACGAATCGGGACCATCGTAAGGGGTTCGAAAGAGGCATTCAGGGCGAGGCAGCGCACCGTACGGAGCTCCGGACGACGTTACCTAGGGATACCTAGAACCCAGACGGGATTCAACCCCCGACGTAGACCACTCGACCAGCGAGCCAGGTGGCCCGCACATCCGTGAGCGCGCTGGCCAGCACGGCCTCTTCGGGTGCCGTGGTTGCCGGGATCGTGACGGCCGTGATGTCGCCCCATTTTCCCGCCTCGAGCGAACCGATCTCGCGCGCCAGGCCGAGGGCCTCGGCACCACCGAGGGTAAGGACACGGACCGACTCCACCGCGCTCCATCCGGCAAGAAGACGTGCCGAGCGCGCCTCGGCCATCAGGTCGAGGGGCGTCACGGAGACGACCGAGTCGGTACCCAATCCGATCCGCAGGCCACGATCGAGGAACCTGCCGAGTGGAGCATCCTGCTGGTGATGCCGGCGATTGGACCGCGGGCAATGCGCGATGGCGCACTGCTGTCGCTGCAGCAGGTCGGCGTCGGCATCATCGGCCTGAATCACGTGGATGCAGAGGGTCTCCGGCGTGAGCACCCCGTGCTGATGCAACCAGGCGACGGGAGAGATGGCCACTGGGGATGGGCGCGAAAGCCCTCGTTCGCGCCACGCATCGGCGAAGGTGCCGGTGAAATCGCGCAACAGGGCCGATTCGCCCGCCGGCTCCGCGACGTGCACCGCGATCGGCGCGCCGTGTGCGCGGGCCAGCTCGGCCGCTGCCCGGTAGAGCGGGCCGCTCACGGTGTAGGGCGCGTGGGGCGACACCCCGAGCCGGATCCTGCCGGTCGCGTGGCGCGCGAGCCGGTCGAGATTGGCCGAGAAGCGGGCCATCGCCGCATCACACTCGGCCGGATCGGGTCCGAACACCTCGTGGTGCACAATGCCGCTGCCACCGAGCTGGGCGAGTGCCGCGATTACCTGTCCGGTGCTGCCCGTGTCGCAGATGGTGGTGACGCCTGCCTGCCAGCAGTCGTGAATCCCCTGCACTGCGGCCGCGAAGAACGCCTCATCGCTGCGCGCTGCCTTGATGGCGATCAGGTGCTTGATCCACGACCAGAACTCATCGTCCTCCGCGAGTCCCGCGAGGCCCGTGAGTTCCAGATGCGTATGGGTATTGACGAGCCCCGGGAGCAGCGCGGCGCCAGTGTAGTGATGCACCGTCGCGCCGTCAGGCGTGGGCACCGCGGCGGCTGGCCCGACGACGGCAATCCGGCCATTATCGTCGAGCAGGATCGCACCATCGGCGATCGCCTCTCCCACGACGGGCAGCAGCCACGGCGCGGAGAGTCGCAGCATCAGGGACCGCCGCCTGGTCGGAAGGGCGAATGGACCGGACAGAATTCCTTCGGGGCAAGTCCGGGCGCGTAGTACCGGATCTCGCGGGTGTCCTCCGGACAGAAGGGCGTCGCCCGGAATCCCGTGGTCTTGTCGATCTCGACCGGGATCATCGTCTGTTCAGGCTGGGCCCAGTCGCCAGGAGCCTTGCGACGCTGGTACACCTCGAGCATCAACTGCGTCCAGGCAGGCGCTGCGAGCCGTCCACCCTGCGCGTTGGGCATAATCTTGGTCGGACGGTCGAAACCGATCCAGACACCGGCTACGATGTCGTGCGTGAAGCCGATGTACCAGACATCGTTGTAGTCGTTGGTCGTCCCGGTCTTGCCACCAGCCGGCAGCGTGAAGCCCGCGCGATAGACGGCGGCATTCGCGGTTCCGCTGGTCACGACACCGCGCAGTTCGGTGGTCATCGTGTAGGCCGTGGTGGCATCGAGCACCTCGTGGCGCTGCGGCTGTGGCTCCCACAGTACCTTGCCGTCCTTGTCCTCGACCCGGAGAATCGGGTTCGGCTCGACGCGCGATCCCAGGTTCGCGAACGTGGTATAGGCCGCCACCATCTCGAGCGGCTTCACCGAGGCCGAGCCGAGAATTGCCGCGGGCACGAGCGGAATCCGCGAGGTGATGCCGAATTTCTGGGCCTCGGCACGAATGGCCTCGGGGCCAAGCTTCAGGCCGACGCGAACCGCTATCGAGTTCATCGATCGCCGCAACCCTTCCCGGAGCGTCATTGGCGCGTTGGTGAACCGGCCGTCGTAATTCTGCGGCTCCCAGTTCGGCTGGCCGTCGGGCATCGGGACCGAGACCGGCTCGTCCATTTCGGTATCATCGAAGGTCCGGCCGGATTCGATGGCGGCCGAGTAGATGATCGGCTTGAACGTTGACCCGGGCTGCCGCTCGGCCTGGACGGCGCGATTGTATTTCGAGTCGTCGAAGTCGCGGCCGCCCACCATCGCGAGAATGTTCCCGGTCTGCGCCTCGAGCACGACGATCGCGCCTTGGAGGTAGGGCGTGTTGGTGCTGCCGTCTTCGCCGTCGGCGTGCTTCTCGTTGTACTCGGCGAAGGTCTGGTGCGGATACCGCCCCAGTTGCCCGCTTTCGATCTTCTCGAGCTGGCTCTCGAGCGCGCGTTCGGCGGCGAGCTGCGCGTCGAGATCGAGCGTGGTCGTGATCCGGTAGCCAGCGCGGTAGAGATTCGCGCCATACTTGGCCGTCAGGATCTGCCGGACGTATTCCACGAAATACTGCGCGTGCGTCTCGTAGTCCGACCGCGACGACAGCGCGAGCGGGTAGGACTTCCAGGTTTCCGCTTCTTCGGTCGTGATGGCTCCGTCACTCCGCAGGAGTTCGAGCACCACATTGCGCCGCCGGACCGCATTGTCGGGATGCCGGCGCGGATTGTACGTCCCCGGGGCCTTCGGCATTGCGGCCAGCATTGCGGCTTCGGCGATGTTGACGTCGTGCGATGACTTGCCGAAATAGCGCTGCGCCGCGGCCTCGACACCGTAGGCGCCGTTGCCGAGGAAGATCTGGTTGAGATAGAGCTCGAGAATCTTCTGCTTGCTGTAGCGTTTCTCGATGTCCATCGCGACGTGCGCCTCGCGGATCTTGCGCGCGATGCCCGGCAGACCGCTCCGCTTGCTCCGGTCGATCGACTCGGGAAAGAGGTTGCCGGCCAGCTGCATCGTGATGGTCGAGAACCCTTCACGCGAGAACGAGGCGTGGAGCAGGTTGTTCTTGATGGCCCCGAAGAGCCGGAGCCAGTCGACGCCGTGGTGCTCGTAGAAGCGCTTGTCTTCCACGGCGATGAACGCGCTCGGGACCGCGGGCGACATCTCCTTCAGGCCGATCACGGTGCGCCGGATGAGGCCGAAGTCGGTGATCAGCCGTCCGTCGGCCGCGAAGACGCGCGACGCCTGATCGGGGTCGTACTGGGCCAGCGGCGTCAGTGAAGGGCAGCGATCACCGGCGCAGGCCTGGTTCCACGCGACCACCAGGGTCAGGACACCGAGGATGGCCCCGGAAAGCAGGACGATGACGATTCGGCGGCGCAACGAGGCGCGACGCCAGCCATTGGCGAGCGATGTCCGCCAGCGGCTGGCCCGGCCGGTAGGCTTCTTGGGCATAGGATGGAAGGTATCCGACCCGGTGCCGCCTTGCACGTCCGGGCGCGCGCCCGACATCTTGCGGGCCGATGACCCACCTCCTCGAAGTCCTCCGATCCCGCGGGATGGTGCACGATGCCACCCCGGACCTCGCCGAACGCCTGACACGCGGCCCGATCAGCGGCTACGTCGGCTTCGACCCCACTGCGGATTCGTTGCACGTGGGAAACCTCGTCCCGGTGATGGCGCTCGCGTGGCTCCAGCGGCTCGGCGGGCGCCCACTCGTGCTGGTCGGCGGCGGCACAGGGATGGTTGGCGATCCCTCGGGAAAGCGCTCGGAACGGCCGATGCTTTCTGCAGAGACCGTGGCGACCAACGCCGCCGCGATCCGTGGCCAGCTGGAACGTTTCCTCGATTTCGGGCCTGGCACCTCGGGCGCGCGAATGCTCAACAACGCCGACTGGCTCGGCAGGCTCGGGCTGCTGGAGTTTCTCCGCGACACGGGCAAGCACTTCACGGTCAGCTATATGCTCCAGAAGGACACCGTGAAGAGCCGCCTGGAGAGCGGGATTTCGTTCACCGAATTCGCCTATATGCTGGTGCAGGCGTACGACTTTGCCCACCTCGCGCGCGAGGAAGGCTGCGAACTCCAGCTTGGCGGGAGCGATCAGTGGGGCAACATCACGGCGGGCATCGAGCTGGGATCGCGGCGCGACGGCAACAAGCTGCACGGACTGGTACTCCCGCTGCTGACGACTGCGGCCGGCGCAAAATTCGGCAAGAGTGAGGCGGGCAACGTCTGGCTCGATCCCGCGAAGACCTCTCCCTATGCCTTCCACCAGTTCTGGCTGACGGTCGACGACGCGGATGTGCAACGACTGCTCACCTTCTTCACGTTCCTGGAAGCGGGTGAGATCGGCGCCCTCATGGAGCAACACCGGGCCGACCCCGGGAAGCGGGTCGCGCAGCGGCGGCTGGCCGACGATGTCACGACACGGATCCACGGATCCGAGGCGGTCGCCCGCGTGGCCGCCGCCGCGGGAATCCTCTTCGGAAGCGGCGATCTCGCCACGGCCGACGAAGCGACGCTCGCGATGGTGACGGCCGAGGTTCCGGGCGCATCGGTGGCAACGGAAGCCGTGAAGCAGGGCATCGCAGTAGTCGATGCACTCGTGCTCGCCGGGCTCGCGTCGTCGAAGGGAGAAGCGCGTCGCGGACTCGACGGCGGTGGGTTCTCGGTGAACGGCGTGTCGGCCGATGCCACCCGGATCGTCACCGCCGCCGACGTGCTCAGCGGCGGAGTGATCTTCCTCCGCAAAGGGAAGCGCAACTGGGCGGCACTGCGACTGGAGGGGTAGCGATGCAGGGAGGCGGGCGGTGGACCTTCACTCTCGCGGCGAGCACTTTGCTCGCCGCACTTGCCTGTGGCCAGTCGCCCGCCGACGCCGTCACGGTGCCACCCCCCTCCGCGCTGCCACCGCCTGCGCCCCAGCCGCCTCCACCGCCGCCGCTGCCACCGCCGCCGCCGTCTCCACCGGGAACGCCGTTGCTGCTGGTGGTCTCGCCCGGCTCACGATCGACCTCTGAAGCATCGGGCTCTGCCGCAACGACCGATTCGGTCGCAGTCACCGTCACCGGCGACGGCTCGGCGACCCTGGCGTGGAGCGCGAGCAAGCGCCTCGGTCGCACCCTGCTGGCCGCCGCGACGGGCCAGGGAAGCAGCACGCTTCGCTGGCAACGCAGCATTTCTGGGCTGCCGCTCGGACTCTCGGTCGACACCATCACCATCGTGGCACCGGGGGCCAGCGGGTCGCCGGCCACGGTCTATGACACCCTCTGGGTCACTGCTGCACCGGTGCCGCTCTCGCTCGCCGTATCGCCTCGCAGTCGCCGGCTCGCCATCACGGTCGGCGCCAGCGCCGGAGCCGACTCTGCCGCGATCACGCTCAGCGGTGATGGCGCCAGCACCGCCGCGTGGTCGGCCACGGCCAGGCACGGATGGACCGCGCTCACGACATCAGGGGGGAATGGCCCGGGCACACTGCGCTGGAACCGGAACACGCAGACCCTCGCGGTCGGGACCTGGGTCGACACCATTCTGGTCACAGCAGCGGGCGCCGCCAATTCTCCGATCGCGATCTACGACAGCGTCGTGGTCAACGCGGTGCCGCCGCCGCCACCTTCAGCCCGTCCTGATCTCGGCCTGAACGCTTCGCTCCACGGCCGGCGATTCTTTCCTGATAATTCCGAATGGAACCGGGTGGTGAGCGGCGATCCGGTCGATGCCAATTCTGCCGCCATCCTCACCCGGATCGGACTCACGAAGAGCCTGCATCCGGACTTCGGCGCAAGCTACGCCGGTGGCCCGTTCGGCATTCCGTATATCGTGGTGCCTGATGCGCTGCCGCGGAGCGCGGTGTCGTTTGACTATGCCGATGAGAGTGATCCGGGACCCTACCCCATCCCCGCCAACCCGCCGATCGAGCCGGGCGGGGGCGACCAGCACTTGCTGGTGATCACGCAGGACGGCTGGCAGTTGTTCGAGCTCTACCTGCTCAATCCGGCCGGGTCGGGCTGGACGGCGGGCTCGGGGGCGATCTTCGATCTCGCGCTGGGGACCACCCGTCCCGCAGGGTGGACATCGGCCGATGCCGCGGGATTGCCGATCCTGCCGGGCCTCGTGCGCTACGATGAAGTGGCGGAGCAGGGCGAGATCCGCCACGCCCTCCGGTTCACGGTCCAGAATACGCGACGCGCATACCTCGCGCCGGCACGCCACTGGGCCTCGTCGAGCACCGACCCACTGCGGCCACCGATGGGGATGCGCGTGCGGCTCAAGGGGTCATTCGACATCAGCGGCTACCCCGCCCAGGCCCAGGTGGTCCTCCGGGCGCTCAAGACCTACGGGATGATCGTGGCCGACAACGGCAGCGACTTCTTCCTCTCGGGCACGGCAGACGCGCGCTGGAATGACGCCGTGAACAACACACTCAAGCAGGTGAAGGTCGGCGATTTCGAGGTGATCCAGATGATCGGGGTCGTGGCACCCTGACTCAGGGGCGTGCCAGCAGCCCCCGGTAGAGTGCCGCCGTCTGTGCGAGCATATGCTCCGACAGGAACGACTCCCGGATTCGCAGCGCGAGCCGCCTCGCGCGCTCTGCGCTCGCATCGCGGTCAGCCAGCGCCCGCCGGATGGCCTCGGCAAGCAGTCCGGGTTCCCCCGCGGGTACCAGCAATCCGGTGTCATCATCGCTGATGAGTTCGCGCACGCCGCCCACATCGGTCGCCACGATCGGGACGCCCTGCAATCCCGCTTCGAGCAGCGCCATCGGAAAGGCTTCCTCGAGCGAACTGTGCACGCAGAGGTCGGCCGCAGCCACCAGCGTGGCAACGTCCGCCCGGTAGCCGAGCAGACGCACGCGATCGGTCAGCCCTGCGGTTGCCGACTGGTGCAACAGGTCATCCCGGCAGGGGCCTTCACCCGCGATGAGCAGGATGACGTCAATCCCCTGGTCGCAGAGGAGCGCCGCGGCAGTGAGCAGCGAACGCTGGTCCTTGTAGGGCAGCAATGCGGCCACGTTGAGCAGC
>JAZJZU010000055.1:0-4757 GCA_040389605.1 Gemmatimonadota bacterium
TCAGTCGAGCCTCGGGGCGATTCGTTTGCCCCCAGCCCCGCGGCCCAGGTGCCAACTCGCTTTAACTGTGAACCCCTAACCCTTGATTTGGGGCCAACATAGCCACATATTGGGCGATGCTTTACTGGCGGCTCGCGCGATGATCAAGGTGACCAGCGTCCTCCCCGATTCCATCGGAGAGGAAATCGGACTCGTTCCCGGTACCGAACTCATCTCGGTGGGCGGCACGGAACTCGAAGACTTCCTCGACTGGGAGTTCCTCACGGCGGATGAGGAATTCACCCTGGTCTTCCGGCAGCCCAACGACGAGTCCGAGTACGAGGTCGACGTCGAACGGCCCGTCGAGGAGCCGATCGGTGTGGCCGTCGAGCCGCCGCGCATCAAGCGCTGCGCGAACCGCTGCGATTTCTGCTTTGTCGAGGGGAATCCCGACGGGCTCCGCGATGTGCTTTCCATCCGCGACGACGACTACCGCCTCTCGTTTCGCTACGGCAACTTCGCGACCCTCACCAACCTGAAGCCCTGGGATACCGAGCGGATCATCGCCTACCGGCTCTCGCCGCTCTATGTCTCGGTACACGCGACCGACCCCGTGGTGCGCCGCTGGGTGCTGCGCAATCCGCAGGCAGCCGAAATCCTGCCGCAGCTGCGCCACTTCGCCGACAACGGGATCCAGTTCCACACCCAGATCGTGATGGCGCCCGGCGTGAATGACGGTGAGGTGCTGCGTCAGACGCTGCGCGACCTCTATGACTTCGGCCCGGACGTGCTCTCCGTCTCGGTGGTGCCCGTGGGGCTCACCGAGTTCTCGAAGCACCACCTGATTCGTGAGCCCGATGACGTGGAGTGCAAGCGCGCCGTGGCCGCCGTCGAGGAGGCCGCCGCGCGTGCCCTGGCCGATCGGGGTGAGCCCTGGGCCTTCGGCGCCGACGAGCTCTACCTTCGGGCCGGCGTCGAACTGCCACCGGCCGAGCTCTACGGGTCGTTCGACCAGGTCGAGAACGGGGTCGGTTCGGTGCGCTGGCTGCAGGAACAGGTGAAGGACGGTGCCGAGGCGCTCCGGGGCTGGAGCGGCAAGACCATCGCGGTCGTGACGGGGAAGTCGATGGGCCCCCTGATGCCGATGGTGCTCGAGCCGCTGGCCGACGCCACCGGCGCCACCTTCCGCCTGCTCGCCGTCGAGAACGATCTCTTCGGGCCGCGGGTCACCACCGCCGGGCTGCTGCCCGGTTACACCATCCGCGACACGCTGCAGGGGCTCGAGGGAATCGACCTCGCCCTGCTGCCGGGTGAATGCGTCAACGACGACGGGTTGTTCATCGACTCCCTGAGTGTCGCCGCACTGGCCGCCGATGTCCCGATGCCAGTCCGCGTTTCCAAGACCTTTGTCGATGCCCTGATGGAGCCACTCGCCGTATGAGCCGCCCGACCGTAGCCCTCGTAGGCCGTCCGAACGTCGGGAAGTCGACGCTGTTCAACCGGCTCTGTGGCGGTCGCGCTGCGATCGTCTCCGATCGCGCTGGCACCACGCGCGACCGTCACTTCGGCGAAGCGAACTGGATCGGCCGTGACTTCTGGGTCGTCGATACCGGAGGACTGGTCTACGACTCCGAAGAGACGATGGACAAGGCGATCCGCGCCCAGGTCGAACGCGCCGTCGAACAGGCCGATGTGGTGCTCCTCCTCGTCGACAGCAAGGACGGCGTCAACCCGATCGACGAGGAGATCGCGCGCAAGCTGCGCACGGCCGATCGCCCCGTGATCCTCGCCGTCAACAAGATCGACGAAATCGACGACCGCGATTCCCGCTTCCCGTTCTTCGCCCTCGGACTCGGCGAGCCCTACGCCGTTTCCGCCGGCACGGGGAAGGGGAGCGGCGACCTGCTCGACGCCCTCGTGGCCCTCTTCCCCGAAGGCGATGACGCCGAGGAAGAAGAACGCATCCGCGTGGCCGTCGTCGGCCGCCCGAATGCCGGCAAGTCGTCACTGGTCAACAAGCTGCTCGGCGAGGAACGACTGGTCGTGACACCGATCGCCGGTACCACGCGCGACGCCATCGACACCAATATCAGCTATCACGACAGGACGCTGACGTTCATCGACACGGCTGGCCTGCGTCGTCACGCGAAGGTCCAGGATTCGCTCGAGTTCTATTCCAATATGCGGACCGAACGCGCGCTACACCGCGCCGACGTCTGCGTGCTCGTGGTCGACGCGAAGCTCGGCCTGCACAACCAGGATCTCCGCATCGCGAATCAGGCGTGGGACCAGGGCTGCGGACTCATCATTCTCGTGAACAAGTGGGACCTGATCGAGGAGAAGGACGCCAATACCGGCAAGCGCGGCGAAGAGGCGCTCATCGAGAAGGCCCCGTTCCTCGAGAATGTGCCCTTCCTCTACGGCTCGGCACTCACCGGGCAGCGCGTCCGCAAGGTGCTGGATATGGTGATCGAGGTCGCCGAGGCGCGGAAGCAGCGCGTCCCGACGGCCGAGGTGAACAAGGTCTTGCAGGAACTCCTGCAGCGCACCGCGCCCCCCCAGAAGATGGGGGAGGAAGTGAAGCTGCTGTACGCCACGCAGATCGAGACGTCGCCGCCGACGATCGTGATCATCAGCAATCGGCCCGATGACATTCCCGAGTCGTACCAGCGCTACCTCGCGCGCGGCTTCCGCAAGGCGTGGGGATTCACCGGCGCACCCCTCCGGCTCAAGTTCAACCGTCGAGGCAGCCAGAAATGACCGCGCGGCTGGTCGTCGCCATCCTGGGCTCCTACCTCCTCGGAGCCATTCCGACTTCTCTGCTGGTCGTGCGTGCCGTGAAGGGCGTCGACCTTCGTCGCGTGGGCAGCGGGAACCTCGGCGCGACCAACCTCTATCGTCAGCTTGGCTTTGCCTGGGCCGTCCCGGTGGCGCTGTTCGATGCCCTCAAGGGCGCCCTCCCGGTTGCGGTTATCGGGCCCTGGGCCGGGCTGGGACTGGTGGGCTCGTTCCTCCTCGGTGTCGTGGCCGTCCTGGGGCACGCCTTCTCGGTGTTCGCCAACTTCAAGGGTGGCAAGGGAGTCGCAACCGGCAGCGGGATCATTCTCGGGATTGCCCCGTGGGCATATCTCGCGGCACTCGTGGTCTGGGTCGTCACCGTCCGCCTCTCGGGCTACGTCTCGCTCGGCAGCATCATCGCAGCGGCGGTGCTGCCGCCCGCCGTCCTGCTGCTGCAGCCGAGCCGCCACGTGGTGGTGGGCTGGATCACCGTACTGTCGCTCGCCATCATCTGGTTCCATCGCGCCAACATCAAACGATTGCTCAATGGCACCGAGAATCGCTTCGGCCGCCGCAAGAACGAGGTGACCGCTCCGTGACGGCCGAAGTCGCAGTCCTCGGCGCCGGGAGCTGGGGCACGGCGCTCGCCGACCTGCTGGCGCGCAAGGGGGTGCGCGTCGCGCTCTGGGCCTTTGAGCCGGAGGTGAGCGAGTCCATCAATGCGCGACACACGAACGACGTCTTCTTCCCCGGGCACACGCTCGACCCCGCACTGCACGCCAGTGCAGATCTCGCGGAGGTGCTGCGCGGGGCACCGGTGGTGCTCTCGGTCGTGCCGAGTCACGTTTCCCGCGACGTATGGATGCAGGCCGCGCCGTACCTGGCTCCTGGTGCGCGGCTCGTCTGCGCCACCAAGGGACTCGAGCCCGATTCGCTGGAACTGATGTGTGATGTCGCGAGCGAGGCCCTGCCTGGCACACCCTTCGTCGCGCTCTCGGGTCCCAGCTTTGCGCACGAGGTGTTCGAGGGCCAGCCCACTGCGGTCGTGGCGGCATCCACCGACGCCCTGGCGGCCGAAGAAGCCCAACAACTGTTTGCGACGGGATACTTCCGCGTCTACACCAGCACCGATGTCATCGGCGTCGAAGTCGGCGGCTCGCTCAAGAACACGATCGCAATTGCCGCCGGAGTCCTCGAAGGACTCGGACTTGGCAACAATCCGCGCGCAGCGCTGCTCACCCGGGGGCTCGCAGAGATTTCGCGGCTGGCCGTGGCGATGGGGGCACAACCGGAGACCCTGGCCGGTCTCGCCGGAATGGGCGACCTGATCCTCACCTGCAGCGGCGCGCTCTCACGGAATCGTCAACTGGGTGTCCTGCTGGCGCAGGGAACCACGCTCGAGCAATACCGCGCAACCCACCGCAATGTGGCCGAGGGCGTCAACACCGCCCGCGCGGCGTCCCAGCTTGGCAAGATCCACGGGGTCGATATGCCGATCACCCGGCAGGTCTCGGCCATTCTCTTCGAAGGAGTGGCCCCGCTCGACAGCATCCAGGGCCTGATGGACCGCACCCTCAAGGCGGAGCAATGGGGATGAGCCTTCCACATCCTATCCAGCAGTTCTTCTCGATCGGCGAGGTGTGCAGTCTCACCGACCTGAAGCCTCACGTTCTCCGATACTGGGAAAGCCAGTTCCGGTTTCTCAGTCCCGCGAAGAACCGCTCCGGCAACCGGGTCTACAAGTCCCGCGAGGTCGAACTCGTGATGCTGGTGAAGCATCTGTTGTACACGGAGAAATTCACCATCGAAGGAGCACGCCAGCGGCTCGACTATTTCCGTCGCACGGGTGAGCTGAAGCAGGCGGCACGCGATGCGATGCGCTACGAAACCGTGCGCGAAGTGCGCGATGGGATCGCCGACGCACTTGCACTGCTCGATGGCCGCGAGCCCGCCATCCGTGCGGTGGCCGAAGAGGATCGCGCCGGGGCGTAGACCTTACC
>JAZJZU010000056.1:0-19264 GCA_040389605.1 Gemmatimonadota bacterium
GGAGGCCTATGTCGCCAGCGCGATAACCGTCGGGTCTTCGGCTAGCCGCGGAGAGGCAGCCCACGGGCAACGCCCCGGCGCATGGGGCTCAGAGCGTCCGGCGAGTCGGGGATCCGCGCCGCGCGAGGCACGGCGCGAGCGACTGCAGGCGAAGCGCAGCACCAGCGGCTCATCGCGTGACGAGCTTCTCCACGACCTCGCGAAGTCTCGCCTCGTCCGGTGCGGTGCCCTGCGCCGCACGAGGCGACCCACCACCGCGACCACCGACGGCGGTGAGCGCCTCCTTGAGCACTGCACCGGCGTCGATACCACTGTCGGCACTCGCGCCGACGTACACAGACGGCGGCGGCGAGGCAGTCACCACGAAAAGCACCCGGCTCATTGCCCCCACCGCCTGCGCCATCGCCCGCAACATCCCGCCCGACTCCCCCTCCGCCCGGTATACCACTCGGCGCAGCCCCTCGGCGTCGGGTGTTGCTGTGGCGATGAGTGCCGCGAGCTTTTCCTGCGCGACCTGCCGCTCGAGGATCTCGATGCGGGCACGCGCCGCGACCAGTTCCTGCTGTCGCTGCGGCACGAGCACCGGCAACTCCTCGACCGCGCAGGAGAGCTGCTGCGCCAGGGTGCGCACCAGCGCATCGCGCGACTTCGCGAAGGCGTGCGCCCGGTTGCCGCTCAGGAAACTCACCCGCACGTGGCCACGCACGCGCTCCATATCGGTCAGGAAGATCGGACCCAGCTCCCCCGTATTGCTCACGTGTGTGCCACCGCAGGCACTCCGGTCGACACTCGCAATGGTGATGATCCGGATCTCGCCATCACGCGCTGGCGGCTTGCGGAGGTTCTGCGCAGTCGCCGCATCCTCGAAGTTCACCATCACGGGATATGCCGCCGATACTGCCGCTGCGGCCAGCTGTTCGAGCTCAGCGAGCTGCTGCGCGGTGGCATTGTCGGTCGCGAATTCGATGGTGGAATGCGCGGCACCGAAATGCACGCTCGCGGTTTCCCACCCGAAATGATCGCTCGCAAGCGCCGAGAGCAGATGTTGCGCCGTGTGCTGCTGCATATGGTCGCGACGACGCGCGCGATTGATCCGGCCGTGCACCGGTCCGAGCGGAATCGCCGAGTCGAGCACGTGCACAATGTGGGAGTCGGCATCGATGACATCGATCACGTGCGCGTGATTGAGCACGCCCGTGTCGTGCGGCTGGCCGCCAGAGGTGGGGTAGAAGGCGGTCTGATTGAGCACCACGCGCAACGGATCGCCATCGTAGGCCTGGGCGACCGCATCGAAATGCAGCAGATCGGCGTCGGTGTAGTAGAGCCGCAGGGTCATCCTGCGACGACCGCGTCCCCGACGGCCAGCGAACCGGGCGCGCGGCTGACCAGGTTCTGGCCGAAGATCGCCCCGAGCCCGGGAACGGTGCGAAACTTTGCCAGCGTCCGCAGCGGCTCCTGCTGCGGGTCGCGCGCTCCGCTTTCCTGATCGGTCGTGGTCACCAGGCAGCGAGCGCACGGCTTCACAGCGTCGAACACCACGCCACCGATTCGTATCTGGCGCCAGCCATCTTCGTCCCAGGCCGTGGCACCGTTCACCACGACATTGGGCCGGAAGCGAGCCATCGGGATCGGCGCCGGGAGTCGAGTGTTGAGATCATCGAGGGAGGCCTGCACAGTGAGCAGCACCTGGTAGCCATCGGTGAACGCGGTCTGGGCGTCGGCGCGCGGCGAATATCGGGGATCGATGGGCCGCGATGAGAGCGGCCCGAACCAGACCAGCCGCAAGGCCGTCCCCACCAGATCCGAGAACCAGCGCGCCGCACGTTCACCCTGGTCCACCGCATCGAACTCGGTGCCCCAGACATTGACACGCACCGCCGCCCCTGCCGGATCGATGTCGAGCGCCAGCGGCCTGGCGCGGGCTGCACGCACAACCAGATGGTCGCCCGACAACTCCGGCTCGATGGTGGCGAGCAATTGCTCCTCGCGCTGCGAGACAAACCGGCCGGTGACATCCACGAGCATCAGCCGGCGATCACCGACGAACCCGATCGTGTCGAGGGCGGCCCTGTCAAGCGAATGACCGCGACAGCCCTTGATCGGATACCGGTGCAGCGATGTAACCACCATCAGGCACTCCTCATCGAAACGCGTTCATTTCACGCTCTTGTCGCCCTGCATCACGCCAAAGATGTTCCCTTCGGTGTCCTTGCCATAGGCCAGCCAGCCAATGCCCGGGATCGGCATCTTGGGCAACGCAATAGTGCCGCCATTCGCGGTAATCGCGGCGACCGAATCATCACACGAGGCTACATCCATCGTGATGACGTAGGCACTCACCGGCGCATCAGCCGCAGGAGCCGGGCCACGACGGGACACCAGCGCGCCATCGATCCCGGGTGTGCCGCTGCCGGTCCCTACCAGCCAGTACTCCCACGGGCCATCCCATTTGGTGATGGTCCAGCCAAAAAGCGTCCGGTAAAAGTTCGCGGCACGCTCGGCGTTCTCGCAGTGGATTTCGAAGTGGACAGGACGAGGCATAACACGCTCCATCAGAGAGGGAAGATCGCGCCGCGCAAGGCGCGGCGCCAGCGGAATCGATCGCGCAATCGGAGAAGGGAAGTTCAGTTCCGGCCCTTGAACCTGGGCCAGATTTCGTCGAGCGTAGCCTTCGGCCCGCGGCCCACCCAGATCGTGACCTTCTGTTCCTCGGCCACACGCCAGGGGTTCTCCACCACGCGCGCCGAGTGTAATTCGTGAAAGAGCGGGGCAAGAGTGGCGGAGTCTCCTCCTGCCACAACGCTGACATCGCCGTGCCGGGTGCCCGGGCCCCAGAACCAATAGGAGCCGCAGGGGCAGACCGCGGGAGGCAGCCCGAGTGCGGGGCCATACCAGTCGAGTGCGCCAGCACGGCCGTAGTTGGTGGCCACAAGGTTGGCGGTCGCACGCTCGTCGGGCGGCAACGAATCCCACACCTGCGCGACGGCTTCGGCGAAGTCGCGCCATCCGAGCATATCGGCGAAATCCTGCGGCAACTCGGCGACCTCGCCCGTGTTGGTCTCGGTCACCGAGGTCACGCCCACTCGTTTGGCGTAGTCCGCCATCGCAGGCGGCGGCAGGATCGGCAAACCGAGTGGCAGCGCCACCGAGAGACCAAATGCTGCCGTGATAGTAGTGGCTGCCGGCATCAGCCAGGTGCGACGCTCGCGCGCGGCACTCTCGAGCCACACGGCACCTGCAGCACCAAGGGCCGGCCAGATGGGGCCGAGATAATAGGCCTTGCCGTGCAGCACGAGGAGGAGCGCGGCCGTGACGAGCGCGGCCACGGCCACCGGCCGGAACCGTCGCAGCGCGGGAGCAACGAGCAGCGCGATCAATCCCGCGACGCCGAGCCACGCCATCGGCCCGTAGAGCAGTTGCTCACCGAGGAATGAGCCCGCCGTTACGCGCTGCAGCTGACTCGCGGCGAGATCGGCCATCTGGCCTCGCACGGGCCAGCCGAGCGCGATCTGGCCCGCGATCGACGGCGAGCCGATCACCAGCGCGATGGTGGCGGCCAGCCAGGGATGAGGCGTGAGGAAGTCGCGGCGGCGCGGCGAGAGCAGCAGCGCCACGATCACACCCACGGCAAAGAAGCCAATGGAGAACTTCGCCAGCAGTCCGACGCCTCCCACGACGCCGAGCCAGTACCACCAACGCGGATTGCTGCCGGTGCACAGCTTGACCAGGAGCAGGAAGCCCACGGTCCAGACCAGCTGGTCGAGCACCACAGGCTGGAACAGGCTCCCCGAGCGCAGCGTGAGTGGCGAGAGCAGCACCGCGAATCCGGCCAGCGTGATGGCCGCGCGACCGCCACCAAGCCGGCGCGCAATGCGCATTGCGGCCAGCACCAGGGCACCGTGACAGAGCGCGGGCACCAGCCGGAGCCCCCACATCGATGCACCAAAGAGGAAGTGCTCCAGCTTCGCGATCATCGCGATGAGCGGCGGGAAGTCCATCCGGAAGAGCCGGAGGTGCTCTCCCATCGCTGCATAGAGGAATTCGTCGCGGTGGATCTCGTAGGGGGAAAAGGCGTTGACGATGAGATGCAGCAGCACGGCACTGAGCGGCAGCGCCAGGTCCCGATAGACTCGCGCCGTATTGCCTGCCGGTTGGTTCACCACTTACGCCTCACGTGACACCTCTTAGCTTTTGCAGATGCCTACTCGCCTGCTTCTGCTGCTGGCCCTGATCGGCAGCCCCGCCACCGCCCAGACGCCGCCGACCCACACGCTGATGCCCGTGCCCAGCAGCGTGACGCTCAGCGACGCCCGCTTGCCACTCGACAGCGCCTTCACGGTGGCGATCACCGGCTACCGCGATGCTCGGCTCGAACGCGGTGTCACCCGCGCCGTGGCCCGACTGGAAGGGCGGATCGCCAAGGCACTCACCCGAAAGTACGGCGAAAATGTCACGGGCGCTCGACTGGTGGTCAACGTCAAGGGCGCGGGCTTCACCATACCCGATCTCGACGAAGACGAATCCTACGCCCTGAATGTGTCGCCCGCTCAGGCCACGCTCAATGCCAACACGGTGGTGGGTGCGCTGCGCGGCCTGGAGACCTTCCTGCAGCTGCAGAGCGTGGACCGGAGTGGTTTCTATATCCAGGGTGCGAGCATCGACGATAGCCCGCGCTTTCCGTGGCGCGGGTTGCTGGTCGATGTGGCGCGGCACTGGGAACCGGTGGAGGTGATCAAGCGCACCCTCGACGGAATGTCGGTCGTGAAGCTCAACGTCCTGCACTGGCATCTCACCGAGGACCAGGGCTTCCGGGTCGAGAGCAAGCGCTATCCGCGGCTGCAGCAGTTCGGCTCCGACGGGCTCTTCTACACTCAGGCACAGATTCGTGACGTGGTGGCCTACGCCACCGATCGGGGCATCCGCGTAGTGCCCGAATTCGATATGCCGGGCCATACCAGCAGCTGGTTCGTGGGAATGCCGGAACTCGCAAGCGGCACCGGGCCCTACAGCATTGATCGGCGCTGGGGCGTCTTCCCGCCCACGATGGACCCGACCAAGGAATCGACCTACAAGTTCCTCGATGGCTTCATTGCCGAAATGGCGCCGCTCTTTCCCGATCGCTACTGGCATATTGGCGGCGACGAAGTGGCGCCGAACATCACCGAGTGGAAGACGTCGCCGCATATTCAGGCGTTCATGAAGCTGCACAAGTTCAAGACCACCGATGAACTGCAGACCTACTTCAATCAGCGCCTGATTCCCCTGCTCACGAAGCACGGCAAGGAAGTGATCGGCTGGGACGAGGTGCTCCAGCCCGATCTCCCGGCCAAGGCGGTGATCCAGTCGTGGCGTGGCGCCAACTACCTCGTCGATGCCGCGCGCCAGGGGCGTCGCGCGATTCTCTCGGCGCCGTATTACCTCGACCACATCAAGACTGCAGGCGAGATGTATCTCGCCGATCCGCTGCCGAGCACGCTCGTCCTGACTCCGGCCGAGCGAATGCTCGCCCCGAAGGTTCCCGCGGGCAGTGAACTCACCCCTGCGCAGCAGGCGCTGGTGCTGGGCGGCGAGGCGTGTATGTGGGCCGAGTACATCACCAATGAGACGATCGATTCGCGAATCTTTCCGCGCATCGGCGCCGTGGCGGAGCGGCTCTGGTCGCCAAGCAATGTGCGCGACGTGCCGGATATGTATCGCCGGCTCGAGGTGACCTCGCTGCGGATTGCCGAAGTCGGGCCGACGCACGAGGAGCATACCGCGCGGATGATCCGGCACTTCGCGACGGGCGATGCCGCAGTGCTCTTCAATTCACTGCTCGAGTACGCCAGGCCGCGTGGCTTCGGTGGTCGCGGCAGCAACCAGCTGACGCCCTACACCCGCCTCATCGACGCGGCGCGGCCCGATCCGTGGAACGACTGGCGGATGTATGAGCTCGCGAAGCAGGTCACCAGGGGCGACAGAGCTGCCACACGCGAGCTCAATGCGAAATTCACCGAAATGATGAAGTTCTCGGAGCGCCTCGACGATCCGCTCCAGGGCCTCTATAACCCGATGTCGGCCGATGCACGCCCGGTCGCCGGGGCGCTGCACGAGCTGGGGCGGATCGGCTCCGAGGCGATTGCGTTCCGTGAGAAGGGTGCGCCCTACCCATCCAGCTGGCGCAAATCCGCCGACTCCACCCTGAACACCATCAGGCTGCCGCTCAACAAGCCGTTCGGCCTGCTGCGCCCGGTCGGGATCACCGCGGTGCTCTGGCTGCTTGAATCGGAGCCACCGGTTCCGTGATGCGCAAGGCAATCGCTCTCGTCGCGGCGTTCGGCGGCATCGGCGTCGTCGTGTTACTAACGGCGGCTCGCTCGGCAAGCGAGGCCTTGGGGCCGACCGGTTGCGGCCCCGACACGCGTTACATGGCCGATGTACTCTCCGGAGTGAAGTGGACTCTTTCGGACGCCGAACTTCGCGACAGCCTGCGCATTCCCCGGGCCAATGCGGCGGAGTCCATTGTGGCGGTGCGGAAGGACTCGCTCTGCAAGGTGGCTGGTGCGAGAATGAATTCGGATTTCGAGCTGCCCGCGACTACTTCGCGGCAGGTCTATCTCGTGAGAATCGGGACGAGTCGGTACTGGGCAGAAGACCCGACCATCCGGGAGGGAGAATGGGGGGTCGGGTTCGTCATGGATAGCACCATGGCGACAGTGCTGAGCCGTGCGGCACGATAGACTTTCCACCGGCGGATGGCGCCAACCCTGCCCGCCGCCGTCACTACCCGCCCCCGGGCCCCTTACCCCACCCCCCGAGGGGCCCTAGTTTTCTCGTTCCGCACCAGTTCTTCCCGCTCTCCGAGGCCCTGCGATGTCCCGACGCGCGCTGTCCCGCGTCGTCGCGTTTGCCCTTCCCGCCGCGCTTGCAATGGCGTGTGGCGGGAACAGCCAGCGCGCCGACCTCCCCCCCGAACCCACCGGACCGAACACCCTTACTCAGGCCGAACGCGCCGACGGCTGGCGCCTCCTCTTCGATGGCAACTCCACCACCGGCTGGCATACCTACCAGAAGCAAACCGCCGAAGGGTGGGCAGCAGCCAACGGCGAGCTCTACCACACCACCGGCGGTGCCGATCTGGTGAGCGATCAGCAGTACGACTCGTTCGAGCTGCAACTTGACTGGAAGGTCGCCACCGGCGGCAACAGCGGGATCTTCTGGTGGGCCAACGAGGGCACCAGCGAGATCTATGAGAACGCACCCGAGATGCAGATTCTCGACAACACCGGTCACCCCGACGGCAAGTCGCCGATGACTGCCGCCGGCTCGCTCTACGGGCTCTATCCGACCGTAATCGCGCTCGCGAAGCCAGTGGGTGAGTGGAACCACGCCCGGCTCATCGTGAAGGGGAGCAAGGTCGAGCAGTGGCTCAACGGCGTGAAGGTGGTGACCGCCGACTTCGACTCGAAAGAAATGAAGGACAAGATCGCGAGCACCAAGTTCAAGGCGTGGCCGACCTTCGGGAAGTCGCGTCGAGGCCACATTGGACTGCAGTTCCACGGAACCCCGGTCTGGTTCCGCAACATCGTGATCAAGGAGTTCCGATGAGCATTCGCCTTCGACTGCAGGTGATGATGTTCCTGCAGTACTTCATCTGGGGTTCCTGGGCCGTTACCCTCGGCACCTACCTCGGCACGACCCTGAAGTTCGAAGGCGCCCAGATCGGACTCATCTACGGCACCACCGCAGTGGCGGCCATCGTGAGTCCGTTCTTCATGGGGACGGTCGCCGACCGCTTCCTCCCGACCGAGAAGATGCTCGCGGCATTGCACCTGCTCGGTGCCCTGCTGCTCTATTACGTCTCGACCCTGACATCGTTCACGACGATGTACGTCGGGATGCTGCTCTACGCGCTCTGCTATATGCCCACACTGGCGCTGACCAACTCCCTGTCGATGAGCCACCTGAAGGATGCCGCCGCAGAGTTCGGCTCCATCCGCGTGCTCGGCACGCTGGGCTGGATTGCCGTGGGGCTGCTGCTGGGCAAGCTGAGCGTCGACGCGACCGCCATACCGATCCAGATTGCCGCCGGCGCCTCGCTCGTGCTCGGGCTCTACGCCTTCCTGCTGCCGCACACGCCGCCGCCCGCGAAGGGGAATCCGTTCTCCTGGCGTGATGCCGTGGGCGCCGACGCGCTCGCGCTACTCAAGGATCCCTCGTTCGTGGTGTTCATCGTCGGCTCGTTCCTGCTCTGCATCCCGCTCCAGTTCTACTACGCCTTCGCGAACCTCTTCCTCAACGAGGTGGGCGTCGCGAATGCCGCGGGTAAGATGACGATGGGGCAGATGTCAGAAGTGGTCTTTATGCTCGCCATCGGTGTGCTGCTGCGGAAGTTCGGGATCCGGATGATCCTGCTGGTCGCGATGCTCGCGTGGGCCGCGCGCTACTTCCTGTTCAGTATGGGCGATGCCGGCAACGGCGTCTGGATGCTCTATGTGGGCCTGCTGCTGCACGGCGTCTGCTACGACTTCTTCTTCGTGAGCGGACAGATCTACGTGGACCAGCAGGCCGGTCCGAAGATCCGCGCTGCCGCGCAGGGCTTCATCGCGCTGGTCACGCTCGGCTTCGGCAACTTCGCCGGCTCGTGGCTCTCCGGCGTGATCGTCGACGCACACAAGACCGCCACCGGCCACGACTGGGCGGCGATCTGGAAGGTGCCGGCGATTGGGGCCTTGGTGATCTTTGCGATATTTGCAGTTGCATTCCGGCCGAAGCAGGTACGAGTAGCCGAGGGGCGATAAGCGATGGGCGATACTGCCCTGCAGGAATGTCATCCTGAGCGAAGCGAAGGATCTTCGGGATCACCCACGCGAGAAGCGTGGTTCATCTCAGTCGGGAAGTCCGAAGATCCTTCGCTTCGCTCAGGATGACCTCATCGCCCATCACCCATCGCCCATCGATTCCGCAATTTCCTCCACGCTCGGAGCTCAGATGTCCAGTCGTCGCGATTTCGTGAAGTCCTCCGCCGCCTCCGCGGCCGCCTTTTCCATCGTGCCGCGTCACGTGCTCGGCGGGCCGGGCTTCACGCCGCCGAGTGATATGGTGCGCTATGCCGCCATCGGGATCGGCGGCAAGGGCGATCAGGACGTGCAGGGCATCGCGAAGGCCGGCGCATCGGTCGCGGCGCTCTGCGACGTGGACTGGCGCAACGGCCGCCGCAATTTCGCGCGCTTCCCCGACGCGAAGCGCTTCAAGGACTACCGCGAGATGCTCGACACGATGGGCAGCGAGATCGATGCGGTGAGCGTCACGGTGCCGGACCACTCGCACGCCGCGGCCGTGATGGCTGCGCTTCGGCTCAACAAGCCGGTGTTCTGCCAGAAGCCGCTCACCCGCACCCTGGGCGAGGCGCGCGCCGTGATGGCCGAGGCGAAGAAGCGCAACGTCGCGACCCAGATGGGCAACCAGGGTCACACCGGCCTCGGCACCCGGCTGCTGCGCGAATGGTATGAGGCGGGGGCCATCGGTGAGATTCGCGAGGTGCACTACTGGACCAACCGTCCGATCTGGCCGCAGGGCTTCAACCCCGACCAGCTCGCCTACAACACCCCCAGCACGATGGACTGGAATCTCTGGCTCGGCCCCGCGCCGGATCGGCCCTACTCGCCGCTGATCGCCCCGTTCAACTGGCGCGGCTACTGGGACTACGGCACCGGCGCGCTGGGCGACATTGCCTGCCACGCGATGGACGCCGCGTTCTGGACCTTCGACCTGCGCAACCCGACCCGGATCTCGCCCGACAGCACCCAGCTGTATGAGGAGACGGCGCCGAAGAGCTCGCGCATTGACTATGAGTTCCCCGCGACCGCGTCGCGCCCTGCCATCAAGGTCTCCTGGCGCGATGGCGGGATGTGGCCGCCTCGCCCGCCGCAGGTTGCCAGCACCGATCAGTGGCCCATTGGTGCCGACGGCGGCCAGCTCTGGGTCGGCAAGGACGGCGCGATGGTGGCCGACATCTACGGCGACAACGCCCGGCTGCTCGATGACAAGAAGATGGAGCAGTTCACGAAGTCGCCGCTGCCGGTGAAGTACGCGCGTTCGCCTGGTGTGTATGCCGAATGGATCAATGCCATCACAGGCAAGGGGCCCGCGCCGATGTCGAACTTCGCCGGGCATTCCGGGCCACTCACCGAGATGGTGCTGCTCGGCTGCGTGGCCGTGCGCGCCGGGCGAGTGCTCGACCTCGCCCCCGACGGGACCATCAAGACGCCGCTGCAGCCCGAGTGGGTGAATCCGACGTATCGGGCGGGCTTCCAGCTCTAACGAGATCGGCGGACGACACCCGCTTGCGCCGCGCCCTGCGCGGCGCGGATCCCTGGGGCAAGTGAAGTCGCTCGCGCCGTGCCTCGCGCGGCGCGGATTTTAGCGGTGGCTGAAGCTTCAGGATTGTCACCCTGAGCGAAGCAGCCCGCAGGGCTGCGCAGTCGAGGGGGCGGAGCTTCGGCTCCTTCGACTTCGCCCGCTTCGCGGGCTGCGCTCAGGATGACAATCTCCCAGTCCCAGGAATTCTCCCAATGATCCTCGAAGCCTGCGTCGACACCATCCATTCGGCCCGCAACGCCCAGGCGGGCGGCGCCGACCGGGTGGAGCTCTGCGACAACCTCGCCGACGCGGGCACCACGCCCAGCCACGCCACGATCGCGATGGCGGTCGAGACCCTGATCATCCCGGTGTTCCCGATCATCCGCTGTCGTGGCGGCGGGTTTGTCTACGAGCCAGAAGAAATCGAGGTGATGCGCCGCGACATCGTCCACGCCCGTGAGCTCGGCTGCCCCGGCGTGGTCGTGGGCGCGCTCACCGACCAGGGCGAGGTCGATTCCCACGCCGTGATGGTCTTTCGCGAGGCCGCAGGGGAGATGGCGCTCACCTTTCATCGCGCGTTCGATGTCGCGGCCGACCCGGTCATCGCGCTCGAGACGCTGATCGACCTGGGCGTCGACCGCATCCTCACCTCGGGGCAGCGCGCGACCGCCTGGGAGGGGCGCGAACTGATCGCCGCGCTCCGGCGGCAGGCCGAAGGGCGGCTGATCGTTATGGCCGGGGGTGGCGTGGACGAGAGCAACGCCGCGGAGCTGGTGCGCCTCACGGGAGTCCAGGAAATCCACGTCCGCGGCACGATGCCGTGGCGCGAGCAGGTGAATTTCCACGACGATCCGGTGCCGTTCCGGCGCGCGCTGTCGGACGACGAGACGGTGCGCTACGTGACCGACCCGGTGCGGATTGGGGCGATTCGGGTGGCGGCGGAGATTGGGGGGAGGTAACAGGTGCCGCGCGGGGAAGGTGTCATCCTGAGCGAAGCGAAGGATCTTCGGGCTTCCCGTTCGCGCTGAGCTGAATTTCTCGCGAAGGATGTTCCGAAGATCCTTCGCTGCGCTCAGGATGACAACCTCACCTGTGCCGCGCAAGGCACGGCACGAGCAAACAGAACCGCCGCTCCAGGCGTGAACCCGAAGCGGCGGTGACGACCGTCTGTGGAGCCTCCCAAGGAGCAGACGGCGGTCGAGATAATACTATCGAACGATTACCTCATCTGCAAAGACCCAGCTCACTTCTCCTGCACCCGGATGCCAGGCCGGAAGTCGGCCACCATTCTTCGCAACGACCCTGACATACCTCGCCGACGCGCCCGATGGCATCGTGACCGTCACCACTTTCAGCGATCGTCCTTCCGGTGTGGTCGGTACCTGGATCGCGGTGGTTCCTCCCGCGCGCCAGGTGGCGCCGTCATCCGAGAGTTCCACCGTGACCGACGTCGGATAGAGGATCCAGCTACGTACATCCTCCAGCAATGACAATGCCACGGTTGCAATCGGCGTGACTTTTCCGAGGTCGATTCGCGCGTCGAGATCTGCTCCGAGCCAGCCATTCCAGAGCCCGTCGTGGAAGTCGCTCCCCCGCGCGCCGTCGCTAAGCGTGTAGCTCCCGGTCCCGGGATAGCGCGGATCGGCTGGGGTTGCGAGCGATACCGGCTTGCCGCGCGCGAGATGGTCGACCAGTCGGACGAAGTGCGGGGGGCCGATCGCCGCGTCGTGGAACGTCGCGTGCACCACCACCCGTTCAGCACCACCGAAGGCGAGCGAATTCGTCTCGGAATAGCCCCCCTCGTCGATCGCAATCCTGACTATTGCGGCACCGGAGATCGGATTCGCGAGGTCCGCCCGGAGCTCGTGCGCTGTCGTGTCGTAGCGGATCACGGCCGATGGCAGGTCACGATTTTCGGGGCCGACCACGATACCCGACGCGGCAAGCTGCGGCACGAGCTGCGCGAGCCGGGGGGCGAATTCGGAACTGTCGGTCGGCCCCCGCCACATCGCGTCGGCAAAGCCAGCGAGCCGCGGGAAGAGCATCAGTTCGGCATTGACCGCAGAGGTGACGTTCTCGGTCCAGAGCGGCGCCTCGCCGCCGAGCACTCCGGGGCCCGGGCTGAACTGCAACACGCGGCTGAGTGGAAGTTCCTTCGCCGACCGATTGATGTAGACCCATTCCGATGGCGACGCGATCACCTCGGCCCCGGCCTTTTGCGCGACGGCAATCCGGTCGCTCCCCTGCCACGCCTGCACGATTGCGCCAGCGGGTGCGCCGCCGTTGAGGATCTCATCCCAGCCGATCATCCGCCGCCCGTGGGCCGCGAGCCAGGTGGCAATCCGCGCCGTGAACCAGCGCTGCAGGCCCTCTTCCTGCCCAAGCTTCTCACGGGCGATGGTGGCTTGGCAGGCAGCGCATTCCTTCCAGCGCGTCTTGGGCACCTCGTCGCCACCGATATGGACATAGGGCGACGGGAAGAGGGCAATCACCTCGCTGAGCACGGCCTCGAGGAACCGGAAGGTCGGCTCGGTGGGGCAGAGGACATCGTCGAACACTCCCCACCCGTTGGGCACGGGGAGCGCCTTCCCGGTGCAGCCGAGCGCGGGGTATGCCGCGAGGGCCGCGCGCGCGTGGCCCGGCATTTCGATTTCCGGCACCACGGTGATGCCGCGCAGGGCGGCATACGTCACGACGCGCTGCACGTCGGCCTTGCTGTAGAAGCCGCCGTACCGGGAACCGTCGGGTTCGGCGCGAAAGCCCCCCACTGCCACCAGGTCGGGGTATTTCGCGATGGCCAGCCGCCACCCCTGGTCGTCGGTGAGGTGCCAGTGGAAGACGTTGAGTTTGAGGCGGGCCATCGCGTCGATCCAGCGGAGGATGTCGGGCACCAGAAAGAAGTGCCGGCTGACATCGAGCATCGCGCCGCGCCAGGCATAGCGCGGGGCATCGCGGATCTCCACGGCGGGAATCGTTGCCGCTCCCGCCGCAGGCATCAGTGCGCGTAGCGTCTGGACACCCCAGCGAAGTCCCGCGATGCTGGGCGCCGCAATCACCACGCCCTCAGGCGCCACGCGCAGCGTGTAGCTCTCGTCGGTGGCGGGGCCGGTACCGAGTCGCAGCCTGATGGCCGGCGAAGTGGTCGCGTGCCGCACCGGCCGCTGCGCTATGTCGCGGAGCAGTGCCTCTGCCGGGCTCGCGCGGCGGCTGTTCCAGGCGACGGTGAGCGTATCGGGAATGCGCCAGGAGCCGGGGAGCGCGGCAGCGTGCGAGACGGCAGGGATGAGCCGGTCGGCGGGGGTTTGGGCCCAGAGAGTGGTGGGAAGGAGGAGGGCGAGGAGGAGTGCCTTCATGTCATCCTGAGCGAAGCCCGCGAAGCGGGCGTAGTCGAAGGAGCGGAGTGCCGAATTGTCATCCTGAGCGGAGCGACCGGAGGTCGCGGAGTCGAAGGAGCTGCTCTCGCCGTTGGGACCTGCTCCTTCGACTTCGCACCCTTTCAGGGTGCTACGCTCAGGATGACAGCGCTAGTTCCCCCCCGAGCGCTATTTCCCTTCCTTCGTCCTCAACTCCGTCAGCCGCTTCTTCACCGTGCTCACCACCGGCTGCAGGTCGGCATCGGCGTCCTTCCACTGATCGACGAACGCGGCGTAGTGGGCGATCGCCTTCTGGCGATCGTTCTTGTTGTCGTAGATCTCTCCGAGGCGCTTCTGGACCACCGCCAGGGCACGGCCCTCTATGGGCAGTCGCCGGTCCATTACGTTCGGCACACTGAGGTATTTCTCGAAGTAGGCCTGCGCTGAATCGGTCTGGCCGGCCTTGTCGAAGGCGCGGCCCAGGTTGAAGTAGCCGCAGGCATCGCACTCGACCAGCGAGCCATCCGCCTGCAACTCGGCCTTGTGGAACAGTTGCACCGCCTCGCTGCCCTTCCCCTCGGCCAGCGCGATTTCGCCCTGCAGTTCGACGATGGGCTGGACGTTGTATGACGCACTCGCCTCGGTCGGGTCTTCCGCCTGGAAGCGTGCCAGCATCTGTCGCGCCTTGGTCGGCTCACCAGCCAGCGCATACATCGTCGCGATGGTGAGGTGGTTCCGATCGGTCGGCGCGGCCGCGAGCCAGGCCTTGCTCGCGACAATGGCGTCGAGCTTCCGGACGCCTTCCGCCGGCTTGCCGCGGAAGAGAATGTCCGCCCCGGCGTCGATATAGCCAAAGACCGGAGCGCCCGAACCGCGACTGGCCGCGATGGCGGTCCGCTCGGAATCGATCGCCTCGGCCCGAGTCATCTTCCCGCTGATCAGTGCCTGGTTCCACATCGCCCTGCGGACGTTGTTCTTGATCGGCACCGACTTGAGCTTCATGAATTCCTGCTGGACCAGCGCCACCGAGTCACGGTTCCCGCGCCCACTCGCCACCATCATCCGGTTGCGGAGGAAGAGCGGGTTGGTCGCTGCCGATGGGTCGGCCTTGAGCACCGAGTCGCGCAACGCGTCGGCTTCGTCGTAGCGGCCCGACTTGGCCAGATATTCCGCGACTCGCATCGCCGTGGTCGGGGTCGGTTCGGTCGCGAATTGCCGACGGGCGTAATACATCGCGCTGTCGTACTGTCGCCCCTGCGCAAAGTTCAGCATCAACTGGTTCTGCGCCGTGGTGTTGTTGCTGTCGGCGGCATAGGCCTGCTGATAGGCGGCAATGGCCTTGGGCCGCGACGCAGCCGTGCTGTGGTTTTCGTAGTAGGCGCCCAGCGCCAGGTACTTCTCACGCGGCGGAAGCTTGTCGGCATACTTGAACGCCTTCTCGAGCGCCGAATCCTGTGCGGCCTGCGCCGCACCGGCATTGAATTCGGCGATGGCCAGCTTGCGCCACGCGAGCGCGAAGGTGGAGTCGAGCGCGACCGCTTCGCGCAGCAAGGCCACGGCTCCATCGGGATCGCCGGTGCCGTCGTTGAGCCGAGCGCCCTCACTGTACTTCTGCAGTGCCGCGAGCGACGCCGTGGTGGCCTGTTCCAGCGGCACCGCGCGCTGCACCTGCTTGAGCGACTCACCAATCTTGCCACGCAGCTTCTTGGTAAGACCATCGACCGTGGTGAGGAGGTCCTTGGGGCCATCGGCAGTGGCCTGATACGACGCGAGCGAGGCGCCGTTGCTCGCACTCACCAGTTCCAGACTCACCGCGTAGCCAGTACCCGCGCGCGCGAGTCGACCATTCAGGATGGCACCAGCACCGGCACGCGTCGCGACTTCCTTCGCCACCGGTCCGTCGAGCGGCGTGTTGGCATCGCGCTGCATCTGCACCAGCAGCCGGCTCACATCGACCTTGTCGATCACGCGAATGGAGGTGGACTGCGACAGCGCCGCACGCACCGCTTCACCCACGATCGGGGCGAGCGACGAATCTTCCGGCGCCGCGGTGAAGTCGGCCAGCACCACGCGCGAATCGGCCTTGAGACTCCCACTCGCGAGCAGCGACCCGAACGGCCCGATGCCGAACGCGCGCATCGTCATAAAGGCTGCCACCAGCAAGACGAACGCGCCCATCGCATAGGCGCCGCCGCGCGCGGTGCGCCGCCACGACATATGCGGATTGGCCTTGAGTGCGATGGTGGCCATCGTGCCACCCACCGTGTGGGGCACCATCGTGCCGCCGGGCGTGAGCGTGGGCGTGGCGGTCACCGCGCGACGCGCGACGCGCTTCACGTAGGCGGTCGCGAGCAGGGCAGGGAGGCCCAGCAGCATCACCACGACGGCGCCGGGGAAGACCCAGTCGGGGAGCCCGATGCCCACCACGGCCGCCTTGGCCAGGAGAGCCACGGCCGCCGTGGCCACCACATAGAAGAGCAGCACCTTGGGGAACATTCCCGGTGCCGAGAGTGAGAGCGTGGGACTGGAGGAGGTGCTCATCCCGTCGAGGGTGCGGAGCACTTCGTTCGCGTTGGGTGTGCGGTCGGCCGGATCCTTCTGCAGCAGCCGCATCACCAGGGCATTGAGCTGGCTGGGCGAATCGTGGCGCAGCGAGCCAATGCTCACCGGCGTTTCGCTCAGGTGCGCCGCCAGCATCTTGGGCGGCGTCCGGTCGGCAAATGGCGACTTGCCCGAGAGCAGCTCGTACGCCATACAGCCGAGGGCGTAGAGGTCGACGCGGTGATCGATGTTCGGATCGCCGGCGATCTGTTCGGGTGCCATATAGGCCGGCGTGCCGATGCTCGTACCGACGCTCGTGAGCGTGCCGCCCACTTCGTTCCGGGAGGCGCTCAGGGCTTTCGCAATACCAAAGTCGGTGACCACTGCCGTGCCACCGGAGAGCAGCACGTTGTCGGGCTTGATGTCGCGGTGGACGATCCCGCGGCCGTGGGCGTAGGCGAGCGCCTTGGCAACGTCGCGGAGAATCGCGAGCACGTCGGCAATCGGCAGCCCACTGCCATCGAGCAGGGTGCGGAGCGATTCGCCTTCGACAAACGGCATCGTGAAGTAGGGCAGGCCATCGACCTCACCGGCCGCGAGCACCGGGACGATGTTGGCCTGCTGCAGCGACGCCGCCAGCAGGATCTCGCGCTCGAACCGTTCGGCATTGAGGCCCTGGACCAGCTCAGGCGAGAGGACCTTGATGACGACCTTGCGGGAGAGGCGGACTTCCTCGGCCACGAAGACGCGGGACATTCCTCCGCCGCCGAGTTCGCGTTCGAGGACGAAGGCGTTGCCCAAATGCTGCTGGAGCTGGTCGCGGAGATCCACGGCGGTCCTGGATCGAGGATTTACGTAGGGATCCCTGAAGTTACGGGATTTCCGGGTGCCGCGCCACCAGTAACGCCGCGAGGATTCCGGCGCAGGGGCCGCGCTCGCGCGGTCCGATCCCAACGCTGCGAAACAGCGGGCTCGGCCGGAGGAGCCCTCGCTCGCGCCGCGCCTTGCGCGGCGCGGATCTCCGAGACGACGGACGCGCCGTTCGCCATTCCGCTCGCACCACACAGGGGCTCGGCCGGAGGGAAGCCGCCAACCGTCGGATCGCCAGCCCGTGTTGCCCGACGCTCCGAGGCGATCCTTCCTCTGGCGGCCCCTCCACTCCGAGCCCCGCCGCGTACGCGACGCTCTAGGTTGTCATCCTGAGCGCAGCCCGCGAAGCGGGCGGAGTCGAAGGAGCCGGAACGCTGCCCCCTCGCTACGCTCAGGGTGACAGCTATCGATCATCGATCATCGATCATCGTGCGTTCCGTCAGAACCCTGAAAGACCCGCGATTTTCGCGTTCCCTGACACTTCTCTCAGGGTAGGATCCGTAGTCTGCTCAGACGTTCAGGGATTCCCGCACTCGGAGTTGCGCTCGATGCCCTTCCGCCCCACGCTGCTGACCCTCTCCCTCGCCCTCCTCACTTCCACCTCAGCGACTGCCCAAGACGCAATGTTCCGCGGCGGCCCGACGCACGAGGGGGTCTACGCCTCGGCGTCGCCCACCCTCGGCAGCGTCGCGTGGAAGTTCAAGACGGGGGGCCGAGTGCTGTCGTCACCGGCGGTGAGTGGCGAACGGCTCTTTGTGGGGAGCAGCGACGGCGTGCTCTACGCCATCGACCGGAAGAGCGGGAGTGAACTCTGGAAGTTTGCCTCCAAGGGGCCGATCGCCTCGTCGCCCGCGGTGCACAACGACCTGGTGTACGTGAGCAGCCTCGATGGCAACGTCTACGCGGTGGATCTCGCCACAGGCAAGCAGCGCTGGGCCTTCGCGACCAAGGGCGAGCAGCGCTTCACCGCTCCCGGCATTCACGGCGCGATCCCGAAGACTGAGCGGATGCCCGATCCGTTCGATGTCTTCCTCTCCTCTCCCGCGGTGGTGGGCAACACGGTTTACATCGGAAGCGGCGACCACAATGTCTACGCCCTCGACGCGGCCACGGGCGCGCTCAAGTGGCAGTTCAAGACGGGAGATGTGGTGCACGCCTCTCCTGCGGTGGCCAACGGGCTGGTCTACATCGGCAGCTGGGACCGAAACCTCTACGCGCTCGATACCGCCACGGGGAAGGAGCGCTGGCGCTACACCACCGGCAACGACACCACCATCTACAATCAGATCGGCATGCCAAGCTCGGCCGCCATCGCGGGTGGATTGCTATTCGTCGGTGCGCGCGACGGGCACTTCCACGTGGTCGACGCCCTCACTGGCGCGCCGAAGTGGACTCACGACAATCATGGCGGCTGGACCGTCGGCTCGCCTGCCGTGCACAACGGCGTGGTCTACTTCGCGACCTCCGATGGTCGCCGCTTCAAGGCGCTCGACGCCGCCACGGGCGCAGTGCGCTTTGACCTGCAGAACAAGTCGATCTCGTTCTCGTCACCAGCCATCGCGGGCGATGTCATCTACGTCGGCACGTCGGATGGCTGGATGCATTCGTACGACCTGAAGACTGGCAAGCTGCTCGCGGAATTCCAGACCGATGGCTCCAAGGAGAACGGCGCGAAGTGGACTGATTCTACGGGCGCCTTTCAGTCGGGCCGGATGTACCCCGATCGCACGCTCGACGGGATGATGATCGGAATGCGGACGATGTTCACGGTGGGGTCGATCCTGTCGTCGCCCGTGATTGTCGATGGGGTCCTGTACGTCGGGAGCACGGACGGAAACGTTTACGCGTTGCGGTGATCTATCAATAAATGGGAGTCGCCCCGCGCACCGCGCGGGGCCTCCCGCGTCGTGCAGGCGCAAGAGCCGGCAGCCCAACGCGCGGAAGCCAGGGTCGGCGTGAACCCGATTCGGGAGATCCCGCCCTGCGGGCGGGATGACAGCTTCCGTCGTCGTGGAGATCCGCGCCGCGCGAGGCGCGGCGCGAGCAGGCCTGTAGCCGGTCGGAGATCTACGCCTTGTCATCCTGAGCGGAGCCCGCGAAGCGGGCGAAGTCGAAGGAGCCAGAACTCCGCCCCCTCGCTACGCTCAGGGTGACAGGGC
>JAZJZU010000057.1:0-3176 GCA_040389605.1 Gemmatimonadota bacterium
CCATCATCCCGAGATTGACGCCGATAATTGGCAGCGCCAGTCGCAGGAGGGGGCGGAGGGACCCCGCCCCGCCTGTCATCGCGGGTCGGGTCGGGAAGCGTCTGGAGCCGAGAGCAGGCGTTCGGCGAATTCGACCCGGTCGTGAAGCTCGCTCACTTCGGCGCGGAGCGCATCGAGCTCCTCGAGGATCCCTGCGGCCGTGCCAGGCGGCGCCAGGCGATCGGCCTCGGGTTCCCAGTCGGCCACAAGCATTCCCTCGGCGTCGCGAAACGATCCTGCCGCGATCAGGACGTTGTCATACACGTACCAGAGCCCGAGGCCACCGAGGGTGCACGCCTGCAGCACGGCGGAACGGGTTCGTCCGACGTAGAAGCGATGCGCCCCAAACACGCCCAGGAAGATTGCGAGCAACTGGGTGGTGAGGCGCGACTTGGGGGAGGCAAAGATGTCGTCGTTCATCGGACTCCAAGGGGAAAAGCGCCCGGCAGGATTCGAACCTGCGACCCCCTGGTTAGAAGCCAGGTGCTCTATCCAACTGAGCTACGGGCGCGGCACCGGCAAATCTAGCAAGGGTCGCGCCCCCGGGGTGGTCAGGTCGAGAAGACCGGCTTCCCGAGCACCTTGAGCTTCGGGCGCACTCCCAGGCCCGGACGGCCGGAGGCCGCGAGACGGCCACCAGCGCGCTGGGGTGCGCCATCGGCGAAGGCCACCGTGACATAGGAATTGAAGTCGGTGGAAGAGAAGAGGAAGCGTTCCGGCGTGCTATGCGCGAGGTGGGCGATGGCCGCGGTCGTGATATCGCCGCCCCAGGTGTCCTCGATGGTCATCGCAATCCCGAGGGAGACGCAGAGGTCGCGGATCTGCCGGGCACGCGTCAGGCCACCGACCTTCGAGATCTTGAGGTTGATCACGTCCATCGCGTGGTCGGCCACCCCGCGCACCACCATTCCGATGTCATCCACGACTTCATCGAGAATGAAGGGTCGATCGGTGTGGCGCCTGACGGCGAGGCACTGCTCGTAGGTGAGACAGGGCTGCTCGATATACACGTCGACATCACGCACGGCGTGGGCGACACGAACCGCCGCGTGCTGGGTCCAGCCCGTGTTGGCATCGGCAATCAGGACATCACCACGCTGGAGCACGTCCGCCGCGGCCCGAATGCGATCGATGTCGACATCCGGATCGCCGCCCACCTTGAGCTGGAATTTGCGATACCCTTCCTTGCGATACTTCAGGATCTTCCTGGCCATCTGCGCCGGCGATTCCTGCGAGATCGCCCGGTAGAGGGCGAAGTCCTGACCGACGTGACCTCCCATCAGCGTTGCAACGGGGAGTTCGCTCGCCTTCCCGAGGAGATCCCAGCAGGCGATGTCGATTGCCGACTTCACGTAGGGATGCCCGCGCATCGCGGCATCCATCTGCTCGTTGAGCAGTCCCAGCGCAAGCGGATCGCTGCCGATCAGGTGCGGGGCCAGTTCCGCAATCCCCGCGCGGGCGCCGCTGGCATAGGCAGGGAGATACGCCGGACCGAGCGGACAGATCTCGCCCCAGCCAGTGAGTCCCGCATCGGTCTCGACGGCCACTACCGTCGAGTCGAACACGGAGACCGAGTTCCCACCCGACCACTTGTAGCTCCCCTCGTGGAGGGGGAGATCGACCTGATAGGCGCGAATGGCGGAGATCTTCACGATGCCCTTGAGGCGGGAGAAACCGACGCCCGATACATCATCGCCGAGGTGTAGATGAGGACCGCAACGACGATCCAGCGCACCGCGTCGAGTGGCAGCGACTTGACCAGGTACACTGCCACGAGCACACCGGGAATCCCGCCGATGGCGAGTCCGGTTGCCGTCCGCTTGTTGAACCGGCCCGAGCGATAGAAGCGCAGCGCCGCTGCGGGGAGAATCAGCGCCGCCGAGGATGCCATAATCGGAAAGACGGCCCGCTGGTTCATCCCCAGCATATACGTGACGGCCATCGTCGGGGCGTAGTTCCCGATCCCGAGTGACGTGAGCGAGCCGATCACGAGCGAGGCCACGACCCCGATGAGCAGCGACACGCCCGTGAGGCCGATGGTGCCCTCGTCGAGCGAGAGCGAGGTCAGCATCCGGATGGTCATAAAGGCGGCGGTGGCGAGCAGCGCGATGGCCATTGCGCGCTGAATCGTCCGCTTGGGCCAGTGCACCACGACCCCTGCCCCGTACCAGGCGCCGATGCCGCCCGCGAGCACCATACTCACGATGGTCGGGAGATCGATGAGCCCGCCCAGCGCGATGATGAACAGTGTCGCCTCGAGCACGGTGGGCAAGGCGTGACCGACATTCATTGTTCCGGGGATTTCGTCGTCCTCCACCACCTTCCCGAGCTTCAGTGCGGCCGTGGTCGTCGCGAACGATCCGATGCCGAGCGTATCGAAGAAGTCGGTGATGAAACCGAGGGCGAGGAGTCCGGGCCAGGGCTGGCGGGCGGTACTCGGCGAGACTGCCGGGTCCGGGCTGGAGGTCATCGGGGTTCCGGGTAGGTGGTGGAGAGGAACTTCGGCAGCTGCACGGCCTACTCCCGCACCGCGTCACGAATCTCGCGAAGCAGGAGGACTTCTTCGGTCGGCCCTGCGGGAGCCGGGGCCGGTTCGGCGCGCTTCATCCGGTTCATCACCTTGACCATCTGGAAGATGATGAAGGCCAGGATGAGAAAGTTCAGGAACACCGTCAGGAAGTTGCCCCAGGCGAACACCGCCACTCCCGCCGTCTTCATCGCCTCGAGCGTGTGCGGCGTGCCGGCCGGGACATCACTGAGCGGGATGAAGTAATTGGTGAAGTCCAGTCCGCCAAAGGCTTTCCCGACGACGGGCATAATCAGGTCGTTCACCGCCGAATCGACGATCTTCCCGAAGGCAGCGCCAATGATCACGCCGACGGCGAGGTCCATCACGTTGCCCTTCAGGGCGAATTCCTTGAATTCCGAGGCCATCGACATCGCGCAACTCCTTCGGACGGGTTGTAGTCGGGTGGGCAGCGAACGAGACAGGATGAGAAAGACTACCGGGAGAGGGCCTCGCTCGCCAGCCGCGGGGCCCCCTCCCGGGGGGAAGATCGGCTGAATGCCGCGACCTTGCGTCGCGGCGCCGGACGCTAGGCCTCGACGGCGGCCGCGCGGTGAATGGTGGGCTTCGC
>JAZJZU010000058.1:0-24629 GCA_040389605.1 Gemmatimonadota bacterium
TCTTCTCGTTCGTCGATCGCGCGCAATTCAACACTGCCGACTGGGAACACTTCTGCGACATCAACCGGCGGTTTGCCGAAGCCACGGCCGCCGAAGCCGATCAGGGCGCCCAGGTCTGGATTCACGACTACAATCTCTGGATGGTTCCGGCCTACCTGCGCCAGATCCGCCCCGATCTCCGGCTCGGCTTCTTTCATCACACCGCGTTTCCGCCCGCCGATGTCTTCAACGTGATTCCCTGGTCGGGGCAGATCGTCGCGTCGCTCGCGCAATGCGATCATATCGGATTTCACATTCCGCGATACGCCTCGAACTTCTTCGACGTCTTGCGGTCCCATATGCCGACCGAGGTGCTGGAGGCCATCCCCTGCGCGCCACGATTCCGGGTGCACGGTGTCGCGCTTGCCGTCCCGACGATGCCCGGCCGGGTCCGTGCTGGCGACCGGGTGCTCACGCTGGGTGCGCACCCGGTTGGCGTCAATGGCATTGCGGTGCGGGAGATCCTCGACGAGCCCCTGCACCAGGAGGCGGTCGCAGCCGTGGCGCGGCAGTTCAAGGACCAGCGCCTCGTGCTTTCGGTCGAGCGGCTCGACTACGTCAAGGGGCCGCTGCAGAAGCTCGAGGCCTTCGAGCGCTTGCTCGAACGGCACCCCGAACACGTCGGCAAGGTGTCCCTCGTCTTCGTCACGACACCGCCGGCCCAGGGGATGGAGATTTACGAGACCGTCCGGACCGCGGTGGATGAAGCGGTCGGACGGATCAATGGCCGCTTTGCGTCCCTCGCCTGGACACCGGTGCACTACCTCTTTCGCGCATTGCCGTTCGAGGATGTCGTTGTCTACGGAGCGGCCGCCGACGTGGCGTGGATCACCCCGCTGCGCGACGGACTCAACCTGGTCGCCAAGGAGTACGTGATGGCGCAGGCGAGCGTCGAAGGGTCCGGGGTGCTGCTCCTCAGCGAGTTTGCAGGAGCGGCCGTGGAACTCCACGGCGCGCTGCTCACGAATCCGTACTTCATCGACGGAATGTGCGACAATCTCCACGAAGCCCTGACGATGCCCGAGGCCGAACGTCGCCAGCGAATGCAGCGCCTGGCCCGCATTGTGGAAGGCTTCACGGTCGACGACTGGAGTCGCGACTTCCTGGAGGCCCTCGCCGCCACGGCCCGCTGATCGATGCTCCACGCCGTCGACTGGGGCGTAATCGTGGCCTATCTGGCTCTGGCACTGGCCGTCGGTGTCTGGGCCAGTGAGGGCAGTTCCCAAGGCCGCCGCAGCTACTTCCTGGCCGACCGCACGCTGTCATGGTGGTGGGCCGGCGTTTCCATCGCCGCCACGACCTTCGCGGCCGACACGCCGCTTGCCATCGCCGGGATTGTCGCGAGTCGAGGCATCTCGGGGAACTGGATGTGGCTCTCCTGGATCCTGGTGCACGCGCTCGTCGTTGCGATTTTTGCCCGACGCTGGTGGCGCGCCGATATCGTCACCGATGCCGAGTTCATCTCGCGGCGATACGACGATCAAGCCGCCGGACTCCTGCGTTCCACGCGCGCCTTCCTGTACGGCCTCGTCTACAACGTCATCATCCTCGGCTGGGTGCTCCGGGCAATGGGCAAGATTGCCGATCCGCTCGTTCCCTGGGATCGGTGGGCGCCGAATGTCGCGGCCACGGTCGGGCGGTGGATGCCATCGGGAAGCGCCCTGGGCAACGGGGGTGAGTTGCTCACCATTCTCGCGCTCGTGACCATTGTCACGGTCTACTCCTCGCTCGGCGGGATGCGCGGCGTCGTGCGCACCGACCTGATCCAATTTGCGCTGGGAATGATCGGGAGCATCTGGCTGGCCGTGGCGGCCTGGCGGGCCGCCGGGGGGCACGACGGCCTCCACCGGAGCTTGACGGCCCTCTACGGCGACGGTCGACTTGAAATGCTGCGACTCTTTCCCTCGATCGACCACGGTTGGGTGGGGGCACTGGGCATCGGTGCGTTCGGCTTCGGCGCCTATCTGCTGGTGCAGGCGTTTGCCAACGTTCCGGCCGATGGCGGAGGTTATCTGCAGCAGCGGCTCGGCGCCTCGCGATCGGAAGACGACGCCGTCAAGGCGGCGTGGCTGTTCGTGCTGCTGCAGTATGTGGTGCGGATCTGGCCGTGGCTGATCGTGGGCGTTGTGGCCCTCGTGATGGTTCCCCTCGGTGCCGGAGCAGGGATGTTGCCACCGGAACTCGCGGCCACGGTGCGCGCGGATCGCGAGTCGGCCTACCCTGTGCTAATGATCGCGCTGCTCCCGCCGGGCGTCCTCGGCCTGCTGGTCGTGTCACTGCTGGCAGCCTTCATGAGCACCATCGACACCCACTTCAACTGGGGCGCTTCGTACGCCGTGAGCGACGTGGTACTGCGCCTCTGGCCAGGGATGTCACCCCGCGCCCAGGTCCGGGTAGCGCGCGTGATGGTCGTCGTCTTCGCGATACTCGCCGTGCTGGTCGCGATGCAGATCGAGACGATTGAACAGGCGTGGAAATGGGTGGCGGCGCTCGGTGCCGCCCTTGGTGCGCCAACACTGCTGCGCTGGGTGTGGTGGCGGGTAACCGCGTTTGCCGAACTGGCTGGCGCCGTGGCGGGGCTCGGCGTCGCGGCGGTCGGCGCAGTGGTTGCGCTCCCCTACGAGCAGCAACTGTTGTGGATTGCCGGTGTCAGTCTGTGCGCCACGCTGGTGGGAATCCTTCTTGGCCCACGCGCGTCGATGACCCACGCTGCGGGATTCGCCGCGATGGTACGCCCCCCGGGGTTCTGGCCTGGCCGCTCGTTCCGGGCGGGATGCGCCGGGCTGGGGCGGGAGCTGGCGCGAGCAGCTGGTGTGGTGGCCATCGTGATCGGCGGCCTCCTCATCGGACACCGCCTGCTGTTCGCGCTCTAGCCGGAACCGCTCAGTCGTCGAGGACGAACGTGACCTTGAGGATCACGCGGTAGCCCACAATCTCGCCATTCTTGACGACAACCTTCTGACTCTCGACCCACGCACCGGTAACATTCCGCAGGCTGGTATTGGCACGGGCAATGCCACCTTCGATGGCATCCTTGAAGCTCTTCTTGGATTCCGAGCTCAGCTCGGTGACCTTGGCGACAGACATCCTGTCCTCCTGCACACGGGTGAACCCGGAAGCTATGCCGCGAGGTGCGCCGCGCAACCTGGCGCAGCGTAACAACCCATCAGCTCTGGAGCCGGACCGGTTCCACGCGAAGGGCGGCAAGCAGGAAGGCATAGTCCACCGCGATCTCCCGCAGGTGATCGTACCGTCCCGAAGCACCGCCGTGGCCTGCCTCGAGGTTGGTGGCGAGGAGGAGGGGGGCATCATCGGTCCGAAGGGACCGGATCCGCGCAACGTACTTCGCCGGCTCCCAATACATCACCTGTGAGTCGTGCAACGAGGTCCGAACGAGCATCGTGGGATACGGTGTGGCCGCGAGGTTGGTATAGGGGCAATAGGCCCGCATCCAGGCGTATTCTTCCGCTTGTCCGGGATTTCCCCACTCCTCGTACTCACCGACGGTGAGCGGCAGGGTCGGGTCGCACATCGTGTTCAGCACGTCGACGAACGGCACCTGACTGAGGACCGCAGCGAATCGCGTGGGAGCGCGATTGACGACGGCGCCCATCAGCAGGCCGCCGGCACTTCCCCCCTCGATCGCAATACGGTCAGCTGCACAATGTCCGGTGCTGACCATCGCGTCACAGGCCGCGAGGAAATCCCCGAAGGAATTCTCCTTCCGGGCCATCCGGCCACCATCGTGCCAGGCCTTCCCGAGTTCGCCGCCACCTCGGACGTGGGCGATGGCGATGACCACGCCGCGTTCGAGCAAGGACAGTCGCGCCGAGGAGAACGCCACGGGATACGGATAGCCGTAGGCCCCGTACCCGTGCACCAGGCAGGGCGCCTTGCCGTCCACGGCAACATCGGCGCGGCGGACAACCGACACCGGCACGAGCGTTCCATCGGCAGCTCTCGCCTCCAGGCGTTCGGCGACGAATCGGGCGGGGTCGTACCCGCCGACGATCTCCTGCTGCTTGAGCAACGTCCGGTCCCGCGACGCGAGGTCGTAGTCGTACACCGATGCCGGCGTGACCAGCGACTGGTACCCCATCCGGATGCTCGAAACATCCCACTCGGGATTCGCGTGCAGATAGGCCTCGAACGTCGGCTCGGGGAAAGCAATCCGGTGTTGCGAGCCGGTGCGCACGTCGCGCACGGCAAGCTGGGTGACTCCACCTTCTCGTTCGCTCAGGACCAGGCAATCGGCAAAGCAGTCGAGGCCTTCGAGCATTACGGCAGACCGGTGCGGCAACAGTTCCACCAGGCTATCCCGGCGGACATCGTGCACGGGGGCCTGCACCAAGCGAAAGTTGCGACCGGTGTCATTGATCCGGATGATGAAGTTCGCGCCGTGGTGATCGACGTCGTATTCAATGTCGGCTTCGCGTGGCAGCAACAGCCGCCACTCTGCCGCCGGCGTGTCGGCGGAGAGCACCCTGGTGTCGCTCGTGGTATGGCTGCTCGCGCTCAGCAGGAGCCAGTCGCGGCTGCGCGTGCGAGCCACGGCGAGCGAGAAGGCTTCGTCTGCCTCCTCGAAGACGCGGATCGGATCGGGATGGTCGAGACGCCGCCGCCAGAGTTGATGGGGACGCTTGGTCTCCTCGTCCTCGACGACGTAGAACAGCGTCTCGCCGTCACGCGACCAGGCGGTCGACGTGACTCGCTTGACCCGGACACCCAGGTCGGCACCCGTCCGGAGATCCTTCACGAACAGCGTGTACTGACGGTAGCCGACATCGTCGAGTGCGTACGCGAGCAGGTTCCCATCGTCGCTCACCGCAAAGTCGCCGAGCGCGAGGTACCCCTTCCCCTCGGCAAGACGGTTCAGGTCGAGCAGCACCTCCTCGGGCTCCGTCGACATCGTTCCCCGCCGCCGGCAATGGATCGGGTACTGCTGGCCCTCGACGGTGCGGGAGTAATACCAGTGGCCGCCGCGGCGAACCGGGACCGACAGGTCGGTCTCCTTGATCCGCCGCAGCATCTCCTGGTAGAGCTGTCCCGCGAGCTCCTTGCCGTCGGCGAGGACCCCCTCGGCATAGGCATTCTCGGCCGCGAGGTACGCCAGTACGGCTGGATCGTCACGGTCCCGGAGCCAGGCGTACTCATCGGTCAGGGTCTCACCGTGCCGGGTCGTGGTGGTGGGTCGGCGGTCGGCCTTCGGGGGTCGCAGGGGCTCGGGCATCGGGTCGGGGAATTCCGGGCTGGGGGCTTGAGGGGAATCGGCGGAGGGCGGAAGATACGCTGCGCCGCCCCCCCTCGCGCCGGGAGGCGGCAACCAAGCTATTTTGTTGGCTACTCCCTGATCAGCCGGAGGCACCCCCCTGCCGCATACCCATCCCGACGCCGGTCCCGAGGTGTTGCGCCTCCGGCTGGCCGTTCCCGACGATGCCGATACCGTCGCAGCCCTGCATGCGGCCAGCTGGCGATCGGCGTACCGGGGCCTGCTCGATGACGAGTTCCTGGATGGCCCCCTCGAGGAATATTCCCGGCGGCGCTGGCGCGCGTGGTTCACCCTGATCGGCGGACCGCCTTCGCACCTCGTGATTGCAGAGCGCGCAGGCACGCCCGTCGGCTTTCTCTGCGTCGTGCACTGCGGCGGCGAATTTGGCGATCTCATCGCCAACCTCCACGTGGCCGCGGCCCATCGCAGTTCCGGAGTTGGCCGGCGCCTGATGCAGGAGGCACGGCGGCTCGTCAGGGAACAAGGCAACGAGGCGATGCATCTCTGGGTTTACGCGTCGAACGAAGGCGCAATCCGGTTCTATGACCGGGAGGGCGGGATCGCGGAATCGGAACAGCCCCACCTCGCGGCGGACGGCAAGATGCGCCCGAGCTGGCGCTATGTCTGGCAAAACGTAGACGGCGAACTGCCGACCTGAGGAGGTATTCGGGGTCGCGGAAAGACAGAGGGGGCCCCTCTGCTGTGTGCATACCGAAGAGTGGAGGCGCAGGGAATCGAACCCTGGTCCGAATCAGCGTCCGGGACCGCGTCTACGTGCGTAGGTATCGCTCTCAACTTGGCGCCGATCCGGTGCGATACCAACCGGGTCGACGTTGATCTCCTGAGTTCTCGTTTCCGACGGCGGAGCGACGTCGGTCACCAGCCCAGATTTGCGATCCGTTGCCGCCGCACTGGGCGAGCTGCGAACAACGGAGGTACGTCAAGCGAGCGTTAGCTCAGCTTACGCGGCCATTGCCAGTTCAGAGTTGGCAGTTAAATCAGTCCGGAGAGTTTTACCAGCGCTCTGGAGCTGGGCACGCGGCGAAGCCTTCTACCAACCCGTCGAAGCCAGTCGCCCCCGTCCCTGAAGGATACACCGAGAGGGGAGCTTTTTCCACACGGCCCCTCCCTCCCACGCGGTTAGCGACCCAACCAGCCCCGGCGCCGAAACCAGAGCCAGATCCCCAGCGCGACCGCCACCATCAGCCCCAGGACGGCCGGGTAGCCCCACCGCTGTGAGAGTTCCGGCATATGGGCGAAGTTCATCCCGTAGACGCCCACGATGAACGTGAGCGGCAGGAAGAAGGCGCTGAACACGGTCAGGACGCGCATCACCTCGTTGGTGCGATGCGAGGCCATCGCGAGGTGGATCTGCAGCAGGAGGTTGACCTCGTCGAGCAACTGGTCGGCCCAGAAGAGGTAGGCGTCCACCGATTCGCGGAGGTCCTGGAAGAGCGGTTCGTTGCGCCCCGCAGGCGGGACGAGCTTCTGCAGCACATTGCTCGTCTGCACGAGGATGCGCCGGGTCAGCGAGACGCGACGTTTCAGGTTGTAGGCCTGTTGCAGCGAGGGCGGCCTGCCACGGTCAAAGATGGCGGATTCGAAGCGGTCCAGTGTGGTCTCATCGCCGGCCAGCGGTGCGTCGTAGGAGTCGAGGACGCTGTGGCCAAGCCCGAACAGCAGCGGGGAGAGCGTGCACGGTTCGCTCCCTGCCCCGCTGCCGAACCGCTCGCGCAGCCGGATCACCTCGTGGAGGTCGACCCGGTGGACGGTGATGAGGAAGTTCTCGCGGAAGAAGACGGCGACCTTGCGCGTGAGTTCCTGGATAGTGCCGGCATCCTCGGGCGCGGAGTCGTCGTGGGCCCGGAGGATCAGGAAGGTCGCGTCGCCGAGCCGCTCGAATTTGGGCAGGTGTTCGGCCTCGAGACAGTCCTCGACCACAGTGGGGTAGAGACCGTGTTCATCCGCCAGGGCCTGCAGCTCGGCACGCGTCGGCGCCACCACATCGATCCAGGTGAAGCCCTCGGGACCGGGGATGCGATGATGCACGTCCGTTAGGCCGCCGGAACCATTGCTTCGCGCTCGAGATAGTCGGCGAAGATCCGTTCGGCCTCGACCATCGAGGTGACGTGGAAGAGGCGGCCGCGCAGGGTGCTCGACGCGTGCAGTCCCTTGGTGTACCACCCAAAGTGCTTGCGGAATTCCACGACGGTGTGCGGGGTATCGCCCTGCAGTTCGATCGCCAGGTGTGCGTGTTCGAGGGCGATCTGGAGTCGCTCGGCGGGCGTCGGGGCGGCAGGCTTGGGGAGACCATCGAGCAGCGCCCGGGCATCACGAAACAGCCAGGGATTTCCGAACGAGCCGCGTCCGATCATGATCCCGGCACACCCCGTGTGTTCCCGCATCCGCAGCGCATCCTCGGCCGTCACCACGTCGCCATTGCCGATCACCGGGATGTCGAGGGCCTCGACACACATCGCGATATCATCCCAGTTGGCCTTGCCCGTGAACATCTGGGTGCGCGTCCGACCGTGCAGTGTGAAGGCGGCGGCCCCGGCATCCTGCATCCGGAGTGCAATGCCGACCGGATTCCGCGTGTCGTCGGACCATCCACTCCGCGTCTTCACGGTGACCGGGAGGTGCGTGGCGGCCACGCATCCGCGAATGATCCGGTCGACGAGGTCCATATCACGCAGGCAACCGCTGCCGCCGTTCCGCTGAACCACCTTCTTGACCGGGCAGCCGAAGTTGATGTCGATGAAGTCGGGGGCGTAGTGCTCGGTGACGAGCGCCGTGGCCTCCGACATCGCATCGACGTGCGAGCCATAGATCTGGATGCCGATCGGGCGTTCGACCTCGTCGAACTCGCAGCCCTCGAGGGTCTTCGAGATCCGTCGGCGGATGGCCTCCGAATTGAGGAATTCGGTCAGCACGACATCCGCCCCCATCTGGCGCGAGATCCGCCGGAAGGGAGGTTCCGAGACGCCCGCCATCGGGGCAAGAAAGAGCGGGACCGGGGAGCCGGTCCGATAGGGAAACTGCATCCCCCAATCTAGCCCGAGGAGGGGGGAGTGTTGAAGCCTTGGACGGAGGCCGTTAGCCTTCCGGTCCAATGTCCCTCCATCGACTCTTCGCGCCCGACGCCATCGACCTCGACCTGCAGGCATCCTCCAAGGAGGATGTCCTGGCGGCAATGGTTGCACTGTTGCACGTTGATCAGCCGTCCGCCGAGGTGCTGCTGAAGATGCTTCAACGGCGCGAGCAGATGGGCTCGACCGGCGTGGGACGAGGAATCGCCATTCCGCACTGTCGCTCGGGTGTCGTGCCGGGGCTCCGGATGGCCTACGGGCGGTTGCCGGCAGGCATCGACTATGACGCCATTGATGGCAACCCGGTGCACCACGTGTTCCTGATTGTCGCCCCGCCGATCGAAGTCTCGAACGAGTACCTGCCGGTCCTGGGCCGCTTGGCCCAGTTCGCCAAGGACCCGCAGGTTCCCGTACTCCTCGGCGCCCTCACGACGCCTGCCGAGTTCCTCGCACTGCTCGAAGCCCGGGCTGCCTGACTATTCCCACTCGATCGTCGCCGGCGGCTTGCTGCTGATATCGTAGACGACGCGATTGACGCCGCTGACCTCATTGGCAATCCGGTTCGAGATCACGGCAAGCACGTCGTGAGGAAACGGGAACCAGTCCGCCGTCATTCCGTCGCGTGACGTCACTGCCCGCAGGCCGATGGTCTGGTCATAACTGCGGAAGTCTCCCATCACCCCCACCGAACGAATCGGGAGCAGCACGGCGAATGCCTGCCAGATGGTGTCGTAGAGTCCCGCCTCGCGGATCTCCTCGATGAAGATTGCGTCGGCCCGGCGCAGCAGGTCGAGCTGAGGCGCGGTCACTTCCCCGAGAATACGAATTGCCAGCCCTGGCCCCGGAAACGGATGACGCCCGACCATCTCCTCCGGCAGCCCGAGTTCGCGACCGACCTGGCGCACTTCGTCCTTGAACAGCTCCCGCAGCGGCTCGATGAGCTTGAACGGCAACCGCTCCGGCAAGCCTCCGACATTGTGGTGCGTCTTGATGGTGACGGAGGGTCCGCCCGTGGGCGAGAACGACTCGATCACATCGGGATAGAGGGTTCCCTGCACCAGGAACCCGACGTTGTCACCGACCGCATTGGCCTCCTGCTCGAAGACATCGATGAAACGATGGCCAATGAGCTTGCGCTTCGCCTCGGGATCAGTGACCCCTGCCAGGTCGGCCAGGAAGGCCTCGGAGGCATCGGCCGTCCGGAGATCGATGCCGAGGTTCCGGCGGAAGGTCTGTTCGACCTGTTCGCGTTCGTTGAGGCGCAGCAGGCCGTGATCGACGAAGATGCAGGTGAGCCGGTCGCCCACGGCGCGATGGACCAGCGCCGCGGCAACTGAGGAATCGACGCCGCCAGACAGCCCGCAGATCACCCGCTTCTCGGGCCCGACCAGGTCACGGATGCGCGCAACCTCGCTCTCGACAAAGTGCTCGGGAGTCCAGTCCGGCGTACAGCCACAGATCCCGAACAGGAAATTGCCGAGCAGCTCCCCGCCCCGTGGCGTATGGGCCACTTCGGGATGAAACTGCACGGCGTGAAGCGGGAGCGTATCGTGCTCCATCGCGGCGATTGGCGAGTTGTCACTCGACGCGGTCGCGTGCCACCCCGCAGGCGCTGCGTCGACGTGGTCACCGTGGCTCATCCAGACGGGGGTTGTCCCTTCGCTCGCGAATCCCCTGAACAACTTCCCGCCGCCCACCCGGAGGTCGGCCCGCCCATACTCACGGCGATCAGCGCTGACGACGGTCCCGCCCGAGAGATGCGCCAGGAGCTGCATTCCGTAGCAGACTCCGAGCACGGGGGGGCCCAGCGTGAGCAGGTCGGGGTGTGCGGTGGGGACGCCATCGCCGTACACGGAGTTCGGCCCACCCGAGAGAATGATGCCCTTCGGCTTCCAGGCGCGAATCCAGGCGATATCCCGTGACGGTGGATGGATCTCGCAATAGACGCGCTGCTCGCGGACGCGCCGGGCAATCAATTGAGTGTACTGCGATCCGAAGTCGATGATCAGGATACCGTCGGGATGACTCACGGGGACTCGTCGGCGAAAGGGTCAGGCACTTCATCACGAAACAGGTCGGTCAGCCGTTCGCGCGGGCGAATGACGGCCCAGCGATCGCCGTCAACCAGAACCTCCGCCGCGCGGGCCCGGCTGTTGTAGTTGGAACTCATCACGAAGCCATAAGCGCCTGCCCCGAGCACCGCGAGCAGCTGACCCGCCGTGACCGGTGGAAGCGGACGCTCAAGGGCAAGAAAGTCACCCGTCTCGCAGACGGGGCCCACGACATCCATCGGCACGGGCGCCTCATCCGAGGCATCAACCGGAATGATGTCGTGCCACGCCCGGTAGAGAGAGGGGCGCAGCAGGTCGTTCATCCCGGCATCAACAATGGCCATTTCGCGACCACCCGAGTGCTTGCGATGCACGATCCGCGTCAGCAGCAACCCGGCGTTGCCCACCAGATAGCGCCCGGGTTCCACTCCGATGGTGCAACCGCTGGCCGCGAGCCCGGCCCGCAACGGCTCGAGCCACTGCTCGGGTGTGAGCGGGATCTCGTCCTGATATCGAATACCGAGCCCACCCCCGATGTCCAGCACCGTGGGCGCATGCCCCGCCTCCCGGATGGCCTCGAGCAGTCCCAACAGTCGATCAAGCCCGGCCTGATAGGGCGCCGTCGCAAGCAGCTGCGACCCCAGATGCATCGCCACGGCACCCAGTCGCAGCCCGGAAGCCTGGTCGAGAATTGCAAGCGCCTCGCCGAGCTGATCGACGGCAATGCCGAACTTGACGCCGCCCTTGCCGGTCGAGATATAGGGGTGCGTGTCGGCCGTGACATCGGGATTGAAGCGAATGCCAACCTGCACCGTGGCACCCTGGAGATCGGCCAGCATCCCGAGTCGTCGCAGTTCGGCAAGCGATTCGACATTGATATGGCCGACGCCGGCGGCGATGGCAGCGAGCAGTTCTTCATCGGTCTTCCCGACGCCGCTGAACACGATCCGGTCGGGAGAAAACCCGGCCGACAACGCGCGCAGCAGCTCGCCCCCCGAGACGATGTCGGCACCTGCCCCGAGCCGTGCGAGCAGGCGCAGCACCGCGAGGTTCGCGTTGGCCTTTACGGCGTAGCAGATCCTGTGCGGGAGCCCGCCAAACGCCGCATCGAGCGTGGCATACCGCGCGGCGATGGTCGGTGCATCGTAACAGAAGGTTGGTGTGCCAACCTGGGCTGCGATCTCGGCAAGCGGGACCTGCCCCATCGCGAGCTGGCCGCTGTCGAGTCGGCCGAGCCCGGCCTCGGCCAGCCTCGCGTCTAGTATGCCTTGGCCCACAGCGCCTCGACCGTCGCAGGTCGTCCAGTCCAGATGCAGGTGGTCGGCGGAGTCGCGCTGCGGAACTCCGGGTCGGGAAGGCAGCGAATGGTGGCCTTGGTCTGTTCCTTGATTTCGGCCTCGACGGCCGCGTCGCCGCAAAAGCCGGCATAGACGAAGCCCTTGTCGGCCGCGATCCAGTCGATGAATTCCTGCTTGGTCGCCGGGTTTCGCAGCGAGGCCGCCTCCCGGCGCGCGAGCGCGGCGTCGAAGAGGGCCTGTTGCATCGTGTCCATCTCCTGGCGCAGGCGTTCGACGATCCCCGAACGGGCAATCGGTTCCTTGCCGCCGGTCCGCCGCGCGAGCATTGCGCTCTGGTTGGCCAAGTCGCGCGGGCCGAGTTCCAGCCGAAGCGGAACGCCCCGTGACTCCCATTCATAGTACTTGGCGCCGGGCTTCATCCCTTCGCGCTTGTCGATGGTGACTCGGATGCTCCCCGCACGCAGTTCCGTCGCGAGCTCTTCTGCCGCTGCACAGGTCAAGTCACGCTCATCGTCAGTGCGCCAGATCGGAACAATGACCACTTGCCACTGAGCCAGCCGCGGAGGACAAACCATTCCGGCGTCATCGCCGTGCACCATGATCAATCCACCGATCATCCGGGTCGAGACACCCCAGGACGTGTTCCAGACAAAGTCCAGCCCACCGTCAGCGGTCTGGTACTTGACTTCGAAGGCCTTGGCAAAGTTCTGGCCGAGGTTGTGCGAGGTGCCCGCCTGGAGTGCCTTGTTGTCCTGCATCATCGCTTCGAGTGAATAGGTCCGCAGCGCACCGGCGAAGCGTTCGCTGTCGGTCTTGCGCCCCGTCACCACCGGCATTGCCATCCATTCTTCCATGAAGCGACGGTAGAGCCCCAGGATCATCAGGGTTTCGGCCTCAGCTTCGGCCTCGCTGCTGTGCGCCGTGTGGCCCTCCTGCCAGAGGAATTCGGTGGTGCGCAGGAAGAGCCTGGTGCGCATCTCCCAGCGTACGACGTTGGCCCACTGGTTGATCAGCAATGGAAGATCGCGCCAGCTCTGGATCCACTTGGAGAACATCGCATAGATGATGGTCTCCGACGTGGGACGCACGACCAGCGGCTCCTCCAGTTCCTTGCCGCCGCCGTGGGTCACCACTGCCACTTCGGGCGCGAAGCCCTCCACGTGCTCGGCTTCCTTGGAGAGAAAGCTCTGCGGGATGAAGAGCGGGAAGTAGGCGTTCTGGTGGCCCGTTGCCTTGAACATATCGTCCAGGGCTCGCTGCATATTTTCCCAGATGGCATAACCGTTCGGGCGGATGACCATGCATCCCCGCACCGGTGAGTAGTCCGCCAGTTCGGCCTTCATGATCAGGTCGTTGTACCACGCACTGAAGTCCTGTGCGCGCGCGGTCAGTGCTTTCGACTCGGCCATCGGTTACGGTGTCCCGGAAAGAAGTTCACGACAACGTGCAATCAGGGCGTCGAGCGCAACGCCCTCCTGCGATTTCTCCGCCAACAGCTTCAGCTGTACCTCGCCTCGCGCCCGATCGTCGGGACCCACGACGGCCACCAGCCTGGCACCGCGCGCATCGGCGGCCTTGAACTGCTTGCCAAGCGCGGTGGCGTGGAAGGCATACTCGACGCGGATGCCGGCATCGCGGAGCGTGTGCGCCAGCGCAAGCACGTGCGGTACGTCGTCCGGCGTGACGGCCGCAACGAAGAGATCAATGCTCGGATACTCGCCGGGCAGGAGCCCTCGCTCGCTCAGGAGCTCGCGCAGGACCACGTCGCCCATTCCGAATCCGAGTGCCGGGAGGTCCACGCCACCGAGGTTCTCGAGCAGCGTGTCGTAGCGCCCTCCGCCGCAGATGGCGCGCAACGAACGCTGTGCGTCAAACAGCTCGAACACCGTACCCGTGTAGTAGGCGATGCCGCGCACGATGGAGAGGTCGAGCTCGATGAATTCCGCGAGTCCCATTGCCGAGAGTGCCGCCACGGTCTGGCGCAGCGGCTCGCCGGCTTCAAGCGCGGCGGGATGCGCGCGGAGGGCGCTCGCCAGCGCTTCCCACGTCCGCTCGTTCCGGAGGCCCTCGACCAGTTCGAGTGCCGCGAGTCGATCGGCCCCTGCCGCGTCGAGAAACGCCTGCTTCCGACCGGCATACTCGCCACGACCAAGCTTGTCGAGCGCACCCATCAGCAGCGGCCGGTGATCGGGCGCGATGGCGAGCGAACCGAGGATGCCATCGAGCAGTCGGCGATCGGAGAGCCGGACCTTGAAGTCGGCGGCCGTGAGACCCAGTTCGCGCAGCACGTCGATCGCGAGGGCGATGATCTCGGCGTCGGCGAGCGGACCGGCCTCACCGATGAGATCGCAGTTGAGCTGGAAATGCTCGCGGAGTCGGCCACGCTGTTGCCGCTCGTAGCGGAAGAGCTGCGGAAGCGAGAACCAGCGGATCGGCTTCTTGAGCCCGTTGGCGTGTTCGGCCACCATCCGCGCAAGCGTCGGCGTCATTTCCGGTCGCAGCGCGACCTCGCGCCCGCCCTTGTCAGTGAAGTTGTAGAGCTGGCCCACGATCTCGTCGCCGCTCTTGGCGGTATACAGCTCGAGGGGCTCCAGTGGCGGGCCGTCGTATTCCTCGAAGCCATACCGCGTGGCAACACGACGCCAGGCCCCGAAGATATGGGCCCTGATCGCCAGGTCGGCAGGAGCGAAGTCGCGGAATCCGGGAAGCGTCCGGAAAGTCATGGCACAAAATACACCGTCACCGCTCCCCTTGGGCGGATGTTCGGAAGCCTAGACGGTGGAAAATCCGAGCGCCTCGAAGACATCCCCCACCGTGTGGAAAGATCCTGTCACCAGCACGGTCCCCGCGCCGGCCTCGGCAGCCCGCAGGGCCTCATCGAAATCGGGGACCAGACTCCACTGTGCCCTGGCCCTGGGGCGATCAGGGTCGGCCAGCCAGCGCTCAAGCCAGCCGAGATCCCAGCGCCGCGTGTCGGCGGTGGGAGCGACGGTCAGGATGCCCACGTCAATGGCCTGGTCGAGCTGGACCAGCATTTCGGGCCAGGCCTTGTCGCCGAGGATCGAAACCAGTGCGTGAATTGGCCCGGGTGGCTTCAGCTCCTGCAGGGCCCCCGTCAGGGCCAGCATTCCGTCCGGGTTGTGGGCCACGTCGAACAGCCATTTCCCCCGCCGGTCGAGCCTCCCCGGGAGACGCGCCAGGGCAAAGCCGGCTGCAGTGGCCTCCAGCGACGGCCGGAAGGCATCGGGGAGGGCAGCGAGGACGGCAGCCGCCACGGCGGCATTGCGTCGTTGATGGGCCCCCCGCAGGCCCAGGCGGCCCGTCCACTCCAGGGTGGGCCCAACCATAACGGGGGCGAACGCCCCGCCCTCAGGGGTGCCACTCACCGCCGCGGCACCTGCCTCGCGGAGCACCGTGGCGAGGTCCGGGTTGCGTTCACCGATCACGAACGGGACCCCCGGCTTCGCGATTCCCGCCTTCTCCGCCGCAATCGCCTCGACGCTCTCGCCGAGGTACTTCTGGTGATCGAGGGCGATGTGGGTCACGGCGCTGACCAGGGGCCGCAGCACGTTGGTGCTGTCGAGCCGTCCGCCCAGGCCGACCTCCACCACCGCGATGTCGACCTCGCGGGCGGCGAAATGTGCAAAGGCCATCGCGGTGCTGGCCTCGAAGAATGTCGCATCGAACGCCTCGATGGACGCCCGCATCCGCTCCGTCCACCCCACGACCGCTGCCTCGGGGATCGGAACACCGTCCACCCGGATTCGTTCGCAGAACGACACCAGATGCGGCGACGTGTAGAGGCCGACACGGAGCCCCGACGCCTGAAGCGCCGCGGCAACCAGCGTCGACACACTCCCCTTTCCGTTGGTGCCCCCGATGTGAACCGCCGGGAAGAACTGCTGGGGTTCACCGAGTGCGCCAAGGAGCCGGTTCGTTGTGTCGAGACCGAACTTGATCTGGGTGGTACGCGGGAAAAGAAATTCCAGCGCGCTCTGGTAGGTCGCTGTCACACGGAGGGGAGGCCCCTCGCCCGCCGGAACCGCTGGCGGCGCGAGGGAGTGGGGCTCAGGCCGCGGACGCGGCCTTGCCTGGGACGCGGTGGCCCTGAAAGTGGCGGAGGAGCCTGGCGGTGGTTTCCCGGAGCGAGGCTCGCGGGACGACGTCGTCGATCTGTCCCTTCTCGAGCAGGAATTCGGCGGTCTGGAAGCCCTCGGGAAGGTCCTGGCCGATCGTCATCTTGATGACCCGCTCGCCCGCGAATCCGATGACCGCGCCCGGCTCCGCAAGAATCACGTCGCCCTGCATCGCGAACGATGCCGAGACGCCGCCAGTAGTCGGATCGGTGAGAATCGAGATGTAGGGAACGGCGGCCTGCTTCATCATCGAGATGGCCGCGGAGGTCTTGGCCATCTGCATCAGCGAGAGTGCACCCTCCTGCATCCGGGCGCCGCCCGACGTGCAGACCAGGATGAGCGGGATCTTCTTCTCGGCAGAGCGTCGGGCAAGCCGGGCGATCTTTTCGCCGACGACTGACCCCATCGATCCGCCCATGAACCGGAAATTCATCACGCCGAGATGAATGGGCCGGCGCTCAAGCCGGGCGAGCCCGGTATAGATGGCATCCGATCCGGAGGCCTTCTTCCGCGCCGCGACGAGCCGGTCAGCGTAGTGCTCGAAGCCGAGGGGGTCGACCGAGGAGAGGTTGGCGAACAGCTCCTTCCAGCTGCCGTCGTCACTGAGCAGCTCGATGTATTCCTCAGCAGAGAAGCGCTTGTGTGTGCCGCACTCAGGGCAGACGTTCAGCGCCTTCTCAAACTTCTCGCGAATGTCGATATGGCCACAGGAATCACACTTCTCCCAGGCGTCTGCGGGAATCTCCAAACGCTCCCGCGGAGCGGTCCTGGGCTTTCGCTCCTTCTTGAACCACGCCATGACGGCCATAGTACCTCGAGTGGCGCCGGACTCCGGGGGGAGATCCCGCGTGACCCTTGAAGCTGGAGCCGGGCCGGGATCCGCGCAAGACCTTGACAGGTAAGATGTTGTCAGGATTCAAGATAGCTCGACGCCCGCGCCTCTCCGGAGGCCCGGAATGCCAGCCCGAGGGCCAGGAACATCGCCACCAGGAAGGACCCACCGAAGGAGAAGAACGGCAGCGGAATCCCGGTGATCGGCATCAGGGAGACGCTCATCCCGATGTTCTCGTAGATGTGCGTGAAGATCAGGCCCACGATCCCGAAGACGCAGAGCGACGCGTACGGATCGGAGGCGCGGCGCGCAATCCGGATCAGGATGAACAGGAGCGCGAGCAGCAGCCCGAGGACCACCACCACACCGACAAATCCGAATTCCTCTCCGACCACGGCGAAGACGAAATCAGTCCAGTGTTCGGGGATGTATCCCGAGCGCTTCTGGGTGCCGAGCGTAAACCCGGTCCCGAACCATCCTCCCGAGCCGATGGCGACCTTTGACTGGATGGCCTGATACCCCGGCCCTTTCCGGTAGTTCTCGGGGTTGAGGAACGACAGCAGCCGTTCCTGCTGGTGCTTCGCCATCTTGCCCCACACGACGATGTAGAGCACACCCATCGCGGAGTTGGCGAGATAGACCGTGATCGCCTCGAAGACGAATGGTCGCCAGATCAGCAGCAAGACGAAGAGCAGCACCATCCAGGCACTCCAGAGCGCGGTATTCCACGCCAGCAGGAGTGATATCACGGGAGAGATCAGCAGGATCAGCAGCGAGGGTGCCACCCCCGACCAGTACAGCATCGGGAACAGGATGCCGGCAAAGACGATCGCGCTCCCGAGATCGGGCTGCTTCAGCACCAGCATCGCCGGGATGAGCGCGATCATCACCGGCGGGAGCATTCCGCGCAGCGTCTTCGGCGGATCTCGGCGCGAGGCAAACCAGCGCGCGAGCATCAGGATGGTGGCGAGTTTCGCGAGTTCCACCGGCTGCCCGAGCCGGACATTGCCGATCGCGAGCCAGCTGTTGCTCGACGCGCCCGTGCCGAATCCCCTGCCGACCGCCAGCGTCAGGACGAGGAGCGCGAGCCCCATCGCATAGGCCCAGGGTGCAGCCCATTCGAGGATGCGGAAGGAGACGCGATAGCTCACGGCGGCCGCTGCGACGCCGATCGCGAGCCAGATCAACTGGCGAATCCACTTGCCATCGCCATCCGAGTGAAAATCGGTCTGACCAGCAGAATAGAGGATTATCACACCAAGCACGGAGAGCGCGAATACCACCGCGAACAGGGTGCGATCGAGGCCGCGATTCACGGACGTCCGCCCGGACGCTGAATGGGGTGAGGCGGTGTGGCAGTGAGCGGCGCCGTGACGCGAACGGTATCCGGCAGCAGCGAATCGACGCCGGGGGTCGTGTCTTCAGTGACCGGCGGCTGATAGTCTGACTTGATGACCGAACTGCCGGGACCCTGCAGGAACCGGCCGATGGCACGCACGACATACTTGGCGACCAGCGCCCCGTGGAGCCCCTCCTCAACCTGGATGCCGATCACGATCTTCGCCGAATCCGCGGGCGCGAAGCCGATAAACCAGCCGATGTCCTTCTGGTTGCTCACCTGCCCGGAACCGGTCTTCCCTGCCACGTCGAATGCAGCGCCGCCGGACGCACCGGCCGTCCCGCTGCGTACCACTTCCGACATCGCGTGGCGAAGGCCGTGCAGCTGCTCGGCTGTCAGGCCAAGATCGTAGCTCCTGGCGTCGGGGCGCGCGGCATACACGTGCGGGGCACGCTTGATACCGTCGCCCGCCAGGGCCGCGTAGAACGACACCATATTAATCAGCGTCTGACTGTTCCGGCCCTGGCCGATCGCGAGATTCAATACCTCGCCATTGTTCCAGGTCGACTGGCCGCGCGAGTTGACGTAATCCTTCGCGCTGCGCGGGAAGAGCCCGCGCTTCTCCTGCTGGAGGTCGATTCCGCTCGGATCCGACAGCCCCAGCAGCTGCCCGTCTTCCAGCAAGGCATCCTTGCCGAGCAACAACCCGAGCTGGTAGAAGTAGACGTCACACGACGTCTTGATCGCCTCGCTGAGCGTCAGCGATCCATGCCCCACGCCGTCCCGTTTCCAGCACTTGTACACGCGATTTCCAAACCGGTACCCGCCGGTGCACGGGGCGGGCATCCGCGTGTCCATCGTGACCAGGCCGCGTCGCAACGCCATCGTGGCAATGGCGAGCTTGAAGGGCGACGCGGGCGGGTAGCGCCCGTTGATCACGCGATCGAGCAGCGGGTTGTCGGAGTCTTCGTGATAGACAGCGTATTCCTCGGTACTGATCCCCCCGATGAACTGATTCGGGTCGAACCCCGGGTGCGAGTAGTACGCCAGGATCTCGCCCTTGGGCGTCATTGCGACCATCGCGCCGCGCTTCTCGGGCATATCCGCATTCCACATCGAATCGATGAAAAGCTGCAGCGGGAGATCGATGCTGGTGTGCATCGTACTGCCGGGCACCGGACGCACCGAGCCGCTGTTCTGCTGGTCGCGCACCGTCCGGCCGCGCGCCGTGACTTCCACGTAGCGCGTCCCGAGCTGACCACGCAGCATCGAGTCGTATTCGACCTCCAGCCCCTGCTTCCCCACCATCTCGCCGATATCCGCCGAGCCGAACTCCCCGGACTTGAGCTCGCCCTCGCTGATTTCGCCGATGTAGCCGACGAGGTGCGACATCGCGATTCCGTGGGGATACGTTCGTCGCGGCTCGGCCTGAATGACCAGGCCTGGCAAGGCGGCGCGATGTTCCTCGAGCACTGCCACCACGCGATCCTCACCGGAGGCAAACACCTGGGCCGGCTGATACCGCGCCGCACGCCAGCGCTGGACCACCGCCTCGATGTTCACGGAATCCGCGGGCACAAAGGCCAGCAGGCGGGTGAGGACGGCACGCAACGAGTCCTCTCGCGTCGCCAGCAGCTTGATGGAGTAGCCTGGGACATTCTCGGCGATCGGCAGTCCGTTGCGGTCGAGAATGTCGCCCCGCGGCGAAGGGAGCTTGATCGGGCGCAACCGGTTGCTGCCCGCCTCGACCCGGAACCGGTCGTGCTCGAGGACCTGGGCCTTGAAGAACGCGCTGGCGAGCACGAGGAACGCGAGTCCGAGTGCCCAGCGCGCACCCTCGGCACGGCGCGCGACCTCGTATGACGCGAACGTGCTCATCGATCCATCCGGATGGCGAGCCAGTCGCGGAACAGCATCACGATCACGACGCCAACCGCCGCGGTGCTCAGCCCCTGCAGGGGCGACCAGATCAATGCATCGGTGACCAGCCGGTGCAGCGGCGTGCCGCTCAGGACCAGCACGAGGAGATTCCGCGCCCAGGTACCGAAGAAGAACACCCCGAAGGTCACCAGCAGGTTGTCGGCGAAGAAGACCGATCGGCCCCACGCCGCACCCCAGCCGACGAGGACGTGCGCGAGGATTCCGGCGCCGAAGCGGGCCGGCGTCAGGACGTCGACGAGTAGTCCCACGGCGAATCCGGTGAGCGCGGCCACCCCCGGACTCTGACGGGTCGCGATCAGCAGCAACGCGAGGATCAGGAAATCGGGCATCCCCCGGCCTTCCACCAGCGACGGGCGCAAGTAGAACTCCGCAATCAGCAACGCGATAATCACGACCGCGACGCGGAACTTGTCGCTCGAGCGCCGTCGCATCGGCCCCCCCCCGGTCCAGACCGAGCTCACGGGAGGGAATCCCGGGACGCGAGCGAATCGGCGGTCGCGCGCTTGAGCTGGATGCTGCGCAGGGAATCTGCCCGGCGAGCGGAGTCCGATGGCGGGAACGGCAGGAAGACGGTGTCGCGCGGGACGGTGAGCACGAGGACGTGACTGACCGCGGCAGGATGCGCGAAGGGCGTCACGCGGTAGACCCGCTCATAGCCGAACTGGTCGCGCTCGACGGCACTTATCGTCCCGATCGGAATCCCCCTTGGGAAGACTCCACCCAGCCCCGACGTGTAGACCGGAGTCCCGACCGCCAGCGATTCACGCAGGGCGACGCCGCGGAGCTGCAGCACCGCCTGACTCGCGTCGGTGCTCGGCGCCGCCGAGATGAGACCGCTGACCGCGCCGTCACCGGTGACGGCGGCGGCCCGGAATTCGGGATGCGCCCAGGTGTAGACCGAGCTGGCGTGCTTGCCCACGGCCCAGATATAACCGATCAGGCCCGTCGGGCTGACGACGGGATCGAACTGCGAGGCCCCCTCATCGGCGCCCACGCTCACGAGCGTCATCCGGTCGTCGGTCATCGTCGGCTGATGAAGCACTTCGGCTGGCAGGTACGGATGCGACAGCTTGGGGCGAAGCTCGAGCAGTCGGCGGAGGTTCTCGTTCTCGCGCCTGGTCTCGGCAAAGTCCTGAACCAGCAGCGCCAGCGAGTCGCGATTGCGCTCGATGGCGAGCAGACCGGCGCGGGCGGTCCGATCGGCCACGGCGCGGCTCTGGACCGCCACGATCGGTCGCAGGGCGGTACGACGGATGGCCGCGGTGACACCTGAGGCCCAGGACTGGGGGAGCGCAAGCGCCAGGAGGGCCAGCACGACACAGCCCACGAAGAGCACCAGGTCGCTGCGGGCTGTCTCCCGCCCACCCTGGCCACGCATCGTCAGGTCGTCAGTACGCTGCGGTACTTCTCGAAGTCGTCGAGGATCCGGCCCGTGCCACGAACCACGCAGGTGAGGGGATCCTCGTCCACGTGGATGGGCAGGCCGGTCTCCTGCGACAGCAGCAGGTCGAGCCCGCGGATCAGTGCGCCGCCGCCGGTCATCACGATGCCGCGATCGACGATGTCGGAGGCCAGCTCCGGCGGGGTGATCTCCAGGGCGCGGCGCACTGCGTCCACGATCTGCTGCACCGGCTCCTGCACGGCCTCGCGGATTTCGGTGGAATGCACCCGCACCGTCTTGGGGATGCCCGAAACGAGGTCGCGTCCCTTCACTTCCATCTCGCGTTCATCGCCCGACGGGTAGGCGGAGCCGACCTTGATCTTGATCAGTTCCGCGGTGGGTTCACCGATCAGCAGATTGTAGTTCTTGCGCATGAACATCACGATCGCCTGGTCGAACTCGTCGCCACCAATGCGAATGGAGGTGTCGGAGACGATGCCACTCAGCGCGATGACGGCGATCTCCGTCGTCCCGCCGCCGATGTCGATCACCATATTGCCCGTCGGTGTATCAACCGGCAGCCCGACACCGATTGCTGCGGCCATCGGTTCTGCGACCATCAGCACCTGCTTCGCACCGGCGGTCTCCGCCGAGTCACGCACCGCGCGACGCTCGACTTCGGTGATGCCCGACGGGACGGCGACGATCACCTTCGGCTTCACCCGGAAGAAATGCTTGTCGATGATGGTCTTGAGGAAGTACCGCAGCATCTTCTCGGTGACGTCGAAATCGGCAATGACGCCGTCGCGCATCGGCCGGACCGCGATGATCGCCTCCGGTGTGCGTCCGAGCATTCGCTTCGCTTCGAGGCCGATACCCTTCACGCGCCCGGTCGCCTTTTCGATGGCGACCACGGACGGTTCATTCAGGACGATGCCTTCACCCTTCACATAGATCAGGGTGTTGGCTGTACCGAGGTCCACCGCGATTTCGTTCGCGGGAAGGAAGGTGCCAAAGCTTGGAAATTTCACGTGGGCGGCCGCCGATCGAGTCAGTGTGCCAACCTAAGAGGAGAGCACCCGCTCGGCAAGCGCAACGTCAAGAGGGACGGGAAGTTATGCCGTCCACACTGGTGACTGGAATTCAACGCGTGAGCGGTTACTCACACTCATTTGGCCAGTTGTTCGCACTTACCGGGGCCCTGCAGACTGGGCTACCGCCCCGTACTCCCGAATCCCCCTGCCCCGCGTCCGCTGGGTGGCAGCTCCGCCACCTCCACAAACTCCACTGGCTCCACCCGCTGCACCAGGGCCTGGGCGATCCGGTCGCCGCGGTGGATCACGAACGGTTCGGTGCCGGGTCTCGATGGCCGAGACCAGGTCCATTCCGGCGACGCCAGCGGTGGCCCGGGTCGGAAGCGGCAACCCCTCGCCGTGCGGCAATTGCACGACGAGGGGCTTGAAGCGTAGAGCAATCGCAAGCCAGGTAGCGGCCCTTGTTCTTCAGGAAGCCGAAGTTCTTCCCCGGGCTGGACTCAACAAACGATGGCCCCGATCAACAACCGGGAACGCGGCGGCAACCTCACCGCGGCAGTTGTAAACCAAAAGGTACCCGTCCCGGACCTCTTGCTTAGTAGCGCCCATTCCTCGAGCGCTGACAAGAACGGTCCCCCCAGCGCTTGCCGCCACCTTGGCCTTCTCGATCGAAGAGTGGTTAAGCCCGCAGTACCAGTGACGATCGCCGCAACCCAGCTCTTGGGTGTTTGTGTGGCAAGCGTTGAAGGCGTGACAATCCATGCATTCCCCATCCCCTGATGGGCCGGGGAGGGAACACACTTGGGTAGAGAACGAGTGACCACTGCCGCCGCTACCGGTGATACCGCCCCCGCCGGATGCACCAAAGCACATCTGGCAGTCACCACCGTCTCCCGCCACCGCAGTCGATTGCTGGCTACTGGACTTCTGAGCGAGGGCGGCCGAAGTAAATGAAAGTGCGGCGAAACGTGAGTACCAGGAGAAGTCGAAGTGTGTTTCGCATTACGGGGGCTCCTATTGGGGGGGATGAACGAGACGCCAAACTGACGGTAGTTGGCGCCCGAGGGAATCGGCGTGAAAGCCGAAAATCCGCCCGTCCGCGAGAATTCCCGCGAGCGGGTCGCCTTCGTGGGTGACCTGCCCAAGCACGGCACCCGTGCTGCTGTCGAGGACCTCCACAACCTCGTCCACATACCGCATATAGTCGGATGGGATCATCACTGGGCGTTCACCGCCTCGCGATTCCCCGCTTGCTTGCCAATCCTTGCGCGCGCGATAGAGCAGCACGAGGAGGTGGCCGTGCTCGTCGGGCTGGATGTCGATGACGCAACCGATTGGACGAACCAAGTCGACGGGACTCCTATTGGCTGCCGCAGGCGGATACCAATCGCGGGCGAGCTCGAGCCGCCGGTGCAACACCCCATCAGTCCCCCAGAGTTCCAGCCGGTATTCGGAATACCGGGCCACCCAAAATGTCGAGTCAGTCGCCGCAACAATGATCAGGTTGGCTTCCATTGGGCGCCCGGGATCCAGCGTCCTATCGCTCGCGCCGAATGACCGTACCAACTCGCCCCGTTCAGAGTAAAGGTGGAGCGGGTATCCGAAGGACTCCGGGGTACGGACATTCCCAGCAACAACGAACGAATCACCACGGAGAAAGATCCCTCCGGCAAGCCGTCTCAATGGGTCAAAGGATCGAACAAAACGGCCGTCTCGATCAAACAGCTTGGCGCCATTCGACGAGGCATCCGTGATAAGTATTGAGTCCTGTTTCTTGATCAGGGCGAGCGGGGATGAGAATTCGCCCGGCCCGCCGCCTCGCGCCCCCAGGATCTGGATCAACCTCCCGGTGGAGTCGAAGACTCCGGGAAGTCTTTGCGCGGAGAGGGAGCTTACGATCATGCGACCGTCGGGGCCGCTCTGCGCCATGAACGGATATTGGGTGTCAAGCGAGTCAGCGGACGTAGCAAACACCCGCTCAAGGCGAATTGCCTCGAGCCGGGAAGTACTGGATGCGTTGTCCGGCTGAGTGCAAGCGGTGGACATCGCAATGAGGACGATGGGTCGAAGGTAAGAAGGCAGGGGGGCCTCTCGACTACAATTGGGGGATTGCGTACAGAGTACGATTACACGATAACCCAATCTGGAGGGGGGGCAACCCCCGAGCTACCGCCCCGTACTCCCGAATCCCCCTGCCCCGCGTCCGCTGGGTGGCAGCTC
>JAZJZU010000059.1:0-9336 GCA_040389605.1 Gemmatimonadota bacterium
GCTCGAGAACGCGAGATTGGTTCAGGGTGAGCGCGAGCGGCACCGGCTGGAACATCAGCTCGAACTCGCACACGACCTCCAGGTCCGACTGATGCCGACGGCAGCCGTGCTGCGCGGCGAGGCCGAGGTCGCGGTGCGGTCCGATGTTGCGGAGACCCTCGGAGGTGACTTCTACACGTTCTCGCGACTCGGTCGCGGCCGGGTCGGTGTGATGCTGGGTGATGTGTCGTCGCACGGCTTTTCCGCGGCAATCATTGCGGCACAGGTGATGGCGACCGCCGGCATTCACGCGAATTCCACCACGCCGCCCGACGAAACGCTGACGTTGATGTACGACTCGCTTCGCGAAGAACTGAGCAGTACCGAGATGTATCTCTCGGTCTTCTACGGCATTCTCGATCCCACTGCGGGGCGGTTGACCTTCACCAACGCGGGTCACCCCTATGCCTTCCGACTGCCTCAGTTCGGCGAGGCCGAGCGGCTCAGTCCGACGGCACCGCCACTCGGCCTCACTGATGCAGCCGGGTTCGGACGGTCGCTGGTTCCGTGGCGCTTCAGCCAGGACCTGCTGGTGCTGTTCACCGACGGGCTGATCGATCAGCAGGATACCGCTGGCGTCCGATTCGGCGAGCGCCGGCTGCTCGATCGTCTCGAGGCCGAGCGGCATCGGCCGCCCGCGGAACTGGTTGAGCTGCTGCTGCGAGAGGTTGAGGCGTTCGGTGGACGCCCAACAGATGACCGCACCCTCCTGATCCTCAGGATGTGAGGGTGCGCCCCAGAAAGTCCCTCGGCCAGCATTTCCTCACCGATCCGCGGCTGCTGGGCCGCATTGCCGCAGCGAGCGGGGCTGGCCCCCGGGAAGTCGTGCTCGAGATCGGCCCGGGGAAGGGCGCACTGACGGCCGCATTGCTTGATCGCGGATGTACTGTGGTGGCCATCGAACGCGATCCGCGCCTGATCATCACGCTCCAGCGGAAATTCGCCGGGCGCAGCTTTGCCCTGGTGGAGGGTGACGCGCTGGAACTGGATTGGCCGGCGCTCGTCGCGCCCTGGACCGTCGACGGGTTCACCTGGCGCGTGGTGGGCAACATTCCCTACTACATCACGTCTCCACTGCTCGAGCGTGCGCTGAGCGCGCCGTTCCCCGCGTCGGTCACCTTCCTTGTGCAGAAGGAAGTGGCCGATCGCATCGTGGCGCCTGCCGGTCACGACGACTACGGCGCCCTGTCGATCGGGATCCAGGCTGTCGCACACGCCACGCGCAGCTTTACCGTGGGGAAGGGCGCATTCACTCCCCCGCCCAAGGTGGACTCGGCAGTGCTGCACCTCGTGCCGCGCACCGATCCGGCGATTTCCGGCGCCGAGGTCCGTCCGTTTCGGACCCTCGTGACGTCGATCTTCTCGTATCGTCGCAAACGGATGCAGCGCGCCGTCCGGGAGGCGCTTGACCTCCCGGCCGACGCGGCTGCGGCACTGCTGGAGCGCGCTGCGATCGACCCGGATGTCCGTCCCGAAGTGGTCGACGTTGCGGGCTTCACCCGCCTGTTGCACGCGCTGGAAGGCTGATCGGGGCTGGCGTGGACCGGCAGCAGTTGCCCCAGACCCCCGCTCGTGAAACATTTCACAAATGCAGCCGCGCAAGATCGCCGATTCCACCGTTCGCCGTCTGGCGATCTATCTCCGGTTCCTGGAGGAGTTTGACGATCAGGGTCGCGGCACGCTGTCGTCCGAGGCGCTCGCGCAGCGGGCTGGCACCACGTCGGCGCAGGTGCGGAAGGATCTCTCCTTCTTTGGTTCCTTCGGCAAGCGTGGCCTTGGCTACGACGTGCACGAGCTGGCGGGGCGGCTGCGTGAAATCCTGGGGCTGGTCCGCCGCTACCGCGTGATCCTGATTGGTGCCGGTCGGCTTGCCGGCGCGCTGGTCAAGTTCTCCGGATTCAGCGCGCGAGGATTCGACATCGTGGCCGTGGTCGACAAGGACCCGGCAAAGATCGGTCGCCTGTGGGGCAGCATTACCATTCAGGACGTCGCGGCACTCGAGTCGATCCTGACCGAGCAGCGTGTCGACATCGCAATCCTGGTGACTCCAGGCGATCCGGCCCAGACACTGGTCGATCGTCTTGTCGCGGCGGGGATCACCGCCATTCTCTCCTTCGCACCGGTGCAGTTGCAGGTGCCGGAGGGAGTCGAGGTCAAGAACGTGAACCTCGCGATCGAGCTGGAAACACTTTCATACTCGTTGCAGCACGGGGTGCAGGGATGAGGAACGCGTGGTTGGGCTGACCGCACACCCGCAGGGTACGCTCGTCGAGCGGGCCATCGAGTTGCTGCGGGCTGGCCCGCTCGACGCCGAGGCCCTGGCCGTCCGCGTCCTCGGCCTGCCCAATGCCCCGCGCGCGGTTGCCGAGCGCCTGGCCACCGCGCTGCTGGGGAGCGACCCACGCGTGCGCCAGCAAGTGAGCGGACACTGGGCCCTCGTGGTCGCGGCACAGGGTTCTCCATTGCTCGAAGAGTGCGCGTTCGCTGTCGTCGACGTCGAAACGACCGGGATGCACGCGGTGGGTGAGGATCGCATCACCGAAATCGCGGTCGTGGTGGTTGAGGGCAATCGACGCGAAGTGGTGTTCGATTCGCTCGTGAACCCGGGACGACCGATCCCGTCGCGCATCACCGACCTCACGGGAATTTCCAATGCGATGGTCGCGACGGCGCCGCCGTTCGCCGAGATCGCCGATCAGGTCGTGGCCGCACTGGCCGGGCGTGTCTTCGTGGCCCACAACGCCCGCTTCGACTGGGGCTTTGTCGGGGCGGAAGTGAAGCGATCTCGTGACCTCGCACTCGACGGCCCGCGACTCTGCACGGTCCGGCTGGCACGCCGCCTGGTCCGCCACGAACCGTCCTACTCGCTGGGTGCACTGGCGGTCCGCTTCGGCCTGGAGTTCTCCGCCCGGCATCGCGCGGCGGGAGACGCAATGGTGACGGGAATGCTGCTGCAGCGGCTGCTCGGCACGGCGCGAGAGCGCGGCGCACGGACGCTCGCCGAGCTTGAGCTGATGCACCGCACTCCGGTGAGCGAGTTGCCGACGTGAGCGGAGTCACCACCCTGCGGATCGGCAGGCTCGTCGTGCACGCCCTCGAGGGCGGGATCCAGCGGCTCGACGGTGGCGCGATGTTCGGGGTCGTGCCCAAGCCGCTGTGGCAACGGCGGATCGCCTGTGATGAGCGGAACCGCATCCCGCTCGCACTGCGCGCGCTGCTGGTGGAACACGACGACGGGCTGGTACTGGTAGAGACGGGACTGGGAAACAAGGAAGGCGCGAAGTTCCGGGATATCTACGGTATCGAGAACGTCGGTGCCAACGGTCGCACGGAACTGGAGGATTCCCTGGCCTTGCTCGGGCACACTCCAGCGGACATCAAGACGGTTGTGAATACCCACCTGCATTTTGATCACGCCGGTGGCGACACTTACATTGCCGCCGATGATCCTGAACGGCGTCCGCAACTCTCCTTTCCCCGTGCGACCTATGTGACGCATCGTCGGGAATTCGAGTGGGCCACTCACGCCAACGAGCGGACCCAGGCGTCGTACCTGCCGCACAATTTCCTGCCCGTCGTCGAGGCAGGGAAGTTCCGTTTTCTGGAGGGCCCGGCCGATACGGTGGTCCCCGGAGTGCGCGTGATGGTGACCCCGGGGCACGTCCCGTGGCACCTGTCGGTGTTGATCGAGAGTGCCGGAGAAGCACTGCTGTTCCCGGCGGATGTCGTGCCCACGGCTCACCACCTCTCGCTCCCCTGGATAATGGGGTACGATGTCGAGCCGCTGAGGACGCTGGAGACCAAGCGCGCGCTCTTCTACCGCGGGATGGCAGAGGGGTGGCGGATCGTCTTCACCCACGACGCCGACACGGTGGGTGGGCGGCTGGTCGCCGGCGACCGGGGGACCGAGCTGGCCGATGTGCTGCCTGCGCCGGCCCGACCTGTGGCGTTGCGGCCTGAAACAGAGACCCCTTGACCCGGGGCCCTGGGCCCGATAGCTTCTCCCCCGTTCAAGTGAGTGGGAAACCACTCCACCCCGAACCGGCAGGTATGGTGAACGGGTCCATAGAGTCATAAGCATCCACGCCTCCGGGCGTGCGGTGCGCCTCTACGGACACCTCGCCATCGGCGGGGTGTCTTTTTTTCTGGTCTTAAACGAGGGAATGGCCCACTGTCCAGCTTCGAGCGAGAGCGTCGGGTTCGAGTGAATCGGCAGATCCGGATTTCACCGGTTCGCGTGGTGACTGCAGAAGGAGAACAACTCGGGGTCCTCTCCATTGAGGAAGCCCTGGCGGCAGCGGTGGAACGCGGCCTCGACCTGGTCGAGGTGGCACCGATGGCTCGCCCTCCTGTCGTCAAGATCATGGACTACGGCAAGTTCAAGTTCGAGGAGGCCAAGGCCGCTCGTGCTGCCAAGAAAAAGCAGCACGTGATTCACCTCAAGGAAGTGAAGTACCGGCCGGGTATCGACGACCACGACTTCGACTTCAAGACCCGCCACGCCCGGGAGTTCCTGGGTGACGGCAACAAGGTGAAGGTGACGATGATGTTCCGCGGTCGGCAGATTGCACACACGGAGCTGGGCAAGGCGGTCCTCGATCGCGTCGCCACCGCTCTGGCCGACATCGGCAAGGTCGAGCAGGACGCAAAGCTTGACGGTCGCAACATGATCATGGTGCTCGCGCCCAAATAGGCGCTGGCCGGAACGGGAACGGAGAGACGTATGCCCAAGCAGAAGACCAAGCGCGCCGCCATGAAGCGGTTCACGGTGACCGGCAGCGGCAAGATCAAGCGCGGCCGCGCCAACAAGCGTCACATCCTGACGAAGAAGACGACCAAGCGGAAGAACCTCCTGGGCAAGTCCGCGCTCGTGAGCTCCGCCGACTATCGTCGTACCATCAAGCTGCTTCAGGCCTGAGGAGAGTAGACCATGCCACGCGTAACCAACGGGCCAGCACACCACGCCCGCAAGAAGAAGATCATGGAGGCCGCCAAGGGTGGCTTCGGGGCACGGAGCAAGCTCTACAAGGCTGCCAAGGAAAACGTCGAGCGCGGGCTGGCCTACGCCTACCGCGACCGCCGGAAGAAGAAGGGTGACTTCCGGACGCTCTGGATCACGCGCATTGGCGCGGCGGCCCGGATGCACGAGCTCTCCTACTCGCGGCTGATGTTCGGCCTCAAGCAGGCCGGCGTCGAGATCAACCGCAAGGTGCTTGCCGACCTGGCGGTCCACGATGCCGATGCCTTCGCGAAGCTGGCCGAGGTCGCGAAGTCGCACCAGGGCTGAACGGCCCGTTGTGAGATGACTCTCCGTGGGGCCGGCCGTCGCTGTACGGGCGGCCCCGCGCCAGTTTTCGCAGTTCCCGTCCGGAGTCCGTGTGCCCGAACCCGACGAAAACCTGCTCCAGCCCCTGCGTGACCGGCTCGCCGCCGTGGCATCACTCGACGCCGCGGCACTCGACGCCGAGGAGATTGTCATCCTCGGCCGGAAGCAGGGCGCGCTGACCCATCAGCTCAAGGCGCTCGCTACGCGCCCGATCGAGGAGAAGCGTCTCCTGGGCGCCGCGCTCAACACCCTGAAAGGCGAATTCGAGGCGGCATTCGCTGCGCGCCGTGCGGCACTCCAGGGTGGCCCCCCCGTTCTCGATCCAGCAACGGTTGATCTCACGATGCCGGCGCGCTCGACCTGGATCGGTACGCGGCATCCGGTGACCCTCGTGGTGGAAGAGATCGTGGCGATCTTCGCCAATCTCGGCTTCACCGTGGCGCTGGGGCCCGAGGTCGAGAGCGAGGCACTGAACTTCGAAGCGTTGAACTTCCCGCCCGACCATCCCGCAATGGATATGCACGACACGCTCTACCTCGATCCGATGGGTGCGGAGCGGGGGCAGGGCGATCGCCTGCTGCTCCGGACGCACACGTCACCCGTGCAAGTACGAGTAATGCAGGCGGGGCCGCCGCCGTACCGGGTCGTGATTCCGGGCATCGTGTACCGCAACGATGCCTTCGACGCCTCCCACGCTCCCGCATTCACGCAGATCGAGGGGCTGGCGGTGGATGAGGGTATCACGTTCGTCGACCTCAAGGCGACGCTGGCACATTTCGCCAGGCGCTTTCTCGGTTCCGACACGAAGGTTCGCTTCCGTCCCTCGTTCTTTCCATTCACGGAGCCATCGGCCGAGATGGACGTCGGCTGCCTGCTCTGCGGAGGCGCCGGGTGCAACGCCTGCAAGGGTACCGGGTGGATGGAAATTCTCGGATGCGGAATGGTCCACGAGAACGTGTTGCGCAACTGCAGTATTGATCCGGAGCGATTCACGGGCTTCGCGTTCGGAATGGGACCGCAACGCATCGCGATGCTTCGCTATGGTGTGCCCGACATCCGCTTGCTCTACGGTGGCGATATGCGGTTCCTCTCCCAGTTCGGGAGGATCGGCCGATGAAGGCGTCCCGACGCTGGCTGGAGGCCTTCCTGCGCCGTCCCCTCGATGCGCACGATGTGGCTGCGCGCCTTGCGATGCTCGGGGCGCCGGTCGATGCGATCGAGCCCCTTGGGGCCAACCTTTCAGCATTCGTCGTCGCGACCGTCACCGAGGTGCGGCCCCACCCGAACGCCGACAAGTTGCGCGTGACCTCGGTCGACGATGGCAGCGGCACGCTCAGTACGGTGGTCTGCGGTGCTCCCAACGTCGAGGCCGGTCGCAAGTATCCCTTCGCGCGCCTTGGCACCACGATGCCGGGCGGGCTGGTGATCGAACGGCGGAAGCTGCGCGGTGAGACGTCCGAAGGGATGCTCTGTTCTGCGCGGGAGCTCGGACTCGGCGAAGACCACGACGGTCTGCTCACCCTCGAGACCGACGCAGCACCCGGGACGCCGTTGACCGAGGTGCTGGGCGGTGGGGACGAGCGCATCGAAGTCGACGTGACCCCGAATCGCCCCGACCTGCTGGGTCACAAGGGAATCGCCCGGGAACTGGCCACGTCGTACGGGATCGCCTACCGGTTGCCCGAGCTTCCCGACTTTGCCGATGTCGACCTTCCGACGCCCACGCGTTACGGCGACGAGGCCCTGGTCGGCGGTGTGCGGCTCTCCGTGGCAGATGCCGAGGGCTGTGGCCGACTGCTCGGTGCGGTCATCCGGGGTGTCACCGTGCGCCCATCTCCCGACTGGCTCCGCGCCCGGCTCGAAAGTGTCGGCGGTCGCTCCATCAACAATGTGGTCGACGCGACCAACTACGTCCTCTTCGAGCTCAACCAGCCGACGCACGCGTACGACCTGGCGAAATTGCACGGTCCTGCGGTGATCGTCCGGTCTGCACACGCCGGTGAATCGCTCCGCACGCTCGATGGGGTAATGCGGAAGGTGGCCGAGGGGACGCTGGTCATCGCCGATGCTGAGGGCGTGATCGGCCTGGCCGGCGTGATGGGAGGCGAGGCGAGTGAAGTCAGCGCCAGCACCACGGACGTCTTCCTGGAGTGCGCCTGGTTCGACCCGTCGCGCGTGCGGAAGGGGCGTCGCGCGGCAGGACTCTCCACGGATGCATCGCAACGATTCGAGCGTGGCACCGACCGGTGGGGTGCCGTCGACGCGTTCCGCCGCTGCATTCGACTCATCATCACCGTGGCCGGTGGCACCGTCGACGGTGAAACGGTGGACTGCACGCCCGTGCCTGCGTTCCCGCCGCGGATCTTTCTCCGCCCGGCGCGCGTGCGGCAGGTTCTCGGGCTCAATCTGCCCTGGGCGGCGCTCGAACAACATCTCGTTGCGATCGGCGCCACGGTTGTCAGCAAGCCGAGCGACGAACGGATTGCGGTGGACGTGCCGGGCTGGCGTCCCGATATCGTGGGCGAGATCGACCTGATCGAAGAGATCGCGAGGCTGCACGGCTACGATCGCATCCCCGATGCGTTGCAGCCGTTCCGGCCGGCCGAACGCGTGGACGATCCCCAATGGGGAGCCGCCGCGCAGCTCCGCCTCGGGCTGGCTGCCGCGGGGCTCTCCGAAGTGATGACCTTGCCGATGGTCCCCTCCACCGACCCGGCGGTGCCCCGGCTGCTCAACCCGCTCTCGGCCGAGCACGGCACCCTGCGCGGGGCCCTGGTGCCGTCGCTCCTGCGTCAGGTCGAGGCCAACTGGGCGGCACACGTGGCCGACATCCGCCTCTTCGAGGTCGGGACCGTTTTTACCGCACAGGGCAGCGAGGCGCCGATCGAGGCACAGCACGCGGCGTTCGCGGTGACCGGCAGTCGGAGTCCCGCGCACTGGACCACAGCAGGGAAGTCGGTGCCATTCGACCGCTGGGACGCCAAGGCGCTCTTCGAGCGGCTGGTCGCTCTGGCGCATCCCTCGGCGACTGTCCAAGTTGACGGGGGACGCTGGGTCGCCAGGGACGCGGAAGGTGCCACGGTTGGCTGGTGCGCCGAAGTGTCTGCCGACGCCCCGCCGTGGGCTACCCCGGTATTCGCGGGCGAAATTGCCCTGGCGGGCGCCCTCCCGGGAGCGCCGGCGTTCCACGACACGCCAGCGTTTCCGGCCAGCTCGCGCGATCTCGCGTTGCTGATCCCGGTGGCGCAGCCCGTGGAGTCGATCATCGCCCTGTTGCGGGAACGCGGTAGTCGTCACGGGCTGGAGTCCGTGAGTATTGTCGATGAGTACCGGGGTGCGGTGCTTCCGGAAGGGAAGCGTGGTGTGACGGTGCGACTGGTATTTCGCGCAGCGGACCGAACCCTGACAGACTCCGAGGTGGAGCAGGCGACACGCCGACTTCTGACCTCGCTGGAGCGTGAGCTTGACGTCACCCTACGTTCGTCCTGATCTCGCCGCGATCGCCGACCTCGAGCGCCTGCTTCGTCACCTCACCGACGAGCTGGCGACCTGGCGGCGTCGGTGCCTCAAGGCCGAAGGCGAGCTCTCGGGGCTCAAGGCAACCGATGGGATGGTCCCGGGCGATGATGTCGTGCGGATGCGTGCGCACCTGCTCGATCTCGAGCGGGAGAATCTGGAGCTGAACGCCCGGGTGGATCGCGCCCGCGAGGCGTTGCAGCAACTGCAGCAGCGTCTGTCGTTCGTCGAGGGAGAGTTCGAGCCGGGGGTCAGCTCGTGAGCGAAACCCCCAAGCATTCCGTCCGCGTCCAGGTTGGCGGCGAAGAACTGGTCGTCAGGTCCGAACTGCCGCCAGAGTACACGCGGGAAGTTGCGGCCTATCTCGATGATGCGCTCCGGCGGATCCGGGCGATGCTCCCCACGATCGAGGCGCACAAGGCCGCGATCCTGGCGGGCCTCGCGGTCACCGACGA
>JAZJZU010000059.1:9346-25007 GCA_040389605.1 Gemmatimonadota bacterium
CTCTTCCGCGCCCGGCGCTCCGACGAGGAAGTCGCTGCACGCGTCACGACGCTCGCCGACGATCTCGCCCGGCTGCTTCCGCCTTCGAAACGCGGCCATCGCGCCGGAACCGACTGACAGCAAGGCGACGCGTCGCGCGTCGCGTGGAGCCATAGATGATCGACTCGACCCTCCTTGCCATCGCCGGCGGCGCCGCCGTGCTGGGCCTCGTGCTCGGCGCGACGCTCTGGAATCTCCTTCTCTCCTCGCGGGGGCGGTCGGCTCGAGGCCTGGTTGCGGCGGCTGAGCGGGAGGCCGCGGAGACGCGGAGTCGTGCTGAACGGGACGCCACATCGGTGCGGGAACAGCATCTGGTCGCCGCACGCGAGGAAGCGCTCTCGCTCAAGGAGGAAGCAGCGCGTGAGGCCGCCCGTCGGCGCGAGGACGTCGAACGTTCCGAGCGCCGCCTCGCCGACCGGGAAACGCAGCTGACCGAGCGGGAATCCCATCTGCGATCTGAGGAGCGCACCCTCGAACAGCGTCGCGCCGACCTGAAGCGCGGCGAGGCTGTGCTGGCCGAACGGGGTGAGGCCCTGTCGCGCGAGCTCCAGGCCGTGCAGGTCCAGCTGGAGCGGGTCGCGGGGCTGTCTGCCGAGGATGCAGCGCGCGAAGTGCGCCAGCAGGTCGAGGACGAGGCCCGGACCCAGGCCGCCGCCATCGCGCGAGAGATCAAGGAGCGCGCGAAGCGCGACGGCGATCGCGAGGCCCGGCGACTGATCGCGATGAGCACGCAGCGACTCGCTGCGGAACATACGGCCGAGACCACCGTTGCCGCCGTGGCGTTGCCAAGCGATGAAATGAAGGGCCGGATCATCGGACGCGAAGGGCGAAACATCCGCGCGTTCGAACTGGCCACCGGGGTCGATGTGATCATCGACGATACCCCGGACACGGTGGTGGTGTCGTGCTTCGACCCCATCCGCCGAGAAGTGGCGCGACGCGCCCTGGAATCGCTGGTGGCCGATGGCCGCATTCATCCGGGACGAATCGAAGAGCTGGTCGTGAAGGCCCGCGCCGAACTGGATGGTCAGCTGGTCGAGCTTGGAGAGCGTGCTGCGTACGATGCCGGCGTGCACGGTCTGCATCCTGAGCTCATCAAGCTCGTGGGGCGGATGCGCTATCGCACCTCCTACGGCCAGAATATGTACGAGCATTCCAAGGAAGTCGCGTGGATTGCCGGAATGATGGCGACCGAGCTGCACCTCGATCCCGCACTGGCCCGCCGCGGCGGCCTCCTGCACGATATGGGGAAGGTGCTGACGCACGAGCACGAGGGAACCCACGTCCAGCTCGGCGTCGAGATGGCGCGCAAGTACGGCGAGAGCGCGGCCGTGATCAACTGCATCGAGGCACACCACGATGACGTGCCCCACGAGAGCTCGGAGTCGGTGCTCGTGCAGGCGGCCGACGCCATCAGCGGTTCCCGGCCCGGTGCCCGCCGCGAGGCGTTCGAGAGCTACGTCAAGCGGCTCACCCGACTGGAGGAGATCGCCGGCGGGTATCCCGGTGTCGAAAAGACCACCGTGATCCAGGCCGGTCGGGAAGTGCGCGTGATCGTGATTCCCGAGAAGGTCAGCGACACGGAGGCGCACCAGCTCTCCGAAACCATTGCGCGTCGCATCGAGGCCGAGCTCCAGTATCCGGGGCAGATCCGGGTCACGGTGATCCGGGAAACCCGCGCGTCGGACATCGCGAAGTGACGGCACGTCTCCTCGACGGCGCCGCCATCGGCGCGAACATTCGCCACGAAGTCGCCGACGAAGTCGCCACGCTCCGGCAGCGCGGGATCGTTCCCGGGCTTGCCGTTGTGCTGGTGGGCGAGAATGCGGCGTCGCAGATCTATGTCCGGGCCAAGGGACGAGCCTGCGCCGAGGCAGGGATTCACTCCGAGACCGTGGTCCTGCCAGCGGACACCCCGGAGACCGAGTTGCTGACGGTGATCGATCGACTCAATCGTGATCCGCGAATCCACGGGATCCTGTGCCAGCTGCCACTGCCGCCGCACATCGATTCGGACAGCGTGCTCCGACGGATCGATCCGGCGAAGGATGTGGATGGATTTCATCCGATGAACGTCGGCAAGGTGTCCCTGGGCGACCCCACGGCTTTCCGCCCTGCCACGCCGTATGGCATCCAGCAGGTGCTGCTCCGCTCGGGAATTGAGACGCGGGGAGCACACGCGGTGATCGTCGGCCGGTCCACGATCGTGGGACGCCCGATGGCATCGCTGCTGATCCAGCCCGGCTCAGGCGGAGACGCCACGGTGACCGTGGCGCATTCTCGCACCAGGGATCTTCCGGAAATTTGCCGCCTGGCCGATATCCTGATCGTGGCGATCGGTCGACCGAGATTCATCGGCGCAGCGGACGTCAAGCCCGGCGCCACGGTCATCGACGTTGGCATCAATCGTATCGCCGACGCGGACTCGCCCAGGGGCTACCGGGTTGTCGGCGACGTGGATTTCGACCCCGTACGCGAGATCGCAGGAGCGATCACGCCGGTGCCGGGGGGCGTCGGACCAATGACGATCGCAATGCTCCTCGTGAATACGGTGCAGGCCGCCACCCTGCAGGCACCATCGCGATGAGCGGGACCGACGAAGCCTGGAGCGTCACGCGGCTGGCACGCACGCTGAAGCGGCGCGTCGAAGACGATTTCCCATCGATCTGGGTTCGAGGTGAACTGGTCGGCGTCAAGCGCCACCCCAGCGGTCACTGGTATTTCGGACTGCGTGATGCCGACGCGAAGGTCGACTGCACGATGTGGAAGTTTGCCGCTGCCCGGCTTCGCGCGCCGCTCGAGGAAGGCACCGAGGTGTTCGCGCAGGGAACGGCGAGTGTGTGGGAGGAGCGGACCGCGCTTCGGTTCAATGTGACCCAGGTGCTTCCAGCCCTCGGCGTGGGCGCGCAGGCACAGCTGTTCGAGCAGGTCAAGCAGCGGCTGCTGGCCGATGGACTCCTCGACCCGGGCCGCAAGCGGCCCCTGCCACCCTATCCCGCGCGCATTGCCGTGGTGACCTCGGCGGCCAGCGCAGCGGTGCGCGATATCATCACGGTGGCGTCTCGCCGCTGGCCCGGCGTGGAGCTGCTGGTCATCAACAGCGCGGTGCAGGGTGAAGGTGCCCCCGGCGAGCTCGTGGAGGCGCTCGACATCGTTTCCCGCCTCGATCGTATCGACTGCTGCATCATTGGACGAGGTGGTGGCGCCAAGGAGGATCTGGCCGCCTTCAACGCCGAAGCAGTCTGCCGCGCCATCGCGGCCTGTCCGGTTCCGGTGATCAGCGCGGTCGGGCACGAGGTCGATGTGACACTCGCCGATCTCGTGGCCGACGTGCGTGCCGCGACCCCGTCGCAGGCCGCCGAGTTCGCGCTGCCGGATCGCCGGGATGTGGCCGCACGTCTCGCCGCAACGCGCGGGGCATTCGTTGCGGCAACTCTCGATCTGGTCACGACGCGGCAACAGCGTGTTGAGAGAACCCGTGACCGGATGGGGGCCGCGCTGCTCGATCGCCTCCGCGGTGCCGAGCGGCGGCTGCTGACCGCGCGTGGACGTCTTGCGCCATCGCTTGCCCGGCACGCGAAGCAACCCGCGGCGCGCTATGCCCAACTGCAGACACGGCTGCACCCGGCGATGCGGCGTCGACTCGAGCGCTACGACGCGGCGGTACACCGGTCGGCCGGCCAACTCCACGCGCTCTCCCCACTCGCCGTCCTCGGTCGCGGCTATGCCGTCGCGCGGACGTCCGAAGGGAAGGTGCTTCGGCGAGTGACCGATCTGCCGCCCGGTACAGCATTCACGTTGAGCGTGTCCGACGGCAGCGTCGCGGCGCGTGTGGAGGATTCATGACCGACCAACCGGCCTCGCTCGATCAGGACCTTCGCCGCCTAGAGGAAATCGTGCGCACACTCGAGGATGACGAACTCGCACTCGAATCGGCATTGCAGCTCTTCGAGGAGGGCGTCGGGCGGCTCAAGTCGGCCCAGCATCGCCTCGAGGAAGCCGAGACGCGCGTGATGCAGGTGCTCAAGGATGCTGAGACTGGCGGCCTGCGGACCGAACCCCTCGATGGCTGATGCCTCGGAGGGCGACGCGCTCGCCCTTCTGTCGGAGGCGCGCACCCTTGTCGATCGCGAGCTCGAGGCGTGCGCCGTGCGGATGGCAACCTCGATGGCACCGCCGCTCGGAGACGCACTCGCGTATGCGTTGCGCAGCCCGGGAAAGCGGGTGCGTCCCGCGCTCGTACTGGCGGCCTATCGCGCGGCTGGAGGGCGGTCGCCCGGCATCTCCGGCGTGGCAACGGCGGTCGAAATTGTCCATACCTATTCGCTGGTGCACGACGATCTCCCGTGTATGGACGACGACGAGGTCCGGCGCGGACGGCCGACGACACACCTGGCGTTTGATGTGGCCACGGCAACACGGGTGGGATATCTCCTCGTCCCGGTCGCCGCGGAGGAACTCGGCAGGGCGGGGCGCGAACTCGGCCTCGCGCCTGACACCATTCATTGCCTTGCGCGCGCGCTGTTCGAGGCCGGTGGCATTCAGGGAATGGTCGGCGGCCAGTGGATGGATCTGGAGGCCGAAGGGCGTCGACTGGATCTTCCGGAGCTCACTGCCGTGCACCGCGGCAAGACCGGCGCGCTGATCAGGGCTTCGGTAATGCTCGGGGCGCTTGCGGCCGGGGCCGACCCCGACGCGCTCGAGGGGTACCGCCGATTCGGCGACGAAATCGGACTCGCCTTCCAGGTCGCAGACGACGTGCTCGACGCCACGGCCAGTTCCGAAGCGCTCGGCAAGACTGCCGGGCGTGACGCCGAACTTGCCAAATCCACGTATGTGGGACTGCTGGGTGTCGCCGGGGCACGTCAGGCGGCCCTGCGACATCAGGAACTCGGGCTGCAGGCGCTGGCCAATGCCGGGCTCCCTTCGGAGTCGCTGGCCACCCTGGCACGGTATATTGTGACGAGAACTTCCTGACCACCTCCTCCTCCGGAGCGACAGTGTCCCTCCTTGCCGGTATACAGGGTCCAGCCGATCTCAAGCTTCTGCGCAGAGACCAGTTGCCGCTGCTCGCCCAGGAGATCCGGGACCGCCTGATCGACTGTGTCTCCGTCACCGGTGGCCACATCGGTGCATCGCTCGGCGTGGTCGAGCTGACGATCGCGCTCCTCTACGAATTCGATTCTCCCACCGACAAGGTCGTCTGGGACGTGGGGCATCAGGCCTATGCCTGGAAGCTGTTGACGGGACGGAACGATCGCTTCGAGACGCTTCGCGCGGTTGGCGGCATTTCCGGGTTCCTCAAGCGGGATGAGAGCATTCACGACCAGTTCGGAGCGGGCCACGCCGGCACGGCGATGTCCGCAGCGCTCGGGATGGCCACCGCCCGGGACCTGCACGGCGAGACCAACAAGGTGGTCGCCGTGGTCGGGGACGGGGCCCTGACGTGCGGGCTGTCCTACGAGGCGATGAACAACGCGGGTCATTCCGATCGCGACATCCTGCTCATCGTGAACGACAACGGAATGAGCATCTCTCCCAACGTGGGCGGGATCTCCAAGATGCTCGGCGGGATCGTTGCCGATCCGCGCACGGATCGAGTCAGGGAAGCCGTCAAGAAGGTGACGCTCAAGCTGGGTGGCGTCTTCGGCGATGGTGTGGTGCACCTGGCACGCAACGTCGAGGAGTCGGTCAAGAACCTCTTCTCCGAAGGAATGCTCTTCGAGGAGCTCGGCTTCCGCTATTTCGGACCGATCGATGGTCACGACCTCGACAAGCTATGCGAAACACTCGCGTTCGTCCGCAAGATGAAGGGCCCGCGTGTGCTCCACGTCCTCACGGAAAAGGGCAAGGGATTCTCGTTCGCCGAGGCGAATCGCGAAAAGTGGCACGGGCTTGCCGCCTACGATCCGAAGACCGGCGAGGCCCGCAAGAAGGCGAGCGGACCACCAACGTGGACGCAGGTCTTCGGTGATGCGCTGGTCGGACTCGCCGAGGAGCACCCCGAGTTTGTCGCGATCACTGCCGCGATGCCTTCGGGAACCGGTACCAATATCTTCCAGAAGGCATCTCCCGATCGCTTCTTCGATGTCGGCATCGCCGAGGGTCACGCCGTGACCTTTGCCGGCGGGCTCGCCACGCAGGGTGTGCGGCCGATTGTCGCGATCTATTCAACGTTTCTCCAGCGCGCCTACGACAACATCATTCACGATGTGGCCGTCCAGAATCTCCCGGTCCTCTTCTGTATGGATCGCGCGGGACTCGTGGGAGAGGATGGCCAGACGCATATGGGGCTCTACGACATTCCCTATATGTTGGCGGTTCCCGGGATGACTGTGGCGGCACCGAAGGATGCTGATGAGCTCGTCGGCTTGATCCGGACGGCGCTCGCGCACGACGGCCCGTTTTCGCTCCGGTATCCCCGGGACAAGGCGCCCGTCGATCCGAACCCCATCGCGAGCGTCCCCGCAGTCCCCTATGGGACCTGGGAAATGCTTCGCGAAGGGAAGGAGATTGCCATTCTGGGGACGGGCACGATGGCGCTCGCGGGACTCGACGCGGCCCAGCTGCTGGCCGCCGAAGGCATCAACGCGGCCGCGGTGAACGCGCGGTTCATCAAGCCCATCGATGAGACGATGCTCACCGCGCTGGCGGATTCGTGCCGCGTGCTCGTGACCTGCGAGGAGGGCTCGGTCGCAAACGGATTCGGGGCGTATCTCGCGGCGCGGCTCCAGCGCTCTCACCCCGATGTCCGCGTCATTGCGCTCGGGGTGCCGGACGAGCTGGTCGTGCAGGCCCCGCGGGCCGAGCAGCTTGAACGCTACGGTCTGTCGCCGGCGCGCATCGCTGCCTCCGCGCGCGCCGCCTTCACACCCACCCACGTGACCTGAGGCTTCCCCTGCGAATCGGGCTCGTCGGCAACCCGCGCTACGCGGATCTTCGGGAGGTCCTCGCCGAAACGGTTCGCCTTGCTGCCGACCGGGGCTGGACGCTGTCCGGAGATCCGGAGCTCGGACAGATCTGTGGCAGTCCGCTCGCACCGCTCGATCCGGATTCGCTCGACCTGATGATGACATTCGGAGGCGACGGCACCCTGCTGCGGGGCGCGCGACGGTTGCTCGGTCGCGAGGTCCCAATTCTTGGGGTCAATTTCGGACGAGTGGGATTCCTGACATCCGTGGCCGGTGACGGTGTCTCTGCCGCGCTCGACGCCTTCGCGGCCGGCGAACACAGGCTCTCAGTCCGCACGGCGCTCGTCGCCACCGTGATGAGCGGGAACGGAACGGCCGGGGCCGAACTGGCCGCCCTGAACGACGTGGTGCTCCACAAGGGCGGCGTGGCTCGGGTGGTCAGGTTTCAGGTCCTGATTGACGGCGAGCCGATGGGGCCGGTGTCTGCCGACGGCCTGGTCGTGGCGACTCCCACCGGGTCGACGGCCTACTCTCTCAGTGCCGGCGGTCCCGTGGTGGTGCCGTCGCTCGACGCGATGGTGGTAACCGCGATCTGCGCGCACTCGCTGGGAATGCGGCCACTCGTGGTGCGCGCCGATGCGATCATCCAGATCAAGCCGCTCGATACCCGCGCCAGCGATATGATCGTTTCCTTCGATGGTCAGGAAACCGCGGTGCTCGCACCAGGCGACAGTCTCGAGGTGCGCGGTGCACCCTGGCGCGTCGTGCTGGTGCGGCTGGGTGAGGGTGGCTTCTTCCGGCGCTTGCGTGAGAAGTTGCACTGGGGCGACCTCTCGCACCGCGGACTGTGACACTCATCTCGCTGCGGGTACGCGACCTCGCCACAGTCGCCGATGTGACGCTCGAGTTGGCGCCCGGACTCAACGTCCTCACGGGCGAAACCGGCGCCGGGAAGTCGATGCTCGTCGATGCGATCGCGCTCCTGCTTGGTGACCGGGCCGATCGGGCGGCGGTACGGCCTGGTGCCAATCGTGCTGCGCTCGAGGGAGTGTTCGACGCCCTTCCGGTCGCCACACGGCGGCAGCTCGAGGCCGCCGGGATTGAAGTCGAAGAGACGCTGATCCTCCGGCGGGAAGTCACCGCGGAGGGAAGATCGCGCGCGTGGATCAACGGAACGGCCGCCAATATCGGCGCACTCGCGACCCTCGGCGAGACGCTGGTGGATCTGCACGGCCAGCACCAGACGATCCAGCTGCTTGAGCCTGCAACGCAGCGAGATCTGCTCGATGCGTTCGGCGGCTCGGTTCCGGCAGCGCGTGCCGTGGCAATCGCGCACGCCGAGCTGGCGCGCGTTCGCGAGGACGAAGCGAACCTGGCGGCCCGACGCGATGAGGCACTCCGGCGCGCCGACTGGCTCCGGCACGTCATCGCCGAGATCGATGCCGTCTCGCCCCAGGCAGGAGAGGATTCGCTCCTCGATCAGGATGCCTCCCGCCTCGGGCACGTCGAGGCACTGGGCGAGTTTGCCAATCAGCTGCGCGCGGCGCTGGACGGCGAGGAGGGGAGTGCACGCGACGCCGTGGGGCGAGCCGAACGGGCCCTGAACGCACTCGAACGCCTGGATCCCGCCGTCGCAGTGTGGCGCGAACTCCTGGATGGCGCCTATACCCAGCTTGATGAACTCGCGCGCCTCGCCGACGGCTATGCCGATGCGTTGAGTGACGATCCTGCGCGGCTCGAACAGATTGAACGCCGACGCGATCGACTCCACACGTTGAAGCAGAAGTATGGTCAATCGATCGAGGCGGTCCTCGAGACCCGCGAGGCATCGCGCGCCGAACTCGACCTGCTTGATTCCGCCGTGCTGGACCTGGAAACCCTGGCCGTCAGGGCCCGCGCAGCCGAGGCGTCGCTGACGCAACTCGCAGCTGACCTCTCGCTCCTGCGCACGCGTGGTGCCGCGCGGTTGGCCACTGAGGTCAATCGCCTGCTCCCGCGACTGGGGCTCGGGAGCGGAGAATTGAGCGTGGCCCTCGACCCGCTCGCGCGGCCGACCGCCTTCGGGGGAGAGCAGGTGACGCTGCTGGTCCGCCTCAATCGCGGAATGAGCGCGCAACCGCTCGCGAAGGTCGCCTCGGGCGGCGAACTCTCGCGCCTGATGCTCGCGTTGAAGGTGGTGCTGGCCCAGCACGACAGCGTGCCCACGCTGATCTTCGACGAAGTGGACCAGGGGATCGGCGGGGAAGTCGGCGGACGCGTGGGAGAGGCGCTGCATCAGGTTGCCCGGCGGCACCAGGTGCTTGTCATCACGCACCTGCCACAGATTGCCGCGCGGGCGGATCATCACCTCAGGGTGGAGAAGGCGACGCGACGTGGAATCGCCACGAGTGACGTGGCGACCCTGCACGGCGAGGACCGGGTGGAAGAACTTGCGCGGATGCTTGGTGATTCCGACAGCGACGCGGCCCGACGACTGGCGCAGGCCCTGCTGCAGGCGCCTGCTATTTCCTGACCAGCGCCTTGTACACGCGGAAAACGAGTCGGGACGTCAGGGAGGCCGGCACGATGCCCTGACCACTTCGAATGGTCCGCTCGATCGAGAGTCCGGCCTCCACTGGCATTCGCCGGATGCCGTCACGATGCAGGCCGTCGTGGACATAGCTGAAGCCCACCCCTACCACCAGCGCATTCGCAGCGGTCCCCGCATCGAGAATCGTGGCGTCGACTCCGCTCGTGCCCACTGCGGTCTGCCCTGAGACATAGCTGGTGACGTCGGCACCCCGGCGCCAGTACGATACCAGCCCAGTGAAAGCGAGCCGTGGCGCGAGGCGGAAGAACGGTTGCGCAGTCAGGCGCAGGATGTCACCCGGATTGTTGTGCACCGCTGCGCGGCGCGTGGCGGGCACCAGCAGCTGGTCGCGCGCCGCTACGCGAACGTAGTGATCCGACGCGAGCTGCATCGTGTAGCGGCCCTCGGCCCGGATCCCCAGCCGGTGACGGCCCAGCTCGACAATCGCAGCCAGCTCGGCATCGGGTTGGCGATCGCCGGTGCCTTGGTCGAAGAGAAATTCCGGACGCGGAAGCTGGCCGGTGCGAAAGCGTCCCAGTCCCTGAACCCAGACTGACATCCATCGGGCATCACCCGGTGAACCGCGCTGCAGGATATTGGCGGTGACACCGGCTTCGATATCGCCGAGGCCCACCAGCGGGCGATCTTCGGGGGCCGAGAGATCATATCCTGTGGGTGACTCCAGCAGCGCCTCGAATCCTGCAGAGTCGAGTGGAGTGGTGGGGAGGGCAGGGGCACCCGTAAACGACGCAACACCCAGGTCGTTCGTCAGGGTGTTCCGGATTGCGCCGATGGTCCCCAGCAGTGCGGTCCCGTCGGCACTCGTGCTGGTCGGGACGACAGCGCTCGCCGTTGCCGTGTCCGAGAAGATCGCGAACAGCGAATTGCGGAGGAGCGGCGCCTCAGCGAGCGTGCGCTGGGCCAGTGCCTGCTTCACGGGATCGTTGGCGTAGTCGCCGCGGTCGTAGCGGACGCCGAGGTCAGTCAGGGCGGCGTCGAAGGAATCGAAGAACTCCACGGTCTGGGCACGCCCGGCCGTGGTGCCGAGCACAGGGTCGGCGGGATTCAATCCGACCGTTGCACCTGATGGCGAGTAGGAGAGCTGCCGCTGGCTCCGAACCGAGACGATCGGGACCGAGCCGAACACGGTGATGCGGCGTGTGACGCCGATCGCGAGCCCCAGGGTGGCGACACCGCGCTGATGCTCGGCGACGGCCGTGAGTCCGCCGAGAAGCGCCGGCGTGGCGGGTCGGCCGAGCACTTGGGCCAGTCGCCCCTCAAGGTCACTCAGGAGCGGGGTCGACGCCGCCGAGAGCGCGGGGAAGCTAAGCACCGCTCCGAGTGGCTCTTTCGTCCCGTCACGCCAGACCGAGGTGGCAGGGTGAAAAGCACCGCCAAAATCGAGTCGCAGCGTTCCGACCGGTGCGGTCAGCAGCGGCAGCTGGGCGGAGGCAGGGGCCAGTCCGAGGAGCCCGAGGCCGAGGACGAGGAGGGTACGCTGATTCATGGGGACGAAAGGTAGTGGGGGGCGCCAATGACGCCTTTATGGCATATTGTTCGCAGCGCGCTCGGGTGGCGGAATGGCAGACGCAGGGGTCTTAAACACCCCAGGGGGAAACCCCGTGCGGGTTCGAGTCCCGCCCTGAGCACTACCTCACACACCCTGGAGACCTCCCGTATGCGACTTTCACGGCGCGGCTTCACGCTCATCGAACTGATGGTCGTCGTCACGATCATTGGCATTCTCGTGACGATCGGCTTCCCCAAGTTGCAGGCCACCAAGATGAAGGCCATCAAGGCCTCGATGATTTCGGATCTTCGGAATCTGGTGAGCTCCCAGGAGGCGTTTCTGTCGACGTATGGTGACTACGCCGGCAGCTTCACGACCGGTCCCGAGGTGCCGGGCTCCGCCACGTCACCCGGCGTGCTCTCGTTCCGGTTCAGCCCTGGCAACGTGGCCGTCTTGACGCGGCAGAATCCCTCGAGCGGATCAGGCCCAGGATGGAACGCCACCGTAACCAACCCCGGGATTGCCAACACGAACTTCTCCGAGTGCGGGGTGTACGTCGGCTCGCCGAGCTATTCCCCAAACGTTGGCGTCACTCGCGAAGGAATGCCGGCCTGCTACTGAGCGGGGGGGAGGGTGCGGAGCGCGTCGCCGAGGAACGAATCCGCCGACATCCGGTCTCCGAGCCGCAAGAGGGTGCCATCCACACTCCCCGAGACGTCGTAGCGATCGTTCGCGAGCCGCTCGTACTGCACTCCGGCCTCCACCGGTCCCGATTCGAGCAACGTTTCCGGAAGCCTTCCGCTGTTCGCCCGGAACTGTTCAACACGGGCCCGCTCGAGGTAGATCGCGTATCGCATCCGGGCTTCGCGCTGTTGCACGGTGAGGACGGGAGTCGGGCCGGTTCCGAACAGGAAGTCGGGGCGGGCGACCCACGCATAGGCAATGAAGCCCCAGGCAATCAGCACAAAGAACAGCAGTCCCGGCTGGAATCTGGGGTGATCCGATCGACCTTTCGCTGCGACACGGTGGGCGCGGAGCTCCCCTTCACTGGTTCGTTGCGCCGAGAGGACCTCTGCCAGGGCGCTGTTCATTTCCGACTTCCGATCGGCTTCAGAGGACATCGATCTGCTCCTGTTCGCTGCAGTGGCCGTTGCAATTGAATCCGCTTCCGGGCGAGACTCCTAGCTGATGACTTCTCCGCGTATCACCCCGCCGGCCGCTTCGCCCCCGTGGCTGTTCTCGCTGATGTGCCTCACCGGGGCCGGGTTTGCTGTCATTCTCTGGCTGGTGTTTTCGAGCGCACACTCGCGCAGCGTGGATGCCCGGCGGCACGCCGCGCTCCAGACCGAGCTGCTTCGGCTGGACCAGGCGCAGTCAGCAGCCTATGCCCGATCGGGTCACTACGCCACGACCCTCGGTTCCGCTAGCGGGGGAGACGGTCTCGATTTCACTGCCAGTCCAGGACTCCAGCTCGAGTTCGAGTCCTTCTCGGGCGAGTCGTGGCACGCGGTCGTTCGCGACACGGCACTGACCACGGCACCCAGTAGCTGCGGAATCTTCCGAGGCCCGCCCCAGGCCAGCCCCCACCGCGCCGTCGTGCGCCAGGGTGTCGTTGCCTGCTGGTAGCTACTCCACGCGTAACGTGGAGAGACTGCTTCCCAGAAAAGCATCGGACGATTCGCCGCTCGCCAGCGTGACCACGGTGCTGCCCTCGGTGCCCACCAGTTCGTATGTCCGTTCACCGGTGGCGCGGAGTTCGATGGCTGCGTCGGCGAATCCCGTTTCGGCAAGAAAGGACGGCAGTCGGCCGTTGCTGGCCACGAAGCGCTGCACGGCCCCCCTCGCAAGCCACACACCGTAGCGGAGCGAGGCCTCGCGCTCGGCAGCCGGAGGAGCAAACGGCTCCGAGGCAGGCGGCGCCACGATTGCAGGGCGGAAGACGACCAGGCCGATAACGGTGAGCCACGTGGCCAGCGCGGCGCCGAGCCAGCGGTCAGGGGCGAAGTTGCGCTTGGGGCCCAGCTGGTCCGGGCTCGATTGGGCCTTGATCTCCTCAAGGACCTCGGCCTGCAGTTTCTCAAGGAAACGCGAGGACGTATCGGTGCTCACGGGCGTCTCAATGCCCGGTGTCAGCGTGCGCACATTACCCATCCTGCGGTGACCCTCCTTCGAGTGCCCGCATCACCTGTTCCGGGAACTGCCTGATGTCGATTGGCTTGGTGATGTACCCATCGAAGCCGGCGGACATCGCCTTTTCCCGGTCGCCCGACATCGCGTGGGCCGTCAGGGCGATGATGCGCAGGTCCTGATAGGCCGAGGCGCGAATCTCCGCCAGCAATGCGTAGCCGTCCTTCCCGGGCATCTGGATATCCATGAGCACGAGGTCGGGTCGTTCGGCGTCGAGCGTCGCGAACAGTTCCTCACCACCGGGGAGGCCCGTAATGGCGTGTCCCTTGAGGGTGAGGAGCGTCCGGAAGAGCTTCATATTGTCCGGGCTGTCTTCGACGATCAGGATCTTCGACACTGTCACTCCATCCTGGTGCGCTTGAGCACGGCCTTGACGCGAGCCACGAGCGAACGCGGCTGGACCGGCTTGGTGAGATAGTCGTGAGCGCCGAGGTCGAGTGCCTGACTCTCGGTATCGTCGGTGCGGGCCGTCAGCATAATGACCGGCAAGCCCGAGGTGGCCATCTGGGCGCGCAATTCTTCGAGTACGCCCAGGCCGGTGAGTCGCGGCATATCGTGGTCGAGCAGGACGAGATCGATTGGCTGCGTGTCGATGGCCTCGAGGGTCTCTAGCCCATCCACCGCTTCTACGACCTTGAACCCTTCGCGCTCGAGGACCGAGCGCAGCAGGCGTCGCATCTGGGCGTCGTCGTCGGCGAGCAGAATGGTCGCGCCGTCGCCGTCGGGAGTCGCCGTGCCGGCGGGCCGGATCGGGCCGCGTGAGGGAACGGGCACCTCGGGTTCTGCCACAGCCGACTCTTCGCTGCCCCGACCCGTGTCACCCAGCACACGACGGACTTCTTCGTAGGAGGTCATCCCCATCCAGAAGCGCACCAGGCCACTCTGCCAGAGCGTGCGCATTCCGTATGGTGCGGCGGCGGCGAGAATCTCACCCTGACTCGCCCCCGTCTCGATCAACCGTCCGACATTTCCCTCGACCGGCACGAGTTCCATCACCGCCACGCGTCCCTTGAACCCGGTGCCACCGCACGCCTTGCATCCCGGCGCCTGTCGCGGCGTGAACCGCCCGGCGTAGTCCGCCGGCGGCCGTCCCTCAGCCGGAATGTCGTCGAGCGGCATCGGCTCGGCGCACTGCTCGCACAGCCGACGAACCAGTCGCTGCGCGAGGATCCCGCGCAACACCGTGCCGATCTTGAACGAATCGACGCCCATATCCCGGAGGCGCACAATCGCTGCCACGGCATCGTTCGTGTGCAGGGTCGAAAAGACAAAGTGACCAGTGAGGCCGGCCTGAATGGCGATGGTCGCAGTCTCACCGTCACGGATTTCGCCGACCAGCACGATGTCGGGGTCCTGGCGGAGCACCGAGCGGAGCGCAGTGGCAAACGTGAAGCCCTGTGCCTCATTCACCTGCATCTGCGAAATGCCGTCGACGTCGTACTCGACCGGGTCCTCGACCGTGACGATGTTCACCTTGCCGGTCTTGAGGTGGTTCAGGACGGCGTAGAGGGTTGTCGTCTTGCCGGAGCCGGTCGGGCCGGTCACCAGCACCATCCCCTCGCGATGCCCCAGCATCCGCATCAGCACCTCGGCCTCCTCGGCCGGCAGGTGCAGGTCGGGGATCGAGGCCTTCAGGTTGCTCTTGTTGAGGATTCGGATCACCAGCTTTTCGCCGCGCCGCGCGACCGGTGCCGTCGCGACCCGGAGGTCGATCTGCTGCCCGTCGACCCGGGCGGAACTGCGACCGTCCTGCGGCGTCATCGAGTTGGTCACGTCGAGGCCCGAGACGATCTTCACCCGACGCACGAGCGAGGCTCCGGCCGCCTCTGGCAGGCGCATCACCTCCCGCAGGATGCCGTCGACGCGATAGCGCACGACCACGTGCGCGCCTTCGATTTCGCTGTGCACATCGCTCGCGCCGAGTCGCACGGCGTCGGCGAGCATCGCATCCACGAGCTTCGACATTGGCGCGTCGAGGGCCGGGTCGCGGTCCTCGATCTCGACCTGCGCTTCCATCTCGATGCCGGCAGGCGAGAGTCCCTGCAGCAGCCGGTTGATGCTGTTCTCGGGGCGATAATACTCGTCGAGCTTTTCGGCGATGGTTGCGGGGGAGGCGACCTCGAGCCGCACATCGCGCCCCGTCAGGAACCCGAGGCTCTGTTCGATCTGGAAGTCGTGCGGGTCACTCGTCGCGATCCGGATCGTTTTCTCATCGACTGCGATCGGAATGACGTGGTATTTGCGCGCCCCCGCCTCTGGAAGCACCGTGGTCGCTCGCGAGTCGATGGCGCCGAGGTCGGCTGCGGGCAGGCGGAATCGCTCCGCGAGCACCCGGACGATGTCGGCGTCGGTTGCGAGACCCGCCTCGACGACGCTCGACCAGAGTCCGAACCGTCCCGCTGAACCGAGCGATGCGAGCGAGGCCTCCGGCACCAATCCGCTCTC
>JAZJZU010000059.1:25017-48445 GCA_040389605.1 Gemmatimonadota bacterium
CTCGATGAGGTGCGGAGCCAGCCAGGCGTCGGGAAAGGTGGTCGTGACCGGTGGCGTCATCGGATTCCGAGGGCTGCAGTGGGATGGGAAACGTGGTTGTTCCCTGTGGCCGAGAAAGATACGATTGTGTGCCTCGATTTCACCTCTCGCCTCCTCAGCTGGAGTTCCAGACCCGCCATGGCCCTTCGTGATCGCGTCGCCGGGATTCATCGCGTTCCGGGCGACAAGAGCATCACGCATCGTGCCTTGATGCTTGCAGCGCTCGCGCCGGGACGCTCGCGCATCGCTGGGGCGCTCACGTCCCTCGATGCCCGATCTACTGCGCGGGTCCTCCGTGCGCTGGGGGCAGAGATTTCCACACTCCGCGCATCCCAGGATGTGACGGTCCGGGGAAAGGCTCGCTTCGCGCCCCCCCATCTCCGGCTCCACTGCGGCAATTCCGGGACCACGGCGCGCCTGATGCTCGGACTCCTTGCCGGGCACCGCTTTTCGAGCATCCTGACCGGCGATGGCTCCCTCCGCCGACGGCCAATGCGGCGGGTGACCGACCCGCTCCGGGTGATGGGAGCCAGCGTCGAAGACCGTGGAAACGACGGATTGCCACTGGAAATGCAGGGGGGACGCCTTCATCCCCTCGACTGGCGGATGGAGGTGCCCTCGGCCCAGGTCAAGAGCGCCTTGCTGCTGGCGGGTATGGCCGGGGGCGTCCCGGTCACGCTGCGAGGCGGTTCCGGCACCCGGGATCACACTGAGCGAATGCTGGGGTATTTCGGCTTCGACGTGGCGTCACGCGGCGATATCCTGCGGTTCACACCGACCGGAAAATTGGCACCCTTCGCCCTCAGCGTGCCGGGTGACCCCTCTTCGGCGATCTTCCTGATCGCCTCGGCGCTGCTGGCCGGCTCGGGCGAGATCGAGGTCACCGGGGTGGGGCTGAATCCGACGCGGACGGGCTACCTGGCCGTGCTGGCGCAAATGGGCGCCCTTCTGGCCGTCGAGACGCAAGACAGCTCCTTTGGAGAACCCCTCGGCTCCATCGTGGCCCGGGCATCCACCCTGAAGGCGGTCGACGTGCCGGCTGAGCTGATCCCGGGAATCATCGACGAGGTGCCAATGCTTGCCTGCCTGGCCGCCCGGGCGGAGGGGACCAGCCGCTTCCGTTCCGTTCAGGAACTTCGAGTCAAGGAGAGCGACCGGCTGGCGATGCTGGTCCGGAATCTCCGGGCCGTGGGAGTGGAGGCCACGGCAGACGGCGATGACCTGATCGTCCAGGGGACCGATGCTCACCTCGCGGGACGGGTGGTGACTGGTGGTGATCACCGGATCGCGATGGCATTTGAGGTTCTCGGTCGCCTGCCAGGCTCCGCGATCCGGGTCGATGACCCCGAGTGCGCCGCGGTGTCGTTCCCCGGTTTTGCCTCGGCGCTCCGCCGGCTGACGGGAGCTGGTCAGTGAGTGGCGCGCGGGTCGTGGCGATCGATGGACCGTCCGCGTCGGGGAAGTCGACCACCGCAGCGCTGGTCGCCTCGCGGCTGGGGCTGATCCACGTCGACACCGGCGCCCTCTACCGCGCCCTTGCCTGGGTGGCCCTCGAGGAGGGGACCGAGGAGCCGGGGCAGGTACTGCGGGGCGCGGCTCGGGTCGGGCTTTCGCTCGATCCCGTCGGCGGCGCCCTGATCGTGCGAGCTGGCGGGCGGAGCCTCGAGGAGGCGCTGCGGACGCCGGAAGTCAGCTCCGGGGCCTCCAGGGTCGCCGGGCATCCCGAGCTTCGCGACTGGGTCAACAGCCACCTCCGAAGTGGAGTGGAGGCGGCCGGGGGCGGAGTGCTCGACGGTCGGGACATCGGGACCGTGGTGTTTCCCGATGCCCGGCTTAAGGTATTCCTCACCGCCACGCCGGCGGCGAGGGCCCTCCGGCGCCTGAAGCAGGGCGGCGCTGCGATCGACCCCGAACGACTGGCCGCCGAGACGGCCGCCCTTGCCGAGCGAGACCGCCGCGACGAGCAGCGGGCCGTCGCACCGCTGCGTCGTGCCGAGGATGCCGTCCTGGTCGACACCACGGCGCTGTCGCTGGCTGAACAGGTGGAGCGAATCGTCGCTCTGGCGCGAGAACGCGGGTTGCCGGGCCGCTAGCGGGACGCTATCCTTGATGGCTTGCCCGAAACCGTTTCGGGCCTGCCAGAGGAATCGTCCTCGCCCCGTGCGGCAGTTCGCGCGGCCCCTCGCTGTAGCTGTTCCAGGACCCTGCCTGTATGCCCGAGACCATCACGCCCGACGAGATCACTTCCTCCGACGCGACGCCCATCGCGACGCCGACCGGCCTGCGCGTGCGCGCCGATCTGTACGACGAGGATTATTCCAGCGAAGAATACGAGACGATGCTGGCCCTGTATGAAGGGACGATGTCCCAGATTGCCGAGGGCGAGATCGTCAAGTCGAAGGTTCTGCGCATTACCGAAAATGCCGTCATCCTCGATGTCGGCTTCAAGTCGGAAGGATCGGTTCCGCTCGACGAGTTCAAGGATCCGCAGAATCTCCAGGTCGGCGATGAGGTCGAGGTCTTCCTCGAGCACCTCGAGGACCAGGAAGGCGCCGTCGTCCTGTCGAAGAAGAAGGCCGACTTCATGCGCGTCTGGGAGAAGATCCGGATGGCGCACGAGTCCGATCAGCCGGTCGAAGGCACCCTGATGAAGAAGATCAAGGGCGGCGTGGTCGTGAACCTGATGGGCGTCGATGCGTTCCTGCCGGGGTCGCAGATCGCGCTCCGTCGGGTTCCGAACATCGACGAGCTCCTCGGCGCGACCTACGAGTTCAAGATCATCAAGCTCAACAAGCGCCGCCGCAACATCGTGGTGTCGCGCCGCGTGATCCTGGAGAACGAGCGGGCACACAAGCGCGAGCACCTGATGAAGGAGCTCGAGGTGGGCCAGGTTCGGAAGGGCATCGTCAAGAACATCACCGACTTCGGCGCGTTCATCGATCTCGGCGGCGTCGACGGCCTGCTGCACATCACCGATAGGTCCTACGGCCGCGTCTCCCATCCGAGCGAGCTGGTCGGCATCGGCCGCGAAGTCGAAGTCAAGATCCTCGACATCGACTGGCAGCGCGAGCGCATTTCCCTCGGGATGAAGCAGCTCCAGTCCTACCCGTGGCAGAACGTGGCCGAGAAGTACCCGGTCGGTTCGCGCGTGCAGGGCAAGGTGGTCTCGATCACCAACTACGGCGCATTCGTCGAGCTGGAGCCGGGCATCGAAGGCCTGGTGCACATCTCCGAAATGAGCTGGACCCGCAACGTCCGGCACCCGTCGAAGATCGTCTCCATCGGTGAGACCATCGATGCCGTCGTCCTCAAGGTCGACGAGAGCGAGGAGAAGATCTCGCTCGGGATGAAGCAGACCGAGCAGGATCCCTGGATGATCCTGCCGCTCAAGTACCCGGTCGGCACCCGCATCTCGGGCAAGGTCCGCAACCTGACCTCGTTCGGCGCGTTCGTCGAAATCGAGCCGGGCATCGACGGCCTGATCCACATCTCCGATATGTCGTGGACCAAGCGGGTACAGCATCCGTCGGAGGTCGTGAAGAAGGGCGATGGCGTCGATGTGATCATCCTGAACATCGATTCCGACAACAAGCGGATCTCGCTCGGACTGAAGCAGGCGACCGACGATCCGTGGCTCACGATCGGTGAGAAGCTGCCGGTCGGCACGGAGCTGCGCGCCACGGTGCTCCGTCCGGTCGACAAGGGCATCGTCCTCGATCTCGGCAACGACATCGAAGGCTTCGCCCCGGTGTCGCAGATGGGCATCGGGCAGGAGCAGAACCCGGAAGATGCAGTGGTCCTGCAGCAGCAGGTCATCGTGAAGATCCTCGAAGTCGATCCGATCCATCACCGGGTCGTGGTCGCGATCATCGAGTATCCGGAGGACGGCATTCCGTCACCCGAGCAGGTTGCCGCCGCAGTCGCCGAAGCAGCGCGTGCTGCCGAAGCGGCCAAGGCCGCCGAGGACAACGGCGAGTAAGCTCGTCGGTCTTCCGGACACGCCACGGGCGGTCAGGACTCTCGAGTCCCGACCGCCCGTGGTGCATCTGGTCGGCGGAGTTCAGGTGGCGGCGCTGGAGAACTCCGTCCTGCGAGGCGCTGCCACGTTCACCCCTTCAGCCCGTGAAACTTGTACGGCGCCAGGGGATGCTGGACACCCAGCAGCAGTTCACCCTTGGAGCCACTGACGAGTGACTTGCCGATCTGTCCGAAGATGGTGATCGCGTGGAGCGGTGTGCGAATCGCGGCAGTCGCCTGCAGCCAGCCCGCCATCCGGTCGCCATTGTGTCCGCTGATCAATCCGATTCCGGCTGCAAGAAAGAGCGGTGAACTCGTCTTGATCGGTGCAAGCTGAGCCACGGCCGAGATGGTGGGATTCGCGCCGGTGAACTTGGGAAGGAACTGGATGTCGCTTGCGATCTGGATGACCGGGGAACCGATCGAGAACTGGGCGTGCGCGCGGATGAACGCCGCGCTGTTGTCGCCGGCCTGCTCTCCGCCGATGTGATAGTACCCTCCTGCGATATCGAGATGCGGGGCACCGATGGTCCATCCCTTGGGGTCGCCGCTCGTGAACGCGCGCGCGTGCGCGTCCTGATAACCGCCGCCGTGCTGCATCGTCCCCATCTCCTGGGCCTGGGCAGTGACGCTCACCGCAGCCAGCAGGTATCCAGCCAGCAGTAATGCACTTCGCATCAGCTTCTCCTTGAATGGTGGATTGATTGTCGGACGCGATGGATACGCCGGAGGTGCTCAGGCTGGATTCATCCCGTGCCCGGGAGGCACTACTGGCGTATCGTGGCGGGCCGCGAGATCTTGGGAGCTATGAAAGACACCCAGGCAAGACTCGAGGATCTGCATCATCGCCAGGCGCAGGCAGAGCAGGGGGGCGGCGCCGCCCGGCTGGCTCAGCAACACGCCAAGGGGAAGCTGAGTGCCCGGGAGCGCCTCGACCTGCTGCTCGACCCAGACAGCTTCGTCGAGCTCGATCGGTTTGTCACGCACCGGTCCACCGAATTCGGACTCGAGGCCAACCGGCCGCCCGGCGACGGTGTGGTGACCGGCTGGGGCCGGATCGACGGACGGCTGGTCTACGTGTTCTCGCAGGACTTCACGGTATTTGGTGGCTCCCTCTCCGAGACTCACGCCGCCAAGATCTGCAAGGTGATGGACCTCGCCGTGCGAAACGGCGCGCCGATGATCGGCCTGAACGATTCGGGAGGGGCCCGGATTCAGGAGGGAGTCAGTTCGCTGGGCGGCTATGCCGACATCTTTCTCCGGAACACGCTCGCGTCGGGTGTGATTCCCCAGATTTCGGCGATTCTGGGTCCGTGTGCGGGCGGGGCCGTCTACTCGCCGGCGATCACGGACTTCGTTTTCATGGTGCGCGGCGTGAGCTACATGTTCGTGACCGGTCCGAACGTCGTGAAGACCGTGACGCACGAGGATGTGACGTTCGATGATCTTGGCGGTGCCGACATTCACGCCGAGACGTCCGGTGTCGCTCACTTCGTGCACGCATCGGAGCCGGAATGCCTGGCGGCGATCCGTGAACTCGTGTCCTATCTGCCGGCGAACAACATCGACGACCCGCCGCGACTCCCGCTGTCCGATCCGGTCGATCGCCGCGAGGAGCGCCTGCTGTCGGCGATTCCCGAGGCGGCCAGCACGCCCTACGATATGCACGAGGTGCTCCGCCTCGTCGTCGATGACGGGCGGTTCTTTGAGGTGATGCCCGCCTTCGCGGGAAACATCCTCACCGGTTTCGCACGTCTCGGTGGGCGATCGGTGGGTGTGGTCGCAAACCAGCCAGCGGTCCTGGCCGGGGTGCTCGACATCGCGTCATCGGTGAAGGCTGCGCGATTCATCCGGTTCTGCGATGCCTTCAACATCCCCATCGTTTCGTTCGTGGACGTCCCGGGATTCCTGCCAGGTGTGACGCAGGAGCACGGGGGAATCATTCGCCACGGCGCCAAGCTGCTCTATGCCTACTGCGAAGCGACTGTTCCGAAACTCACCGTCATCACCCGCAAGGCGTATGGCGGTGCCTACGACGTGATGAGTTCGAAGCACATTCGCGGCGACGTGAACCTCGCCTGGCCCACGGCGGAGATTGCCGTGATGGGCCCCAAGGGCGCGGTCGAGATCCTCTACAAGGACGATATCGCCCGGTCGGCCGATCCGGCGGCCGAGGCGGCCGAGCGGACTGCCGCCTACACCGAGGCCTTCGCCAACCCCTACCAGGCGGCCGCCCGTGGTTACATTGATGATGTCATCGATCCCCGGGACACCCGGCCCCGGTTGATCGATGCGCTGCAGACGCTCGGTGGCAAACGCGACCGGAATCCGCCCAAGAAACACGGATGCATCCCACTCTGATCTCTCCCTTGCTTCGCCGCGCACGCCGCGCCTGGATCGCCTTCGCTGGGCTTGCTGCCGGGGTGGGCGGAACGCTTGGCGCCCAAGTACCAGTGGTCGTGACCACCGGTGGCGGGACGGCCGTGCAACGCGCGGATGCCCTGCTGCGCGACGGGCACCGAACGGCGGCGACTGACCTGCTGGGCCAGCATCTTGCCGAGCAGCCCACCGACGGTCGGGCCTGGCTCTATCTCGGCCGGATCTATCTCGCTGACGCGCAGCGCTGGCATCGTGAAGGGCATCAGGGTGAGCCGCCGGGGCCCCTGCTGCTCGATTTCGCCGGGGCGGCGTTCGAGCAGTCGCAACAGTTGATGACGGACTCCGGCACGGTTCACCGTGTGCTCGTTGCGGTCGAGAAGGCCACCAATCGCACGGAAGAATCGGGGTGGGATGCCGCGGTGGCGCTGGGGTTGCCGGCCGAGGAGGTTCCGCTCCCTCCGGTGCTCAGTGAGCTGGGTCACAACCTGACGGCATCCTGCCCGCGTGGTGGCGTGCTGATCACCGGATCGCTCGTGGAGACTGCGGCGGCCTGGGGCATCCGACTGCTCGAGGGAAATCCGGGTGACCTGATCCTGCTGCGACCGGATCTCTATGCCTGGGATGCGCGCTACCGCGCGGCAATGTCGCAGGCCCTCGACGTCGACTCGAGCGCCACTCTCGCAACCGCACTCCTCCGCGCGAGCGTGAACCGGCCCATCTGCCTCGCGCCGTCTGTGGATTCGCTGCTCGCTCCGTCACTCGACTGGCGGCCGCTCCATATGGTCCTCATCACGGGGCCCGCGCGATCGCGCGAGGCGGGCACGCTGAGTGTGCATCAGCTTGCTCGCACCGGCCTCGCCGGTTCGGTCTGGAGCGAGGCAGTGGTCGATGCCTATGATCTTGCGGCCCGGCGCAACCCGGCGCTCTGCCGCTCTCTCTTCGTTGCGACCGACGCGCAGGGCCTGCCGACCATCTCCTCCTGTCCGCGATGATTCCTGGCGACATCCGTCGAGTCCTCGTGGCCAATCGGGGTGAGATTGCGCTGCGCGTCATCCGCGCGTGTCACGACGAAGGCCTCGAAGCGGTCGCGGTCTACTCCGACGCCGATCGTCACGCTCCGTTCGTGCGCGCCGCCGACTTCGCGGTCTACATCGGGGCCGCGCCCCCGAGCCAGAGTTATCTCGACATCACGAAGATTCTCGACGCCGCGCGGAAATCGGGGGCGCACGCCATTCACCCCGGGTACGGTTTCCTGTCGGAGCGCGCGGCGTTCGCCGAGGCCATTGCCGACGCCGGGCTCTTCTTTGTCGGACCTCCTGCAAGCGCCATTGCGGCGATGGGCGACAAGACCAGCGCGCGACGCCTGATGGCCGAAGCCGGCGTGCCGATCGTGCCCGGCGGCGTGACCGCCCTGACCGACCCGGCCGAAGCGGCAACCCTCGCGGCCTCGCTGGGATACCCCGTGCTCGTCAAGGCGGCGGCCGGTGGTGGCGGCAAGGGAATGCGGGTCGTGCGCGAGGCAGGAGAACTGGCCGCGGCGCTCGACACCGCGGCGCGGGAGGCGCTCAAGGCCTTCGGCGATGGCAGCGTGTACCTCGAGAAATACATCGAGCTTCCGCGCCACGTGGAGATCCAGGTGCTCGCCGATCACGAGCGCACGATCCACGTGGGCGAACGCGAGTGCTCGATTCAGCGCAGGCACCAGAAGCTCGTGGAGGAGGCGCCCTCGGTGGCGGTGTCCCCCGCGCTGCGCGAGCGGATGGGTTCAGCCGCGGTCGCGGCGGCGCTTGCCGTGGGCTACCGCGGTGCGGGGACCTGTGAATTCCTGCTTGCGGCCGACGAGTCGTTCTACTTTCTCGAAATGAACACCCGCATTCAGGTGGAGCACCCGGTGACCGAGGCGGTCTACGGCGTCGACCTGGTCCGGGAACAGCTCCGGATCGTCCGCGGGATGCCGATGTCGCTGGCCGCGGGCCCGCTCGAGCCGCGCGGCTGGTCGATCGAGTGTCGCATCACGAGTGAGGACCCGTCCAACGGCCTGCTGCCGAGTTCGGGAACCATTCGCTGGCTGCGGGCACCCGCAGGTGCGGGCGTGCGCTGGGACAGTGGGGTCGAGAGCGGCAGCGACGTCACGCTCTACTACGATTCGATGCTCGCGAAGCTGATTGTCCACGCGGCGACGCGCGAGCGCGCCATCGATACGATGCGCCGCGCGCTCGATGAACTGGTCGTCGTGGGTGTCTCGACCAATGTGCCCTTTCACCGGCGACTCTTCGACGATTCCGATTTTGTCGCGGGCCGTTTTGACATCCAGTTCCTCGAGCGTCGCGACGACTTGCTCACCATCAACGCCGACGATGCCACCGCGCAGCGGCTCGCCGTGGCGGTGGCCCTGCTGGAGGCCCAGCGACGCAGCGCGCGCCGTCCGCTCGCGGCAGATGCATCCGGCGCGGGCGAATCGAGTGGATCGGGATGGCGGCGCGCTGCCCGCGAAGAAGGGTTGCGGTGAGTACGACGGCACCGGAGGTGGTGGTGCGAGGCATCGCGGCTGGCGGCGATGGCGTCGCCACCCTCGACGACGGGCGCACCGTGTTCATTCCGCGAGCCGCGCCGGGCGACCGGCTCCGCCTGCGCTCGGTACGTACCCACGCGCGCTTTGCGCGAGCGGAAATCGCGGAGATTCTCGGCCACGGTGACGGCCGGGTGACGCCGCCGTGCCCGCACTATGTCGCCGACCGCTGTGGTGGCTGCCAGCTGATGCACCTGACCCCCGCACTGCAGCGCGAGGTCAAGGCTCGCAATGCAGGGGACGCGCTCCGACGCATCGCGAAGGTGGATACTCCCGACCCGCGCGTGATGCCCTCACCGGTGCAGCTGGGATATCGGGCGAAGATCACCCTGACCATGTCCAACGGCGTACTCGGCTATCATCGTGCCGGTGAGGCACATCGGGTGTTCGAGGTGCGCGACTGCCTGCTCGCGGAGCCGGCGGTGCGAGCGCTCCATCAGGCCGTGCGTGCCGCCCGCGCGGCCCTCCCGCGGAACACGAGTCGCGTGGTGCTCCGACGCGATCGTGACGAGACGCTGCACGTCGTGGTGCGGACGGACGACGGCGAGGCGTGGCGGCACGGCCCGCGCTTCCACCAGGCGCTACGGGCCGCCGGGGTCGAGGCGGTGGTCTGGTGGCATCCCGAGGGCGGGGCGCCGCGCGCGGTGGCCGGCAGCGACGACCCGTGGCCTGCAACGGTCTTCGAGCAGATCCATCCCGCAATGGGCGCGGTGGTGCGACAGCACGCCGTGGATGCGCTCGGCCCGCTCACTGGCCTGCACGCGTGGGATCTCTACGCCGGCATCGGCGAGACCACCCTCGCATTGCTCTCCGGGGGTGCCACGGTGGAAAGCATTGAACTCGACACTCGCGCCGTGGCCTATGCCGAACGCACCGGGCCTTCCGGTCCGCGTCGACTCACCGGGCGTGCCGAGGAACGGATTGCGCAACTGCGGTCGCCGGACGTGGTCATCGTCAACCCCCCGCGAACCGGAATGGATGCCCTGGTGACCACGGCGCTGACGGAATCGACCGCCCGGCGAATGGCCTACATCTCGTGCGACGCGGCAACGCTCGCGCGCGATCTCGGTCGGCTTGCCCCGGCCTTCCAGCTCACCCGCGTCGAGGGCTTCGATCAGTTTCCGCAGACTGCGCATCTCGAGACCGTCACCCTGCTGGAGCGGCGATGAAGTATGTCGTGACGATGTCCGGCCGGACGATGCAGGTCGAACTCGACGGTGATCAGGTCACGGTCGATGGCGTGACGGTGCGTGCGTCGATCGCGCCGGTTCCGGGTTCGCCTGAATTCAGCTTGACCATCGACGGTCGGTCGCATCTCATCGCGCAGGGCGGCCAGGCCGATGGCGTCTGGACCATCGTCGATCGCGGTGCCGTTCGTGATGTCGGAATCGAGGATGAACGCACGCGGCATATCCGCTCGCTCGCAGGGGCGGGCAAGAGTGCGGGCGGGGGCGGAGTGCTCAAGGCGCCGATGCCAGGGCTCGTGTTGCGCATCGCGGTCAACGAAGGTGATGTGGTGGCCGCCGGTGCAGGGCTGGTCGTGCTCGAGGCAATGAAGATGGAGAACGAACTCAAGGCACCCGTGGCCGGGACCGTGCGTGCCATCCGCGTCGCAGCGGGCGAGGCGGTCGAAAAGGGCCAGCCGCTGCTCGAACTCGAACCGTGAACCGGCTCGGGCTCGCGACCATCCTGGCGGGCGTCGCGGCTCCACCCCTCGCAGCGCAGCGCTTCGACTCCACTTTCACGCGTACCATCGCGCCCGGGGTCGTTCACCAGCGGCTTGTCGTCGACAGCGCACCGTGGAACATCAACGTCGTCCGGGTCGACCTGCGGCGCAGCGGATTGCAGCTGCGCGTAGTGCACGCGGCGGATGCCTTCCTCGGACGCGAGACGCTTGCCGCCCTCAGCGAGCGCCACCGTCAGCGCGGGGACTCCGTGGTGGCTGCCATCAACGCCGACTTCTTCCGGCTGAGCGACGGCGAGGTCACCAACAATCAGGTCAGTGATGCCGAGTGGTGGCGAGCGCGACACGTCTGGGGGGCGGTGCCGCCGATCCGGAGCCAGTTCGCCGTGGGTGCTGACGGAAGGCTGCTGATCGAGCGCTTCAACTGGAACGGCAGCGTGTCGACCCGTCGTTATCCGCAGTTCGCGCTCGACGGGATCAACATCCGGCCCGATCCCGACGAGGTGATGCTCTTCACCCCGCACGCGGGCAGGACGACGCCGCGCGACAGTTCCACGGGCGGGGTGGTGGAGCGCACCCTCGTGCTGCTCGCTCGGCACCACAATACCCTGCGCTTCAGGCTGGAGGGCGGCCTGCGGCAGGGCGGGGGAAGCCCTCTCGGCCCCGAGTACGCCCTCGTCGGAGGGTCCCGAAGCGGCGGGAGGCTCGCGGCCCTCGGTCCGGCGGGCACGCCACTCGAGTTTTCAATGGTCACGAGCCCCGCGCGCGGCCCGATCGCAGCGCTTGCCGGGGGGCAGCCGCGGCTGGTCGTAAATGGCCGCGGGCTGGCCGACACCGCCCTCGCCGACGCCGAGGCCACCAACGCCAACTTGCGGCAGCGGCACCCCCGCAGCGCGGTCGGCTTCACGCGTGACAGCAGCACCCTCCTGCTGGTGACCGTCGACGGTCGCCAGCCCGCAAGCGCCGGGATGGATCTGCTGGAGCTCTCCCGTCTGATGCTTCGACTGGGGGCCTTCGAGGCCCTCAATCTCGATGGCGGCGGCTCCTCCACCCTGATCGTGGCAGGAGAGGTGGTCAACCGCCCCTCCGACCGAGAGGGTCCTCGCGCCATCGGCAACGCCCTCCTGGTGGGGCGCCCCACCTCCCGCCGGGGGGCGCCGCGCCGCCGCCGGTCGCCTCCCCCGGGCAGGCCGGGGAGCCCCTCCGCTTGACCCAACCCGTTACAGCGGCTTAGCTTTCGGGTCTGTGTCCGAAGTGGTTTTTTAGCATCCCGGTGGCAGGAAGAGACTCGATGAAGACGTATACCGCCAAGCACGGCGATCTGCAGCACGACTGGCACGTGGTCGACGCGACCGACGTGCCCCTCGGCCGTCTGGCAAGCACGGTGGCCCAGCTCATTCGCGGCAAGCACAAGCCGACCTTCACTCCGCATATGGATGGTGGCGATTTCGTCATCGTGCTCAACGCGTCGAAGGTCAAGCTCACTGGTCGCAAGCTGAGCCAGAAGACCTACTTCAAGCACACCGGCTATATGGGTCACGACACCCACACGCCCGCCCAGGAGCTGCTCGCGAAGCACCCGGACCGCGTGATCGAGAAGGCAGTCTTCGGGATGCTCCCGAAGAACTCCCTCGCCAAGCAGAAGCTGCGCACCAAGCTGAAGGTCTACGGCGGCGCTGAGCATCCGCACGAGGCGCAGACGCCGAAGCCCCTCACCATCGCTACCGCGAAGGCCAACTGATGAGTTCTGAATCACTGCGCTGGCAGGCCGTGGGCCGCCGCAAGACGAGCGTCGCCCGCGTCTACCTCACGCCGGGCACCGGCAAGTGGGACGTCAACGGCCGCACGCTGGGTGACTACTTCCCGCGTCCGTCGCTTGTGCAGCACATCCAGCAGTCCTTCACGGCCACCGACACGCTCGGTGCGTTCGATGTGAAGGCACACGTGGATGGCGGTGGAATGAGCGGGCAGGCCGGTGCGATGCGTCACGCCATCGCGCGCGCGCTGTGCGCTGCCGATGAGGCGCATCGTCCCAAGCTGCGGACCGCAGGGCTGTTGACCCGTGACCCCCGCGCCGTGGAGCGCAAGAAGCCGGGTCAGCCGGGCGCCCGCAAGAAGTTCCAGTTCTCGAAGCGGTAGGATTGCGGTAGGCGGCTTGGCAGGGGCGCGGCATGCTGCGCCCTGAACGTCGAGGAATTCCGGGGCAGGGCGCAGCATGCTGCGCCCTAACGACCGGAATCCAGATACAGGCGGGTCGGTCGTGCCCCCGCGGTTTCGCGCAAGACGACCACGTACGATACGCGCGCATCATTGTGGTGCGCGACGACGCACGCCTCCCGATGCCAATGCGGGTGCCCCTCGGGGTCGCAACGGCAGATGACGGAGGCGGTAGCATTAACCACCAAGGAGCTGTCTGTACTTATGGCCATGCCAACCCTGCAGGAACTGCTCGACGCCGGCACCCACTTCGGTCACCAGACACGGCGCTGGAATCCGAAGATGCGGAAGTTCATCTTCGCCGAGCGGTCGGGCATCTACCTCATCGACCTCCAGAAGACCCTCAAGCAGCTGACCACGGCCACCGAGCTCGTGCGGTCGATCGCGCTGAAGGGTGAGAATATTCTGTTCGTCTGCACCAAGCGGCAGCTCAAGGCCGTGGTCGAGGCCGAAGCACGCAACGCCTCCTGCCACTGGGTCAACGAGCGCTGGCTCGGCGGCACGCTCACGAACTTCCAGACCATCAAGAAGCAGATCAAGCGGCTTCGCGACCTGGAGCTCGGCGCTGCCGAGGGCGATTTCGAGAACTACACCAAGAAGGAGCAGCTGCTCTTCTCGCGTGAGCGGGAGAAGCTGTCGCGCAACCTCGAAGGGATCAAGATGATGAACCGCCTGCCGGGCGCGCTCTTCATTGTCGATGCCAAGAAGGAAAAGATCGCGATCCAGGAAGCCAATCGCCTCGGCATCCCGGTCGTCGCGATTGTCGACACCAACGCCGATCCTGATGCCATCACCGTCCCGATCCCGGGTAACGACGATGCCATTCGTTCGGTCTCGCTGATTACCTCGGCGCTCTGCGACGCGATTCGCGAGGCCCGGATGGCAATGCCGGTCCGCGAAGTTGCTGGCGAAGACGACGCCGAGACGTATTCGGCGGGCGATGGCGACGGCGCGTCCGACGAAGATCGCAAGAAGCGCCGCCCCCGCCGCAAGCGGAAGGCGCGTCCCGAGGCCATCGCCGCTCGCCTGAAGCACGATCCTGCGGCACCCGGCGACGCCGGCGCCTGAGCGGGAGGCAGTTCCCGCGCTCGCGTCACTCCGCCGCCTGTCGGGCTTCAGGGCCCCGGGCGGCGGTTTCACACACGGAACCAGACACCAGGTAGCAATTCATGGCAATGACGATCAATACCAAGGACATCTCGGAACTTCGCGCCCGTACCGGTGCGGGGATGATGGATTGCAAGAAGGCACTTGAGGAAGCCAACGGGGATATGTCGCTGGCGTCCGAGCTGTTGCGCAAGAAGGGGATCGCCAAGGCGGAGAAGCGCGCGGGGCGCGATGCCTCGCAGGGGCTGGTGGTCATCGAATCCGCCGGCGACGGGTCGACCGCCGCAATGGTCGAGCTCAACTGTGAGACCGATTTCGTCGCGCGGAACGAAGACTTCCAGGCGCTGGCCCGGCAGCTGGTGCAGCACGCCCTGGGCAGCAGCCCGGTTGGCGTGACGCACGCGGCATTCCTGGCCGAGCAGATGGACGGAAAGAGCATCGAAGAAGTCGTCAAGCTCGCCTCCGGCAAGACCGGCGAAGCAATGACCGTGAAGCAGGTCGCAAAGTTCGGCGTGTCGGGCGGGGTGGTGGGCGAGTACCGCCATCACAACAGCCAGGTCGGCGTGCTCGTGGAGCTCGCAGGCGCGACCGGCGAACCGGCCCTTGCGCTGGCACGTGAAGTCGCACTGCACGTCGCGTCGGCCGATCCGCTCTCGGTCTCGATGGACGATATCCCGGTCGAGATGCTCGAGCGCGAGCGTCGCATTGCCGAAGAGCAAGTGGCGGCCGAAGGGAAGCCGGAGGCCATCCGCGCCAAGATTGTCGATGGCAAGGTCAAGAAGTACGCGCAGGAGCGCGCGCTCCTCGAGCAGCCGTTCGTCAAGGACGAATCGGTCACCGTGGGTGCCCTCGTGGCGAAGCTCCCGGGGGCCCGGGTGGTGCGCTTTGCCCGCTTCAAGGTCGGCGAGGCCGCCTGATGCCAGTCGCCTACCGTCGGGCTCTGCTGAAGCTCTCCGGTGAGGCGCTGGCCGGGGAAAAGGATGGCGGCCTCGATTACGGCGTGATCGAGGCGCTGGCCGAGGAGATCAAGCAGGTGAGCAACCTGGGGGTCTCCCTCGGCCTCGTGGTGGGCGGTGGCAATATCGTCCGGGGTGCCACGGCGAGTCGCGAAGGACTCGACCGCGTATCGGCCGATTATATGGGTATGCTGGCGACCGTCATCAACGCCCTCGCACTGCAGAACGTGCTGGAAACGCTCGGCGTCGAGACCCGGGTGCTGACGGCCATCCGGATGGAGTCACTCGCCGAACCGTACATCCGGCGCCGGATGATGCGCCATCTGGAGAAGGGCCGGATCGTCATCTTCGCGGGCGGCACTGGCAACCCGTTCTTTTCCACCGACACGGCAGCAGTGCTTCGCGCGCTCGAGATGGATGCCGAAGTGGTCCTCAAGGCCACCAATGTCGACGGAGTCTACACCTCCGACCCCCGCAAGGACCCGGACGCCAGGTTGCTGACCGACCTGACCTTCCAGGATGCACTCGTCAATGGATACGCGGTGATGGATGCCAACGCCTTCGGGCTCTGTCAGGCCAACGCGCTCCCCATTGTGGTCTTCAACATCAATGAGCCCGGTGCCATCGCCCGCACGTTGAGTGGTGAACGGGTGGGGACACTCGTCCGATGACACTCGCCGATATCGTGAAGGCCTCGCGCGAAGGGATGCAGAAGGCCGTCGAGAATACCAAGCGTGAACTGAGCGGCATCCGCTCCGGCAAGGCGTCGCCCGGTCTGCTCGATACCGTTCGTGTCGACGCCTATGGCAGCCATATGCCCCTGAACCAGGTCGCGATGGTCAGTGCGCCGGAGCCGCGGATGCTGGCGGTGACCCCCTTCGACAAGGGCCTGACGGCTGCCATCGACAAGGCCATCCGCGACGCCAACCTCGGGCTCAATCCCCAGCCCCAGGGCGGGGTGATCCGGGTGCCGTTGCCTGCGCTGTCGGAAGAGCGTCGCAAGGAGATGGTCAAGATCTGCGGCAAGCTCGTGGAGGAGGGCCGCGTGTCCGTGCGGGGCGCGCGCACCGATGCGATGAGCAAGATCAAGAAGGCCGACAAGGTGCCCGAGGACGAGAAGAGCCGCGCCGAGAAGGAAGTGCAGAAGCACACCGACGAGGCGACCAAGCAGATCGAGGAGCTCTTCAAGGCCAAGGAAGCCGAGATCCTGGAAGTGTGAGTACGGAGCCGGCGTCGCTTCTGGATCAATTGCGCGTCCACGGCGCCATTCCGCGGCACGTCGCGATCATCATGGACGGCAACGGGCGCTGGGCCAAGGAGCGCGGCCTGCCGCGCCCTGCCGGGCACCACGCCGGGATGACGGCCGTCCGTGAGACCGTGGAGGGCTGCCTCCACGCCGGCGTGCAGGTGCTCACCATCTTTGCCTTCTCCCAGGAAAACTGGCAACGTCCGCCTGCCGAGATCGATGCCCTGATGGCCTTGCTTGAGGAATTCGTCGCGAGTGAAGCCGACGAACTCCGGCTGCGTGGCGTCGCGGTCCGGATGCTCGGCGACCTGTCGGCGCTTTCGCCTGCGGCGCGCGCCGCGGTCGACCGGATCGAGGCGGCCACCGTCGGCGGCGCGCAGCTCGCATTCAACATCTGCATTTCCTACAGTGCCCGCGCTGAGCTGACGCGCGCGGCCCAGCATCTCGCGCAGCGGGTCCGCGAGGGATCGCTCGACCCGGCGGAGATCGACGAGGCCGCCGTGTCGGCCGAGCTCTATACCGCCCAGTGGCCCGATCCCGACCTGCTGATCCGCACCTCCGGCGAGATGCGGGTCTCGAACTTCCTCCTCTGGCAGCTCGCGTACGCGGAGTTCCACGTCACGCCCGTGCTGTGGCCTGACTTCACGCGTGACGACCTGTACGCCGCCATCGTCGAGTTCCAGCGTCGTGACCGCCGCTTCGGACGCGTGAGCACCTGACGATGGCGATGGACAGCAACCTCGTGCGCCGGATTCTGTTCGCGGCCGTGGCAATTCCGCTGGCGCTGCTCATTGTCTGGGTCGGTGGCTGGTCTCTCGCGGCGCTCGTGGCGACCATCGCCGTGCTGGGTGCGCGGGAACTCTTCGACCTCGCGAGCAAGCAGGGCATCGCCGCGCTTCGCGGGGCGGGGTATCTGGTGGCCGCTGCCGTGCCCCTGCTGCTCTACGCCAGCACCGTGAATCCGGAGACGCACAGTTGGCTGGTCGACAGCTGGCGCTACCTCGCGGCCGGCCTCGTGCTGGTGCTCCTCATCGAGGCATTGCGGAGCCGGGCGCCGGGGGAGAAGCCGTTGGGAGCTGTGGCCGTGACGCTCCTTGCCGTGGCCTACACCGCGTGGCTCCCGGCGTTCCTGCTCGAGATTCGCCACGGCCGCTTCGGAGCGCAGTCGTGGGGTGGCACCGCAATGGTGTTCTTCCCGTTGCTCGTCACCTGGGTCTGCGACACCGCGGCGATGTTCGGCGGCCGGATATTCGGTGGCGCCAAGATGGCCCCGACCATCTCGCCGGGAAAGACGCGATCGGGCGGCATCTCAGGACTCGTCGGCGGCATTGCCGTCGCGCCGCTCTTCGCGCTGGTCATCTTCCCGCGCGTTGGTATTGCTGTGAGCCTCTTCGCCGCCGTCACGATGGCGGTGACGCTCTCTGTGGTTGGGCAGCTGGGCGATCTCGCCGAGTCGCTGTTCAAGCGCGAAGCCGGCGTGAAGGATTCCTCCGCACTGATTCCTGGCCACGGCGGCATCCTCGATCGCTTCGATTCACTCTACCTCGTTCTCCCCACTGCGGCCTTCTGCTACCATCTCCTGGGCCTGGTGTGAAGCGCATTGCGCTGCTGGGCTCCACCGGTTCCATCGGTGTGTCGACGCTCCGCGTACTCGAGCGCCAGCGTGAAGCGTTCGAGCTGGTGGCGCTCGTTGCCGGATCCAACCACGAGCTGCTGACTGAGCAGGTGGCCGCGTGGAAGCCCCGTTATGCCGCGCTCGCGGTCGAAGGGAACGGCTCAGCGTTCCCGTCCGGTGCCGAGACGCTGCTTGAGGCCGCGACCCGGGATGATGTCGATATTGTCGTGAATGCCGTGGTCGGGGCCGCCGGGCTCGACGCTACGCTCGCGGCACTTCGCGCGGGAAAGCGCGTGGCACTCGCCAACAAGGAAACCCTGGTGATGGCTGGGCCGCTGGTGGCCGCTGCGGCGCGCGAAGGCGGCGGTGAAGTGGTTCCGATTGACTCAGAGCACAGCGCGGTACTGCAGTGCCGCGTGGCGCAGGGTGCCGCACCGAGCCGGCTGATCCTCACGGCGTCGGGAGGCCCGTTTCGCACCTGGGAACGGGAACGACTCGAGCGCGCCACCGTGGCGGAGGCGCTGAATCACCCGACCTGGCAGATGGGCGCGAAGATCACGGTGGATTCCGCGACGCTGGCCAACAAGGCGCTGGAGGTGATCGAGGCGCATTTCCTCTTTGGGCTGGGCTATGATGCCATCGAAGTGATCGTGCACCCGCAGAGCATCGTGCACGCCTTCGTGGAATTTCCCGATGGCAGCGTGCTGGCGCAGGTCGGCTTTCCGTCAATGGAGGTCCCGATCCTGTACGCACTCACGCACCCGAATCGTCTCCCAGACACCGGCGTCCGGCGCTTTGATCCGGTGGCTGCCGGGCCGCTGTCGTTTGAGGTCCTGCGGAGCGAAGACTTCGGCGCCTTTGCGTTGGGCATCGCCGCTGGTCGCAAGGGTGGTACGGCGCCGGCAGCGTTCAACGCAGCAAACGAAATTGCGGTGGCGGCCTTCCTCGGTGGCTGTATCCCGTTTGGCCGGATCCCCGTAGTGATCGAGGCAGCACTCCGGCGTCACGAGGACGTCGGCACCATTACGCTCGATGCCGTGCGCGCCGCCGACTCGGCGGCCCGGCATCACGCAGGGGAAGCACTCGGATGAGCGGGTTCCTGTTTACGGTTGCCATTCTCGCGGTCGTGCTTGGCGTGCTCGTCTTCGTGCACGAGCTCGGTCATTATATGGCTGCCAAGGCGTTCGGCGTCTGGGTCCACCGCTTCGCGATCGGAATCGGCAAGCCCGTGAAGGGGCTGACCTTCCAGCGCGGCGAGACCGAATGGGCCATCGCCTGGCTGCCGCTCGGCGGCTACGTGAAGATGGCGTCGAGCGAGGAGGATCCGACTTCGTCGGTGCTCGAGGGCGGTTCCGCGGCTGCCGTTCCCGCCGACCGCGTCTTCGAAGCGAAGCCGGTCTGGCAGCGGATGGTGATCATCCTGGCAGGCGTCACGCTGAATGTGGTGTTCGCTTTTGTGGTCTTCAGCGGACTCGCCCTGAAGAATGGCAGACAGTTCGACCCCACGACGACGATTGGCCGGGTCTCGGCCGAGCAGTTGCCAGAGGCCGCGAAGGCGCTCGCGACCATTCCGGCAGGCACCGAGATCACGGCGATCAACGGCACGCCGGTCCACTCCTGGGATGACATCCTGGAGCAGATCACGTCGTCGAGCGAGAACGAACTCAGTTTCGGCTTTGCGAACCACGCGCCGCTGACGCTGCCATTGCATCGCGATGCCCTGGCTGAACGCGGCGCTGTGGCCGGCGCACTGGAGCCGATGCGCGCCACCGTCATCGGCACGCTCTCCTCAGGCTACCCAGCCGCCAAGGCCGGGATGCAGCCGGGTGACTCGATGGTGCGCATCGATGGCACGCCGCTCGCGCAGTGGTCCGATGCCGTGCAGCGGATCGAGTCCGCGGCGGGCAGGGAACTGGCGATCGACGTGGTGCGCGGCGGCACCGAGGAGCGCCTGCTGGTCACCCCGCGGGCCGAGCACAAGATCCCGGGTGACACGAAGTCGCCGATGATCGGCCGCATCGGGGCCACGCCGCGCACCCCCTACCGCACCGAGTCGCTGGGCTTCGTAGGTGCCCTCCGGGCCGGCGGCGACGCGACCATCAGTTCGGCCGGCACGATCTTTCAGACCTTCCGCGGGCTCGCGACGCGGAAAATCAGCAGCAAGGAGATCGGCGGCCCGATCCTGATCGGTCAGATGGCCGCGCAGCAGGCCCGGGCGGGGATCGAGAACCTGCTGGCCTTCATGGCGCTGATCTCGGTCAACCTCGCCGTGGTCAACCTGCTGCCGATCCCGGTGCTCGACGGCGGGGCGTTCCTGATGCTGGCGATTGAGGGCATCATCCGACGGCCGCTCCCCGCCAGGGTCCGCGAGGTGGTCTCCTTCGTGGGGCTCGGGCTGGTGGTCCTGCTGATGGTCCTGGCGTTCAGCAATGACATCGGTCGACTGATCGGACGGTGACAGGTGCCTGAAAATGAGTCACATTTGTCGATGGTCGATCATCGACGATCGATCATTGATGGTGGACTTGCCCTCAAATGGAGTCCTGAGCTATATTGCGAGGCTATCCAAGCGAACCTAAGTGTAAGCGCAGCATTGACTCAGGGCAGGAAACACACGGCATGATCGAGAAGCAACCCGTCATCGAGAAGCACCGCCTCCACGGCGAAGATACTGGATCCGCCCGGGTTCAGGTCGCCTTGCTGACGACGCGCATCAACAGCCTGACCGACCACTTCCGGACCCACGCGAAGGACCATCACAGTCGTCGCGGACTCCTCAAGATGGTTGGCACCCGGCGCCGGCTCTTGAACTATCTCAAGAGCAACGACATCTCGACTTACCGCGCCCTGGTCACTGAACTCGGCCTCCGGAACTGATCCGCTGCTGAGACTGCAAGGCGTCCCACGCGAGCACCGTGGGACGTTTTCCGTTTATGGGTGCTCAAACGCAGTGAAGGAAAATCGTGCATCGTATTGAAACGCAGTTCGCAGGCCGCCCGCTGGTCATCGAGACCGGCCGCCTCGCCAAGCAGGCCGCAGGATCGGTTCTGGTCCAGTATGGAGAGACCACCGTCCTCGCCGCCGTCACCGTGTCCCCCAACATCACGCATCTCCCGTTCTTCCCCCTCACGGTGGAGTACAAGGAGAAGACCTACGCAGCGGGCAAGATCCCCGGTGGGTTCCTGAAGCGCGAGGGGCGTCCGTCGGATGACGAGATCCTGAATTGCCGGATCATTGACCGCTCCATTCGCCCGCTCTTCCCGGAAGGCTTCCGGCACGAGGTGCAGGTGTTCGTGACGGTGCTCTCCACCGACCAGGAGAACGAATCCGACGTGATCGCCGTGCTGGCCGCCTCGGCCGCGCTGTCGATCTCCGAGATCCCGTGGAACGGCCCGATTGCCGCCGCACGCGTCGGCAAGGTCGAGAACAACTGGATCATGAACCCCACCTTCCAGCAGCTGGAATTCTCCGCGCTGGATCTCGTGGTTGCCGGGATGGCCGATTCGATCATGATGGTCGAGGGTGGCGCCAATGAAGTCAGCGAGGCCGATGTCCTCGACGGCCTCAAGGTGGCCCAGGTCGGCATCAAGGAGCAGGTCAAGCTGATTGCTGACCTCGTGAAGAAGGTCGGCAAGCCGAAGATGGCGTGGGAAGCGCCCGTGAAGAACGCCGACATCGTCAAGGCCGTGAAGGCCGCCGCCGAGAAGTCGATGGCGAAGGCGATGAATGGCAAGGACAAGGCCGGGCGCGCGGCCGGCATCGCGGCCATCCGCACCGAGGTCAAGGCCAAGCTGCTCGAGACCTATCCCGAGCAGGCCAAGGAGATCGGCACCGAGCTCGAGGACATCGAGTACGCCGTGATGCGTGCCCAGATCCTCGACAAGGGTGAGCGCATCGACGGCCGTGATGGCGATACCATCCGGCCGATCACCCCGGAAGTCGGCGTGGTGCCTCGCGTGCACGGCTCGGCCGTGTTCACCCGCGGCGAGACGCAGGCGTTCGTGGCCGTAACCCTCGGTACCGCCGACGACGAGCAGCGCATCGACTCGATCGAAGTGCCGGGCGAATCCAAGAAGTCGTTCATGCTCCACTACAACTTCCCGCCGTACTCCACCGGCGAAGTCCGTCCGCTGCGCGGCACGTCGCGCCGCGAGATCGGGCACGGCGCCCTGGCCGAGCGGGCGATTCATCCGCTGCTGCCGGCGACGGCCGACTTCCCGTACACCATCCGCATCGTGTCGGAGATCCTCGAGTCCAACGGCTCGTCATCGATGGCTACGGTCTGTGGTTCGTCGCTCGCGCTGATGGATGCCGGTGTGCCGATCAAGGCGGCCTGCGCCGGTGTGGCGATGGGGCTGATCAAGGAAGGCGATCGCGTTGCGATCCTCACCGACATCCTGGGCACCGAGGATCACCTCGGCGATATGGACTTCAAGGTTGCGGGAACGGAGCAGGGCATCACGTCGATCCAGATGGACATCAAGATTGCCGGGCTCTCGCTCGACATCATGAAGACCGCCCTGGAGAAGGCCCACAAGGGCCGGCTGCACATCCTCGGCGAGATGAACAAGGTCATTGCGACGCAGCGCGACGAGATGTCGCCGTGGGCGCCGCGGATCTTCACGATCCAGATCAAGCCGGACAAGATCGGCGACGTGATCGGCCCCAAGGGGAAGACCATCCGCGGCATCCAGGATGCCTCGGGCGCCAAGGTCAACATCGACGACACCGGCCTGATCACCATCGCAGCCGTCGGTGCCGAAGCCGGCGCCAAGGCGCGCGAGATGGTGATGGGCATCGTGGCCGAGCCGATCGTCGGCACCATCTACACGGGCCCGATCAAGAGCATCACGGCATTCGGCGCATTCGTCGAGATCATGCCGGGCGTCGAAGGTCTGCTCCACATTTCGGAAATCGACCACAAGCGGGTCGAGAAGACCGAAGACGTGCTCAAGAAGGGCGAGATGGTTACGGTGAAGTTGCTGGAAGTCGATGAGCGCGGCCGGATGCGCTTGTCACGGAAGGCGCTCCTCCCGAAGGAATGAGCAGTCCGTCGGTGCGTACCGTCCAGCTCGACGACTCGCTCTTTCGCACCGACGCCCCGAACGGACTCGTGGTCGTAACCGAACGCCTTCCCGGCGTTCGGTCTGCGGCCGCGGGGATCTGGGTCCGCTCGGCTAGCGGGCACGAAGCCCGTGCCAAGATGGGAGTCTCCCATCTCCTCGAACATATGGTCTTCAAGGGCACCGAGAAGCGCACCGCGCGAGAGATTGCGGTGTCGCTCGAATCCCGCGGCGGTGCACTTGACGCCTACACTTCGCGCGATACCACGTCGTATCAGGCCCACGTCCTCGACGCCGACCTGCCGCTCGCGCTCGACGTCCTCACCGATCTGGTGCGGAAGCCACTGCTGCGTGCGAGCGATCTTGAGCTCGAGCGCAACGTCGTGCTCGAAGAGCTCAATGGCGTGCAGGACACCCCTGACGACCTGGTTTTTGAGCTCTGGGGTGAGACGCTCTGGCCTGAGCACCCCTATGGCTATTCCATCCTGGGCACGGCCGAGACCGTCAGCGCCCTGGGCACCGACGATCTGCGCTCC
>JAZJZU010000059.1:48455-49246 GCA_040389605.1 Gemmatimonadota bacterium
GCCGCAACTACTATCCGGGTAACTGCGTCATAGCGGTGGCGGGCCATATCGAGCACACGGCTGTGCTCGAGTTGCTGAGCGGCCTGGGCTGGTTTGAGGGAGAGCCGCAGGCGCCACAGCCCGTCGTGGTCCCATCAGCGGCCGTTCGAGGGGCGACCAGGGTCGAGACGAGCGCCCTGCAACAGGTCCACGCGGTGCTGGGCACCGACAGCATCGCGGCCAACGACCCGCGACGCTACGGGCTGGCCCTGATCGGCGCCGTCCTGGGTGGAGGGATGTCGAGCAGGCTCTTCCAGCGGGTGCGCGAAGAGCTCGGCCTCTGCTACGCCGTGTATGCCTGGCATTCGGCCTATCGCGCCGCAGGTACATTTGGGGTGTACGTCGGGACGGCACCGGCCACTGCCGAACAGGCGGTCGCTGCGATTCGTGAGGAGCTGGCGCTGATGGCGCGCGAGGGGCTTCCAGAATCGGACCTGATCGACGGCAAGGGGCAGTTGAAGGGATCGCTGATGCTGGCGCTGGAGAGCACGACCAGTCGGATGCACCGGCTGGCCACACACGTGCTGCAGGACGAACCGTATCGCCCGCTCGATGAGGTGCTTCGCCTCGTTGATGGCGTGACTCGCGAGGAATCGATGGCGCTCGCTGCCGAATTCCTTGCACCGGAACGGATGACGACCGTCCGTCTCGGCCCGACCCGTTGACCCTTTCGACGCGCGCTTCTGGCGCGCAAGCGAGATCGCGATGCTGATTGGCGTGCCGAAGGAAATCAAGACCAACGAGAATCGCGT
>JAZJZU010000060.1:0-26981 GCA_040389605.1 Gemmatimonadota bacterium
CAGGTGGTTAGAGCGCACGCCTGATAAGCGTGAGGTCGGAGGTTCAACTCCTCCTTGGCCCATCGATCCTGCCACCCTCGAGGCCCAGCTTCGGGGGTGGTTTGTTTTTCCCTCGGTCGCGGGGCGGGGCTGGCGCGGCCCCATCTCAACTCATACAAACCTGCAATTCTGCGATCAATTCGCTTCCAGCCTTCCGCGAGCGACCCATGAATCACTACCGCGTCAAGCCCGGCAGCACCGTCGACCTCGGCCAGATCGATCCGGATGATTCCGGCAATTCTTCCAGGGACGAGGCCGAAGAAGCCAAGATCCGGCTGACGGCCAGGCTCAGCGAGCTCCAGGAGCGTCTCTACGCGAACCAGAAGAACTCATTGCTGATCGTGCTGCAGGGGATGGACACCAGCGGCAAGGACGGCGTCATCCGGCACGTGATGACCGGCGTGAACCCGCAGGGCTGCCGCGTGGTGTCGTTCAAGGCGCCGTCGACGGAGGAACTTGCGCACGACTTCCTCTGGCGGGTGCACCAGAAGGCACCGGCGCGCGGCGAGATCGGGATCTTCAATCGCTCACACTACGAAGATGTTCTCGTGACGCGGGTGCACGGCTGGGTGTCGGACGATGTCGCGCAGCAGCGCTTTGGGCAGATCAGGGAGTTCGAGGAGCTCCTGACCGAGAACGGCACCACGATCATCAAGTTCTTCCTCCACATCTCGAAGGCCGAGCAGAAGGAACGTCTTGAGGCGCGCGTCGCCGACCCGGCCAAGCGCTGGAAGTTCAACGAGGGCGACCTCGAGGAGCGCAAGCTCTGGGACGATTACGCCCGTGTGTTCGAGGATATGCTCGGAGCGACCAGCACGGAGCGCTCGCCGTGGTACATCGTGCCGGCCAATCGGAAGTGGTATCGCAACCTGGTGGTGGCCGATCGGGTTGTGCAGGCCCTGGAGGGGATGAAGCTGGAGCAGCCACCGGAGCCGAAGGGCATTGATTTCGAGACGCTGAAGATCGAGTAAGCACTGTTCTCAATCGATCAGCCCGCTCCAGTCCTCCGTCACGAGATCCTCACGCTCATCGGCACAGTAGCGCACCGACAACTGGCCGAGGCGCACGACGAAAATCGCATCCTGCCGGTAGCGCCGCCCCAGGGCGGTCCCTTCGGCGGCGCTCATCGCCACGGCGAACCCTGGCTCGGCGTGCTGTGTTTCACTTGAATAGCCTGTGATCGGTGCGTACCACCGCCTGAGTGTCTGCAACTCGCTTTCCAGCTGCGCGTTGGCCGCTTCGTTTTCCTCAGGCGTCCAGGTCTCGCCCGTGGTGGCATATCCCGTGATGATCACGAATTCTGCAGGCCACGTGTCGACCAGGTCGACGGTCCGGAATCGGACGTCGTAATACCAGGCGCGGGCGGGGTCGAGTCGGGGATCCGAGGGCATCGGGAGAATCTACTCCCCTCTGGCGAACCCGGGCCAAGCGCACTCTATTTGTCATCATTACCGTCCCCCAACACGAGAAAGTGACCGATGCGCATCCCCCTGCTCGCATTCACCGTGGCCGCCATTGCTTCCTGTGCCAGCAGCGCCACCCCCGGCTCCACGCCCGCCCCCGTTCCCGGCATCCCTGTGCAGACCTGGACGGTGAATGTCCAGAACCCGCTTGCGCGGGATATCTATATGCGCAACGATGACAGTGTTGACCACACCGTCGTGGACCTGCAACTCTTCAACTGCGAGAACCTGCGCCAGGTCTGCCAGGTCTACACACCCAACGTGATCATACCGGCCGGCAAGACGGTGAAGGCGATGCGCCTGCAACCCGATCGCACGACGCTTCCGTGGAAATATCAATACACCTTTCATACGCGAGCGGTGCGGCCCACGACCACCACCACGGTCACATTGCCTGCCGGCTCATCGCATATGATGACGAGCTTCTCGCGCACGGGCCCGCTGCCATTCGTCGGACTGAGTGATGCGGAGCAGTTCCATCCACGCGTGGCGGCGCCGCAGCGTGAGGGGACGTGCAGTCGTAACGGTCAGGCCATCGGACCCGCGGGTGGCAGGACGCTGGCGATGTTCCTCCAGGGGAGCGGCACCGAAACGCACGGAATGGCATTCGTCGATCTCGATGCCGCGGGCAAGCCCGTGCTCTATACAGAGACCCGCGGTGGTTTCGGTGGCCCCACGGGGCAGTCCGGGGCGGAATCGCTGGCACCGCGCACGATCATTTCGATCTGGGTGGGTAGAAACGTCGCCGAGCTGGTGAATGAGGGTGGCAACGCGGCGCCGGAATACTTCACGGTGACCGGCCCGGCAGTGTTCAACGCTGCGAGTCTCGGGCAGCCGGCAGAGATGATGGCCCGCGTGATTCGGGAATGCGGCAGCAAGTAGCACCGCGCGCGTGGGCGCGCGGCGGTCCGCGCCAGCACCGATGATCCTCATCGTCGGCGCCGGCCCCACCGGCCTGGTCCTCGCCCTCTGGCTCGCTCGCCGGGGGGTGCCCTTCCGCATCATCGACCAGGCGGCGGAACCAGGCACCACATCGCGTGCCCTGGTGCTTCACGCCCGCACCCTGGAGTTCTACCGCCAGCTCGGCATCGCCGAAGGGGTCGTGGAGCGTGCGCTGCCGTTCACGGGAATCAATCTCTGGGTCCGGGGCCGCAGGGCGGCGCATCTCGAACTCGGCCCCATCGGCGCGGGATTCACGCCGTTTCCGATGGTATTGATCTTTCCGCAGGATCAGCACGAGCGCTACCTGATCGACCAGCTCACTGCGCTGGGCATTCAGGTCGAGCGGCCAGTGCGACTCGTTTCGTTCGAACAGCAGGATGAGTCGGTGATGGCTCATCTGCAGCACGGCGACGGCGAGACCGAAACCGTGTCGGCGGCGTATCTCGTGGGCTGTGACGGGGCCCACTCGGCCGTCCGACAGGGCCTCGAGGTCCAGTTCCCCGGCGGGACCTACAGCCACCGCTTCTATGTGGCCGACGTCATTGCAAGCGGCCCGATGGTGGACAAGCAGCTCCACGTCGCGCTCGATGACGCTGATTTCATGGCAGGATTCCCGCTCGCTGGCGAGGGCGCCGTGCGGGTGATCGGGACCATCGCTCCCGAGGGCGAATCGGCCCACCGCGAACTCACCTGGGATGATGTCTCAGGTGGAGTCGTCCGGCGAATGCGGCTTCAAGTGGACAAGGTGAACTGGTTCTCGACCTATCGTGTGCATCACCGGGTCGCCTCGCAGTGGCGGCGCGGTCGCGCCTTCATCGCGGGTGATGCTGCACATCTTCACTCGCCGGTGGGCGGGCAGGGAATGAACACCGGCATTGGCGACGCCGTGAACCTCGCCTGGAAACTCGCCGACGCACTGCACGGGCGTGCGAGTGACCGCCTGCTCGACAGTTACCAGGTCGAACGCATCGGTTTCGCCGAGCGGCTGGTTCACACCACGGACCGCGCCTTTACCTTCGTGACGCGTGCTGGCAGGCTGGCTCGCTTCGTTCGCACCCAGGTGTTTCCTCGACTTGCGCCCTGGCTCACGCGGCTCCCCGCCGCGCGGCGATTCATCTTCCGCAACCTCTCGCAGACGGCGATCACGTATCGCGCGTGTCACCTCAATCGCGGGAAAGCCGGGGCGATCCACGGCGGCGATCGCCTTCCCTGGGTGGCGCCAGCACAACAAGGGGCCCCGGATAATTTCACTCCGCTGTCGTCGCTCGACTGGCAGGTCCACGTGCACGGCGAAGTCGAGGCGGGAATCGTCGCAGCCTGTGAAAAGGCGCAGCTATCGTTGCACCGGTTTGGCTGGAGCGACGGCGCGGCGCGGGCAGGTTACCAGCGGGGTGCTGCCTATCTCGTCCGGCCGGACGGCTACGTCGCCGAAGCAGGATGGATCGGGAATCGCTGACGCCGGGTCGCGGTCACTCGAACGGCCTGGTCCCCACCACCTTCATCCACTGTTTCGCGATGGCCTGATGGCCCGCGAGCGTGGGATGCACTCCGTCGGCAGCCCAGTAGGCAGGCCCCGTCTGGCGTGCGAGCCCCTGCAGCATTTCGTGCAACGGCACGAACGTGGCACCCGCACTCTTTGCCACGCGTGCTGCGGCGGCGCGATAGTCATCGAATTCGGGGAACCAGCTGGCATCGACCGAACCGACCAGGGTCACGAAGGGCTCCATCACCACGATCCGCACACCAGGCAGGGCATTCCGCGTCTCCGCGAGCAGCGCGCGATATGCCGCCTCGTAGCTCGCCGACGTTCCGCTGTAGGTCTTGGCCCGCGTGTGCCAGATATCGTTGACGCCGATCAGGATCGAAAGGATGGCAGGTGCGAGTGTGATCGTGTCGGTCTGCCAGCGCGCCTGCAGATCGGGAACGGTGTTGCCGCTCACGCCGCGGTTGTAGATCTGCAGGTTGCTCGCCGCAAAACGCTCGCGCAGTGCGGCCGAGATCAGCAGCGGGTAGCCGGTGCCCGTTCCGCCGACATCGTTGGGACCGACGCGGGCCCGGTTCCGGCCGGCATCGGTGATCGAGTCGCCCTGGAAGAGCAGCGTGTGCCCTGCCGCGGGAGCGGCCAGTGCCGAGGCAGGCCAGCGGGTCATCGCCACCGCGGCTGCAGAGGCGGCGAGGAAGTCGCGTCGTGATGCCACGGTATTCTCTCCGGCGTTAGATTACGGGGTTCCCAACTCACGAGAGTACCATGTCGATCCGCCCTTCCGCCAGCCTCCTGCTCGTCGCCGCCTTCGTGCTTGCCCCGGAGCTTCCGGCCCAGGCTGCGCGAAACGACAGTATCAAGGCGGCACAGGTCGCCGATGCAGCCGGAAGGCACGGTGAGGCCCGCGCGATCTACCAGGCGCTGGTCGCGTCGGCGCCCGATGCGGCAGCGCGCGCGGCGGCGCAGCGACGGCTGGCGATGTCGTATGGCTACGACGCCAATTGTGCCAAGGTCGTCGAACTCGAGGAAGAAGTGATGGCATACTGGGCCACCCGGCGTGCCGCCGAGCCCCAGAACGCCTACAACCAGGAAGGCAGTGTCGCGAACGAGGCGGCGCGCGTCTGCATCGATCACGGCTTTCTCGATGAGGCCGAGCGGATGTATCGCCGCGGCTATGAGCTCGCGAATCTCGAGCCCGCCCCGCGCACGCACCCGAAGAGCCTGTGGGATTTCCGCCTCGCGCACGGACTCGGTCGCATCGCGGCCCGACGCGGCAATGCCGCAGAGGCGCATCGCTGGGTGAGCGCAGCACGGCACGCGCTGGATTCGGACTCGGTGATGGCGAAGGACCAGGAAGCGTACTACCCGTACCTCGTCGGCTACGTGGCGCTGTTCACCAACGATCTCGGCACGGCCGAGACCGAATTCACGAAGATGACGAAGGCGATGCCCGAGGATCCCTTCCAGCTGGTGCTCCTCGGGATGACGTACGAGAAGCAGGGCAAGGCCGCCCAGGCCCACGAGACGTATCAGCGCGCCTACGAGATGTCAGCGGGGAACACTCCGCCTGCCATCTACTCGCGGGTATTCACGATGAAGAAGCTCGGCCTGCACTGAGCCGGCGCTCCGTCATCGATATGGCCTCGCTCGCCTGGCGAGGCCGGGCTACTTCGGCGAACGCACGCCGACGCTGCGCAGCCTGACCAGTGAATCAGATCCCGTGGTGGTGTAACGCGCCACGGTGGTCCCCATCAGGTTGTTGCCATTGCGATGGAATACGCTGCTGGTCGACACCATCACGCCCTTGCGCAGGACACTCTCATACGCGGGTGCGATCGTCATCACGCTGTCGCCCGAGAAGGTGACGGCAAGCGGGACGGGCGCGCGCCCTGGCAGGGTCATCGTCCATCCCGTCGCCGTGGCCGTGGCGAGGAGGTGCGACGTCGTCAGGACACTGTCATTCCCTTCGGGCATCACCGTCAGGTCCCATTCACCAGAGAAGTCGGCCGGGGTCGTGGCCGGTGGTGCCGGGGCAGCCGCAGTGGTACTCGTGTCGGGCAGCTTGCTGGTCGAGGAGGACGCCGAGGAGTCATCCTGCTTGGAGCAGCCGACCAACGCGGCGAGCGAGAGGATCACGACAAAACGACGCATAACGAACTCCTGGTGCAGGAACGCGAGAGAAGGACCTCTGTTGCTACCGATTGGGACGAGTGGCGGTTGGGGGCGGGCACACCCAGGCATCCCCGGATGCCTCCCGCCCGTGAATCTTAGCCCGGTGGATCGGGGTTCTCACTGGTCGGATCCTGTGAGCAACGAGGCGGGTATTATTGACGGCATCTTCCCCCACATCCTCCGGGAGAATGCTCGTGGCCGGTTCCGCTGCTGAGGACGGAATCCCCCACGCCACCGTATCCGGCTGGCGTACGGTGACCAGGCTCCTCTACGCTGTCTTCTTCCTGAGCGGCGCGGCCGGCCTGATGTACGAGTCGGTCTGGACCCGGTATCTCGGGCTCTTCGTGGGCCACGACGCCACAGCCCAGGTGCTGGTACTGGTCATCTTCCTCGGCGGGATGTCGATCGGAGCCGGGCTGGTCTCCCGGGTGGCCGACCGCATTGCGGACCCACTGCTCTGGTACGCCGCGATGGAAGGCGCTGCCGGCGTGCTGGGGCTGGTGTTTCACGGTGCATTCGTCGCGCTGACCGATCTTGCCTACGGGACGCTGCTCCCCGCGCTCGCCGGGTCCGCCTTTCTCGGGCCCGCCAAGTGGGCCATCGCCGCCCTGCTGATTCTCCCCCAGTCCATCCTGCTTGGCACCACCTTCCCGTTGATGAGTGCCGCCGTGCTGCGGCGCGCGCCGACCCATCCGGGGCGCGTCCTGGGCTGGCTCTATTTCAGCAACTCGCTTGGCGCGGCCATTGGCGTCCTGGTGGCTGGCTTCGTGCTGCTCGCCCTCTCAGGCCTTCCCGGGGTGCTGGTGAGCGCCGCGATCCTCAATCTCACTGTCGCGCTGGTGTGTTTCGTCGTGGCGCGACGCAAAGGCGGCGTTGCTCCAGCAAGCCACTCCGCTGGAGTGACGCAGCCGGACGACCGCATCAGCCGGGTGCTGCTCGCATCGGCCTTTGTGACCGCGGTTGCCTCGTTCTGTTACGAGATCGACTGGATCCGGATGCTCTCCCTCCTCCTGGGCAGCGCCACGCATTCGTTCGAACTGATGCTCTCGGCATTCATCCTCGGCCTCGCCCTGGGCGCGTTCTGGATCCGGCGAAACGCCGATCGATTCCGCGACCCGGTGGCGTCGCTCGCCGTCATTCAGGTCGTGATGGGACTGCTGGCGCTCGCAACGCTGCCGCTCTACCTCGGCGGTTTCCACCTGCTCGAGCGCGTGATGGAGGCATCGGCACGCAACGCGTCCGGTTACCTGATCTTCACGACCGTTCGCTACCTCCTCTGTCTGGTCGTGATGCTCCCGGCCACTATCTGCGCCGGGATGACGCTGCCGCTCATTACCCGCATCCTGATCGCGCGCGGGCAAGGGGAGGCGGCCATTGGCAGGGTCTACGCCCTGAATACCGTCGGATCGATCATCGGGGTCGCCCTGGCCGGACTGTTCCTCCTCCCTTCGCTCGGGCTCAAGGGGCTGCTCGTCGCCGGGGGCGTGCTCGACATCGGCGTGGGGGTCGTGCTGTTCCGTCAGTGTCAGCCCTCGCGCAGGCGAACCGTGGCCCTGCTCGGTGGAGTCGCCGCAGTGGGAGTGGTCGTGGCGAGCACCCATCTCGATCCGCTGCTGATCACATCCGGCGTATTCCGGAGCGGCAAGATCATCCCGCCTGGCAATGCCGAGATGCGCTATTACCGCGATGGCCGGACGGCAACGGTAACTGTATCGGAAGCCCCGAATGGATTGCGGGTGCTCGCGACGAACGGGAAGTCCGATGCCTCACTCTCCCGCTCCTCGCGGGCGCCGTGCGACACCATCACCCCGAAGCGCGGGCTCGAAGGCGACGAGAGCACCCAGTTGCTCATTGGGCTCGTGCCGCTCGCCTATCACCCGGCGGCCACGCAGGTCGCCGTCGTCGGGATCGGTTCGGGGATGAGTTCCAACGCCCTGCTTTCGTCGCCCCGGCTGAAGCATCTGTTCACGGTCGAGATCGAGCCACGAATGATCGAGGGTGCGCGACAATTCCTGCCCGCGAACCACCGGGTGTTTCTCGATCCCCGCTCGCACATTGTCGTTGGAGACGCCCGTTCGTACTTCGCCGCCACGGGAAAGGCGTGGGACTTCATCGTCTCGGAACCCTCGAATCCCTGGGTCAGCGGCGTGTCGGGACTCTTTACCCGGGAGTTCTATTCGCGCGTGCGGCGGCAACTCGCGCCGGGAGGTGTCTTCGCCCAGTGGATTCAGGCCTATGAGCTGGATGACGGGTTGTTGCTGACGGTGTTGTCGGCGTTTCACGAAAGTTTTCCCGACTGGCGCATTCATCAGGTGGGAGTGGCCGATCTGCTGCTCGTCGGGTCGCGTGATGGCGCGCTTCCCGAGCCCGACTGGCGCAGCGTGATGGCGTCGCCGTTGCTGGCAGAGGACTTGTGCCGGAACATCCCGCTCACCGAGGCTGCCCTTGAGAGCTCGTCGATTGCCGGTCGCGCGTTGCTGGCCTCCGCACTCGATCGCTTCGGCGCCCCAAATTCTGATTTCTATCCGCGCCTCGACCTCGGCGCGGAACAGCGCCGCTGGGAGGGGCGGAGCGCCAACGGCACGCTCTCGCTCGGCGATCGCTGGTTCAACCTGTCGCGCTGGCTGACCGATCAGCGGGAAGTGCCCACAGAATTCCCGACGCTGCTCTTTCCAGGCTTGCGCCGATCCAGCGCGATGTTTCAGCGGACTTGGCAGCAGGATGCAGTTCCGGTCGACAGCGCGCTCTTCCCGTCCGTCGCGCGCTCCCGCTACAGTCGGCAGAGCTGGCTCGCCCTGCTGCGCGCCGACTCGACACCGGCCGACTGGCGGCCGTGGCTGCAGCAGTTCAATGACGTCGCCGTCGTACGCCATCTCGGGACGGCGGGTTGGGTGGATTCCACGCTCTGGCACGAGGCAACGGATTTTGCGGAACGTCACCAGGCGCCGCGGCGGGCGCGGGCCGTGCTGAAATTCCGTCGGGGAGTCCAGAGCTGGGACGCAGCGGCAACCCTTGAAGCGGCCCGTCAGCTGGCGGACACGCTCTCCGTGACACAGGGCTGGATCGGCGGCGAGGAGCTTCAGGACGGGGCCGTTGTCGCGGCACTCAGGCAGGGCGACCGCAACCTCGCGGCGCAGTGGTATTTCAGGCTCTCGGGCTACTCCGGGCGTGACCCCGGAGACCTCCGGTCGATGATCCTCCGCGCCTGGATCGCAGCGGCACGCTGATCGACGGCATTCCCGATCCGGCTGCTCGTCCGGATTGCGTGCGCTCGTCAGGTTTCGGTGCGGTTCGCAGGCTATCTTCGAAACAATTTCCAACTCCAGCCGGAGCCTGATCTTGGCCGCCGTCCATCTCCCGCGTCGCGATTTCATTGCGCTTGCCGCCGCCGCGGCCCTGGGGCGCCCGCTCGGCTTGCCGTGGCTACCGGTCCGCCCAGGGCCTTCCGCGCCACAACTCCGCTGGCAGCGCGATGAACTCGCACTGTTCACGCACTTTGGCGTGAACACCTTCACGGATCGGGAATGGGGCGATGGCACCGAGTCGCCCTCCATCTTCAACCCCGCCGCACTCGACACGATGCAGTGGGCGCGGGCCGCCAAGGCTGGTGGATTCAAGACCATCATCCTGACCGCCAAGCATCACGACGGCTTCTGCCTCTGGCCGACCGCCACCACGTCCCACTCGGTGGCATCCTCGCCATTTCGCGATGGACGGGGAGATGTCGTCCGCGAGGTCGCCGATGCCTGTGCCGCCGCCGGCCTCGGCCTCGGCCTCTACCTCTCGCCCTGGGATCGCAATGCCTCGGTGTATGGCAGCGATCAGTACTCAGACTTCTACTGTGACCAGCTGACCGAGCTCCTGACGCGATACGGACCCGTGCAGGAGGTCTGGTTCGACGGAGCCAATGGTGAAGGCCCGAACGGCAGGCGGCAGCGCTATGACTGGCCCCGCTACTGGGCCCTGGTGCGGAAGCTGCAACCCGAGGCGGTCATCTTCTCCGATGCGGGCCCGGATGTTCGCTGGATCGGAAACGAGAATGGCTCTGCCGGCGAGACCAACTGGTCGACCGTCGATCCTGCAGTCGTCCCGGTGCCAGGGAGCGACGGACCGGAGGTCATCAGGATGCTGCAGGAAGGCGATCCGGACGGGAGCGTCTGGCGGCCCGGGGAGAGCGATGTGTCGTTACGACCAGGATGGTTCTACCACCCGGCCGACGATGAGCGAGTCCGCACCGTCGACAATCTCGTGTCGCTCTATCTCTCCTCCGTGGGGCGCAACTCGAAGTTGCTGCTCAACGTGCCACCCACACGTGACGGGCTGCTCCATCCGGTGGACGTCGCACGTCTTGCGGGGATGCGCAACGCACTCGACACGAAATTTGCCGAGCCGGTGCGCGCCACGCAGGTCAGGACAGCTGGAGCACGGGATTCCGGTCGCGTGGGTCAGTTCAACCTGGGCCGCACCACCCGCATTGGCCTTGTGAGCCTCGCCGAAGACATTGCCGATGGACAACGGATTGCCTCGTGGCGGCTCGAAGGGCTCGGGAGTGGCCGCTGGAAGCCACTCGCCCGCGGGACGACCGTGGGCTACCGACGGATCGTGGAGTTTGATCCAGCCGACGTCCGCCAGGTGCGCTTGACGGTCACGGAAGCCATCGGCCCGGGCCCGCTCCCCGAGGTCTCGCTCTACCGGTGATCCGCGGGCGAGTTGTGCGGAAGCGGTAAAGCATCGAAACTCCAACACCCTGATGGCCGTAGTTCGACACCTGTAGAAGCAGCCCGCTCCTCGTCCACGCTGCCTTCGTTCTTCAGGAGTCGACCCCGATGGCCCTTGGTTCTCGCGTCTCGCGCGCCAGACTGCTCGTCGTGCTCGCCCTTCCCGGCGTCCTGAGTGCCCAGGGAGGGCCCCTCACTTCACCAGCTCACGCCACGGTTCCCAGGATCCAGGCGACGCCGCTCGAGGGTGAGGTCCATCTCGATGGCCGGCTCGACGAGGCCACCTGGGCCGCGGCAATTCCGATCGAGCTCGGGTCGCAGCGCGACCCCGACGAGGGGCGCCAGCCGACCGAACGCACCGAGGTCCGCATCCTGGTCGGCCCAAACGCGCTCTATATCGGTGCGCGGATGTTCGATCGTGAGCCGACCCGGATCAGCCGACGCCTCGGCCGGCGTGACGATTCCGCAGGCGGCGACCGCTTCTCGATCTTCCTCGATTCCCGCCACGATCACCTGACGGCCTTCCAGTTCGACGTCTTTCCAGCCGGCAACAAGGGCGATGCCGCGATCGGCGCCGACGGTCGGTCAGACGATTCGTGGGATCCGGTCTGGGAGGTGGCCACATCCGTGGACCAGCAGGGCTGGACCGCGGAGCTGCGAATTCCCCTGTCACAGCTCCGGTTCAGTCGCGGGGCCGATGAATGGGGAATCCAGTTCACGCGCCTGATCCAGCGCAAGCAGGAAGAGGATGTCTTCTCGTTCGTGCCGAGGAGCGAAAACGACGGCGTGAATCGGTACGGACACCTGAGCGGGATGCGCGACCTGGGGACGCCGCGTCGTCTGGAGGTGACGCCTTATGCCTCGGCCTCGGCTCGCTACGACCAGACCGCGCCAGGGAACCCGTTCCGTGACGGCAGCGATTTCAATCGCAACGCGGGAGCCGACCTCCGGATGGGACTCACGAGCGACCTGACCCTCGATGCCACCATCAATCCTGATTTCGGACAGGTCGAAGTCGACCCCGCAGTGGTGAATCTTTCCGCCTTCGAGACCACCTTTCCCGAGAAGCGGCCGTTCTTCGTTGAAGGGGCCGATCTGTTTGCGTTCGGCCAGTTGCACACCTACAACAACTTCAACTCGCCGATCACCTTCTTTTCGAGACGCATCGGCCGGTCGCCCCAGGGGTTTGTGGCCGATCCCGATGCGACCGTGACGGACGTTCCGACTCAGACCACGATCGCCGCAGCGGTCAAGCTGACCGGCAAGCTCCGTGGCGGGTGGTCGGTCGCGATGCTCAACGCGGTGACGCCGGAAGAGCAGGGGCGCTACGTCACCACAGCCGGCGGCCCCGTCCGGCGCGCAGCGGTCGAACCGTTGACCAATTACTTCGCCGCTCGCGTGCGTCGGGAATTCCATCAGGGCAATACCGCCGTGGGCGCGCTCCTGACCGCGGTGGATCGTTCACTGAACGACGAAGTGCTTTCCGGCGCCCTGCGCTCGAGTGCCTACCTTGGAGGACTCGACTTCACGCACTTCTGGGGAAATCGCAACTGGGCCCTCGACGCCTCGATTGCCTCATCCCTCGTGCGCGGCACCCCGGACGCGATCGCGCGCACCCAGCGGGCCTCGGCACGGTATCTCCAGCGACCCGATGCACCCGAGCTGGGGTATGATCCCCTCCGGACTTCGCTGAGCGGTCACGCGACGCAGCTCGCCGTCACGAAGGTTGCTGGCGGGCATTGGGGTGGCAACATCGCGCTGCAGGAAAAGTCGCCTGGCCTGGAAACCAACGACATCGGGCTCACCTCAACGACAGGACGTCGAGGCATCGCGACGGACCTGCACTATTACGAGTCCAGGCCGGGGCCCGTCTTCCGTCAATGGACCCTCGGTGTCCTGAGCGGCAACGACTGGAACTACGCCGGGGATCACACCACCAACTACCTCGGCTCGATCCAGAACTTCACCTTCCGGAATTTCTGGAGGCTGAACACGAGCGTCTTTCATAACCTGCCATCGTACGATGACCAGCTGACCCGTGGCGGCCCCCTCGCGAAGCTTCCCAGCCGCACCAATGTCAGCCTCTTTCTCGCGTCCTCCAACCGCCACGCGCTCTCGCTCGGGGTCGAGGGCGCGCTGAACTGGAATGCCGCTGGCGGCTATTTCCGCAGCGTGGGCCTGAATGCCACGATGCAGTCGGCACCGAACGTCCGAGTGAGCTTCCAGCCGACCTTCTCCCGGTCGCGCAACATCAGTCAGTATGTGCAGCGGGTCGACGACGATGCCGGACTGACGCGCTATGGCCGGCGGGATGTCTTTGCCACCCTCGATCAGCACGAACTCGCACTCGACACTCGACTCAACTGGACGCTCTCGCCCAAATTCTCCGTGCAGCTCTTCGTGCAGCCACTGATCTCGACGGGAGCCTTCACGGGCTACAAGGAATTCAGGACACGGGGGGCATTCGATTTCGATGTCTACGGCAAGGACGTCGGCACGATCACGCGCGACGCCGCAAACTCGCAGCTCACGATCGATCCGGACGGGAACGCCGGCACCGCCGCTCCGTTCACAGTGGCCAGTCCGGACTTCAATTTCCGCTCACTTCGCGGCAACGCCGTCATTCGCTGGGAGTATCGTCCCGGCTCCACGCTCTTCCTGGTGTGGCAGCAGTCGCGTGAGGGCAGCGAGCGCTATGGTGATTTTTCGCTCGGGCGCGACTTCAACGCCATTTTCCATCCGCCCGCGACCAACGTCTTTGCGATCAAGGCCACCTACTGGATGGGACTGTAACCGTGCACGCGATCAGTGCGACATCACCACTGGCCGTCGTCTACAGGGTGATCGTTGCAGGTTCCTGTCGCGGAGGGCACGATGTCGAAACGAAATCGATCCAGTAAGGAACACCTTGATCCCACCGCCGCGACGCGCCGGCGTGAAACGCCGGCGCTCGAAGGTCGCGAACCGTTGCCGGAAGAATTGACGGGGCGTGCGAGTGGAACGTCGGAAGATCTCGAGACGCTATTCGAGAACGACAGCGCAGGTCATCTCACCGATGGATTTCGGGGGGGCAGTGACGACGATGACGAAACGGATGTGCGCAATATCGATGCGGTCGAAGTCGATCCGGCGCCCGACGACGACGGACCGGTCGCGGCCTGAGCTGAGGCAGGTGCGCTCAGGTCTCGCGGTCGTCGAGCGGGGCTAGTCGGGGCGTCGCCCAGACGGCCATCAGGGCAATCGCGAGGCCAGCAACGGCGTCCATCGCGTAGTGCACCTGGAAGTAGACCACACCCACGAGGATCCCTGCCGCCACCGGCAGCAGGAGCCAGCCGAGCGCCCGCCAGTGTTTCAGCGCGAGCAGGACCGCGGCCGTTGACGCGGCCACGTGACTGGATGGGAAAGCGGAACCCCACGAATCGCCATCGTCGATCAGCTGCCGGACCATCCGCGTCGGGAAGTCGCTTCCGGCACCCGGGGTGGGCCAGCCCCAGAGATACGATGGCCCGGCCACGGGGAAGATCAGGAAGAGCAGATAGCACGTGAGGAACACCAGCGAGATGCCGAAGATGGTTTGCCGTGCACGCGCGCGGTAACCCTTCCACCAGAGCGCGGCGGGTGCCAGGATCACGGTGGGAAAGAACAGGAGGTACGAGAGTCCGAGTGGCCAGGAGAGTGCGGGCCGCGATGCCGTGCGACTCCAGTCATAGGCCAGCTGACGACCGAACGTCGCGGCCTCCCAATGCTGGACCATCCCGTCGAACGACACACCGCCAGTGGCCCGCGGTCCGTTGAGCAGACCCACGGAGCCATACACCGCCGTCAAGATGAAGAGCGGATACCAGTCGGCGAGGACGCAGCCCTTCTCGGCCGCGCGGCGACGGGCTTCGGAGGCTAGCCCCACCAGGACCAGCAAGAGGAAGTGTGCCGTCAGCAACCACCCGATTTCATTATGGGCCATCGGAGCGCCGAAGCGCCCGACCGACTGACCGATCAGGATACTCGCCGAGCAGACCGTGTAGAGTGCGGTCAACTTGTCGAGCGGCGTGAAGGCCGCAGAAATGCGTCGCGGCCACGGTATCGTGGTCGAGGTCCAAGCAAGCGGTGTTGCCAAACCGAGGTCTCCCGTCCGGTGCGCCTGGGCGGTAAAGGGGGGCCCCGGTGTTCCGAGGACCGGTGAATCTGGCGGAGTGGGACCCCTTCCCGCCAGTTGCAGGGGTCCGATCGCCCAACCCGAACCGAGCGTCCAGCGTATCTGCAGCGTCTCTCTGCCCGTCGCGACCGCCCCCGAATACACCCTCCCAGGAGCTAGCTGATGGACGCACAGCCCGGTCGTATTGTTTCAATCGGAGTCGTCTTCCTGCTGATCGCAGCGGCACCAGCCCTGATGGCTCAGGGGGGCGGAGGAGGCGGTTCCGGCGGCTTCGGCGGGGGCTTCGGTGGGCAACAGGTCGCGGCCCCCCGGCTGGTGCAGGGCGATGTCTCGGGGCCGATCGTGGCCGACTCCCTTCGGTCGGTGTTCCACCTCGACTCTGCGGCGGTGGCGGCCTATGCCGCCGACCTCAAGGCCCACCTGACGGCCACTGCATCCCTGCGTGACAGCGTCGGACGCAGCGCTGAGGCAGCGGGGCTGGCGCGCGCGAAGTTCAAGTCGACGGCTTCTCTGGAAGAGCAAACGATGCTCGGGCTGATGCTCGACCAGTTGGTGAAGCGGGTTCGCAAGGCCGACGATGCCTTCCTCGAAGCGCAGCTCAAGCCCCGGCTCAGCAAGGATCAGTGGAAGAGTCTCAAGAAGACCATCGATCGCGAGCGCAATCCCGGATGATGCTGTTCAGAGTTTGAGCAGCGGAACCAGGGCGTCGCGAAGGCCGAACCAGACGAACTGCGGGAGCGTCTCGGCGGGTGTCCAGCGGTGGTTGATGGTGCCGTTGAGTGGTGGCTTGCCTTCGGCGGGATTGTCGTCACGGACCATAAAGGCATTGGCCGCGATCTTGGCCACCGCACGCTTCAGCTTCCCGAGCAGGTTCTTCTGCTCGCGCGCGACTCCCGGGACCTCGATACCCAGCCCGCTCCATCGCGGCTGGACGGAACCACGTGCCACGCCGCCCGTGACCGTGGCACTGAAGCGCACGCCCTGAATCCTGCCCCTGATGAAGCGGACTCCTGTGGCATCAACGATGAGCCGATTGAAGTCCTCTGCGTCCATCGCGCCCACACTGCCGTGGAACTTCATCGAAAACGTCGGCGCCAGCAGCGGAATCTCCGCTTCGAGATGCAGCGCGCCGGAGCCCATCAGGCGTGCATCTGCGCTCAGGAGCATCGGCGTCGAGTCGGTCATCTTGGCGGGGTCGGTACTCAGGTTGAGCACCGTGGCGCGAATCCCGTCGAAGCTCAGCACCCCGGGCTTCGGCGCGGCGGCATCCCGCTCACGGTAGCGCACACGGCCGGCGATCGTGACGGTATCGGCGTGCAATCGCAGGCCAAGGTCGCGGAGCGCCGCCTGTGGTGTCTCGTGTCGCGAGTGGCCAGGAGCCTTGGGTTTCCCCTTGTCCGAGAGAACATCGAACAGCAGGCCGGACACCTCGGCGCGGCGCACGAGGAAGTCACCGTTCAGCAGGAATTCCGGCAACCGGATGCCGAACACCTCGAGATGATCGAAGTCGAGCGAAGTACGTCCCTGCCGATACCGGGTCCGTCCCAGGAAGGCCGCATCATTGCCGAGTGGCGAGACGTGGAACGTGTCGGCGCGCAGGGTCGCCGCGGGGAGATCGACCTCCAGCCGCTGGAGGGAGAGTCCGTCGTAGCCTGACCGGCGGTCAATATTCGTGGCGAGCAGGGTCACCGGCCCAACCGGCAGCGCGCTTGCCCAGGTCGCAGAGTCGTTGTCGAATCGAAGATGCGCGAGCGCGAGGTCGCCGATGGTTGTCGTCGCGCGCGTCTTCCCGGCGATCCCGGTTTCCACCACGCGCAGGTCGTGCAGCGCGAACGTGTCGAGCTGGATGGACCGGTCGAGGGCGCGTAGCGTTGCCGCCACCGTTCGTGAGGCGCGCGTGGCCCGAACCGAGCTGCTGTCGGGTTTCCCCACCACGGGCACCGTGATCGAGCCACTGTCGATGCTGAGTCGACCGACCGCCACATCGCCCTCGGTCAGGAAGGCGCGCCAGTCGACGGCGCGCATCTGCAGTCGCCCGACCGAAAGCGCCGTGAACCCAAGGGAATCACTGAGTCCGCCGGGGAGCGGCTCGTAAATCAGGCCGTTGAGGTCGACGGTTCCGTGCGCGAGATTGGCCGAGAGATGGGCCAGCGAGAGTCGCGTGGCCGACTCGCGGCTGCCTTCGAATCCGTCAAGCGTGATGGTGGCATCGCGCGACAACAACGTGCTGCGCTTCGAGACCGGTTCCTTGGGGTCGTAGTGCAGCGAATCGAGGCGGACCAGGAGGCGGTCGAAGGCGACGGCGGTCCGCCGCCCTGATCGACCCGAAATTCCCACCGAGATGGCGACCTGCGGAAACGTCAGGGTATCGATCCGCACGAAGGGAATCTCGCGTGGGAGGTCGATGTCCTGCTGCAGGGTGAGGAACGAGGCGGTGTCTGCCGCAGTCCGTCGACCGGTGGTTCGGGGAGGGCTTGGCACTTCAGCGAGCAGGGCAACCGAATCGCAACCAACCCGGCCGATCTGCAGTCCGCGGCCTGCCGTGAGGCGGTCGAGGTCGATGCCTTCGAGCGCACAATTCCGGAACCTGAGGTTGACGACCGGCAGGGGCTCCTTGCGTCGGCGGTTGGCCGTTGTGTCCGTCACGACGATCAGGGAATCGATGGCGATCCGATGACGTTCCACGTCCACCTTGATGCTGCTCGAACTCAACTGGTAGACGCCGTCGCTCAGGCGGCGTACCTCCTTCGTGGCCCAGCTCCGCACCCGGGGATCGGCAATCGAGATCGCACGCCGTCCCAGTTGCCATTGGTGCGTCCACGCGACGTAGCCAATGACGGCGAGCAGGAGCAGGGCAATGCCCGAGACGATCGTGAGGCGCCGATAGGAGAAGGTCAGATGACACCCGTGCTGGTACGAGCGAGGCCGACGTATCGAATGATTGGAAGAGTATCTCCCACGCGGCCCTGCTGTCGCGCGCGACTGTTGCGCGCGGGCCTCGCGTCTGATGCCAACCTCGGTTCGTGGTCTGTTCGCGAGTTCGGCATCGCGTGGTAACTCCTTTCATCTCATAGGGTTACGATTTCGGTGCGCGCCGGAGCCCTGGCGGCCCGCCGCTTGCTCTTCAGGGCTGTTGACGCGGGTACTGCACGCAACTGAACCGCCCAACCCCTCACGGGACCGACCTTGTGACGCCTGACGTAGCAGAGTTGACCACATCGTGTGATGAGACAGTCGAGGCACGACTTCGCCACGTCGAAAAGATGGATGCCGTGGCGCGGCTGGCCGGAGGGCTGTCACAGGATGTCGGCAACCTGCTCACCGTGGCAGGCGGAAACGTGCGTGAACTGCTGGCCGAGTGCGACGAAGGGCACCCGATGGCCGAGCGGCTCGATGACCTGCGCGAGTCGCTGCAGCGGGCTTCCTCAATTACGCACCAGCTCAACACCTTCGCCAGACGGCAGCCGCGGCGACCGGCGCTGGTCGACCTGAATGCGCTGGTCGCCCAGACGCGCCCGCTGCTGCAGCGCCTCGCGGGGCCCTTCGTTGCCATCGAAGAAGTCGTGGCGGAAGGCGGCGCCTGGATTGAGGCCGATATCGGGCAGGTCGAACAGATGTTGCTCAATCTGGTGGCCAACGCGCGTGACGCGATGCCGCTCGGTGGAAAGTTGCGGGTCGGCACGTTCCGCTGGCGTGTCACCGCAGAGCGTGCGCATCGACACGGCACGCTCCAAGCGGGGACGTGGGTGGTGCTCGAGGTGCGCGACAGCGGTATGGGAATGGATCCCGAGGTGATCGAGCATCTCTTCGAGCCCTTCTTCACGACGAAGGGCCCGGGGCAGGGAACCGGGCTCGGTCTCGCGTCGGTATATGGACTCGCGCGCCAGTTGGGAGGGCAGGTGATGGTCGACAGCGCGCCCGGTGTCGGGAGCACCTTTGCCGTCTGCATTCCTGCGAAGGAGGCCCCCCAGGGCCGTGCCGACGCCGCTGCCGGCCCCGAAGCCGTCCTGGTGGTGGACGACGACGAGTGGGTCCGTACGGTCACGTCGCGCATTCTCCGTCGTGCGGGCTATGGCGTGCTGCAGGCCGACCACGCCTCGGCGGCGATGGAGTTGCTGCGCGATGTGGCCGGCGGTTGCGTGCGCGTGGTGCTCACCGATCTGCTGATGGCAGGCGAGAGCGGCCGCGTCCTCGCCGAGGTCGTGCGGCGCGACTATCCGGGAGTGCGCCTCGTGCTGATGTCGGGACTGCGCGCGGATCTGGTCCCCGATGTCCTGGCCGGGGCGGGCGGTGGGCCCGTGCTGATCAAGCCGTTCACCGCGGCCGAACTCCTCGAAGCCGTGCGGGCCGTCGCACCATAGGCGCGAGTGCAGCTCCGTGATCTGAGCGCAAAATCGGGTGTCACCCTTGTCTCGAGGCGATCAGCTGTGGATTTTATCCCCGCGGGAGCCGATTCGCCCGCGTGAGACCCAACCGTCGAGAGTTGCGATGAAAGCGAACGACATCCGCAAGGGCAACGTCATCTACTACGAGGGGAAGCCCCACCTCGTGATGGACTTCACCCACCGCACCCCGGGCAACCTCCGCGCCTTCGTCCAGGTGCGGCTCCGGAACCTCGCCAACGGTATGTCGACCGACCACCGGTTCTCGGCCACCGAGACCATCGAAGAGGCGCGGCTCGATACCAAGGCAATGCAGGTACTCTACGCCGACGGTAACGGGGTCCACGTGATGGATGCCCAGACGTACGAGCAGTTCACCTTCGATCCCGAGATCGTGGGTGAGGATGCCGCCTGGATGATTCCCGAAATGACCTTCGACGCGGTCTGGCTCGAGGGGAAGCCGATCTCCTTCACGCTGCCGAAGTCAATGGAGATGGAGATCGTCGAGACCGCACCGGCGATGAAGACGGCGACCAAGAACGCTTCCTCGAAGCCGGCGACGCTGAGCAATGGAGTCACCATCAACGTCCCCGAGTTCGTGGCGCAGGGCGAACGGATCAGGGTCAACCCGGCCGAGCGCGCCTACATCGAACGCGTGAAGTAGGCCAACTGACTCGCGGACAAGCCCGCGACCCGCAGGAATGAAAACGAACGGGGGCCACTGCGACTGCAGGGCCCCCGTTCTTCCGCGATCATCGCCCATCGCCCATCGCCCCTCGCCCCTCGCCCATCGCCCATTGCCCATCGCCCATCGCCCATCGCCCATCGCCCATCGCCCATCGTGCAGTCTTACGGACGATCCGGTCCACGCCCCCCGCCCGGCTGGCCGCCGCCGCGCTGACCCCCGAAGAGGTTCTGCTGCGGGTTGCGCACGTTCTCCGGCAGGAGCGCCCACTGGACATCTGTCAGGATCGCCTTGGCGGCGGCCCGGTCGGAGGTCTGCTCCTTGTTGATCGCGTCCATGATCGGGCGCAGCTTGGGCATCATCGCCGCAAAGTCAGGATTGTCGCCCGCCTTCTTCATCTCGGCCTCGAACGAGGTCAGCAGCGGGGTGATCCGGGCATCGCCCGAATCGACAATGGCCTGCAGCTTCGCGATCTGATCCTTCGAGAGTGCGAGAGAATCCTTCCGCTCAAGCGCCGCCTTTGCGACGTTCGGTGCGGCCTCACGGATCCGGGTCAGGAACTGGGTTGCGAAGTTGCCACCCTGGGCACCCTGCGCGCCGCTACCCCCACCACCGCGGCCTCCAAAGCCACCACGGAGCGCATCGCGACCCTGGGCCTGACCGATCGTGTACCGTCCGGTGAGTCGGACCTGGAACGGCGAGCGGATCGAGGTGGAGGCCGCGTTGGTTGCACCGAACCGCTCGTTCACGACGTACTTGAAGCTGTTGGTCGAGGCGTCGAAGCCCTTGACCGTGAGCAGCGTCGCGTCAGGACGTGAATTGCCGCCCCAGCCGCGGATGTCGTCGGCGCCGTGCACGAGTTCATCGAGGCCGCCCAGCAGGTTCACGGTCGCGAACGACAGCGAGAGCCGGCGATTGAACGGGGCCGGGCGCCAGTTGACCTGCAGGTTGAACTGCGGGGTCCACGGGCCACGGCAGCTGTTGCGGCCTGCGATCTGACCAAGCTGTGCCTCGAGGCAGGCCCGGCCGCCGCTCGACGTGCTGTTGAGCAGGCGGGTCATTGCGGCAGCGACTTCAGGATCGCTGGCGGTCAGTGGGTTGAAGATGTAGGCCCGGTCGTTGCGCGAGCCGTCACCATTGATGTCACTGCCGACCACCGGGGTGTATGGCGTGCCGGAGACCATACTCCCGATGGCGGTCACTTCCAGGCCCTGGTTGAACGGCCAGGTCAGGTTCACCTGGATATTGTGGCGTCGGTCGCTGCTGGAACGCGCCCACTCGTACACGTTCGGGTCGCCAGCGGTCAGGTTCCCGCCGCCCCCACCACCGCCACCACGCCCACCGAAGTCACCGCCCGCGCCGCCCTGATCCCTGGAGTACATCAGGGTGTAGTTGAAGTTGATCAGTGCGCCGCGACGTGTGAACGCCGAGATGCCGGCAGTGAGCTGCTTGGTCTCGTTCTCGAGCTTGCTGAAGACCTGGTTCACCGTGCCGTAGTCGGTGTTGACGCGTGACGCCGAGAGCGGAATGGCACCGGTCGTGGCGATGATCTGGGTCGGATCGGCAAACACCGGCCGATTGGCCTCGTTGCCAAGCGTGAAGCGCGAAATTTCATTGAGGTTCAGGTCGCGCGAGGCCGACTGTCCGACGCCGCGCACATACGAGGCGTCAACATTGAGCGACCAGGTGCTCCAGAATCGCCGCGTGAAGCCCAGCGAGCTGCGGTAGGTCTTGGCGGCACCGTAGGCGTTGTCATAAACCGTGACGGACGGCCGTCCGGTCAGGATCGGCGATGAACCTCCGCCAATGCACTGGGTCGGAATGGTCGACGGGTCGTTGGCGAAGTCGCTCCAGTCGGGCACCGGGACGTTGGCCCCCACGCAGCTCAGCTGGCTCTCGGTGTTCGAGAAGCCTGACTGTGCCTGGGCAGTGCCCGGAAGCGTTGCGGGCATCGTGCCGCGGAACACGCCGGCGCCCCCGCGCACCACCAGTGCCGGCGGCGAGAAGCCGCGCTGGCCCGAGCCGGCCTGCTCGCCCGAGGGAATCGTCCACGAGAAGCCCACGCGGGGCGTGAAGTAATTCTCGCTCGGCAGCAGGTCGGTGCGCACTCCGAAGATGCTCTCCACGGCGGCGTTGCGCGCGGGCGCGCCGGTGTAACCACCGTGCTCGAACCGCCCGCCCACGGTCAGCTGCAGGTTCTGCGAAGGCCGGAGGACGTCGGAGAGGTACACAGCCGAGTTGATCGCGCCGCCGCTGCGCACCGTCGGCTGCAGCGTGCGGGTGAACGACGCCGGCGTGTTGTTCTGGAAGTCCGCCAGCGAGTTGTAGTAGTAGCTGCCGAAGCGGTTGTTGGTGACATCCTGCTCGAAGTGCGAAATGTTCGCAAGCAGGCCGAGCCGGAAACGATGCACGCCGCCGGCGGGCAGCAGCGAGATCTCTTCGGAGATTTCGACCGAGCGACTGTCGTTGTGCTGCGGCAGGCCGGAGTTGCCACCAAACCCGAACGTGCTCGCCGTGACGCTGCCGTCGGCCTGGGTCGAGAAATTCTGTACGCGTCCCGTCGGCACATTGAGGAAGCCGACCGACTTGCTGGTGTTGGTCGAGCCGTAGATGCGGAACTCATTGGTCAGGTTGGCGCTGAATCGCGAGGCCACGGACAGCTGCAGGCCGCCACCCGAGCCGGTCTGGTTGCCGCCCACCTGGGCCAGCTGGGTCGAGCCAATGCGCGTTGGATCCGACCCGTTGCTGTTGTAGTCGCCGCGCACCGTCAGCGTGTGCCGGTCGGCCACGTTCCAGTCAAAGCGCAGCGAGCCCGTGAAGCGGTCGGTGGTCCGGTTCGGGTCGATGACGCCGGCACGTGCCGTCAGGCCGGTCGCGTCGGCGAGCGTGATGAAGCGCGCCACGGAATCGGGCGAGGCCCCGAGGCGGCCGAGGGTCGTGACGTCGGCGGCATCGAGCGTGGCGATCGGATTGAGTGAACGGTTGAGCTGCACGGCACCGTAGAGGAACAGCTTGTCCCTCTTGAGCGGTCCGCCAAAGCCACCACCGAGCTGCTGCGAGGTCTGTCCCGCCGTGAAGACGTTGTCCGTGGCGGCGCCCCAGGCCAGGTGACGATCCTGAAGGTTGGCCGACAGGCTGCCCTGCTTCACGTTGCTGCCGCCGCGCGTGGTCGCCGACACCTGGCCGCCACTGAACTGTCCGCGTGCCACGTCATAGGTATTCGTGATCACGCGGGTGCCGCGAATGGCATCCTGGGGAATCGAACCGCTGCCGCCGCCCTGCGATGAACCGTCGACCACGAACGAGTTCTGAGTCGTGCTCTGGCCTGCAACCGAGAACGCCGCACCGCTCGTGTCAGTCGCAGCGGTCATCACGACGCCTGGAGCGAGCGCAGCGAGTGCCGCGAGGTCGGAGGCATCGATCGGGAGCTTGGCGGCCTGGTCCGCGGAGATGTTGCGCTCCGTGCTGCCCGGTGTCGGACGGTCGTTGCCGTTGCCCTGGGGCTGACGCGATGCCCGGGCCGTGATGTCCTGCAGCACCACGGGCTTCTCGCCCATCTTGATGTTCAGCACGATGCGGTCGTCGTCAGTCTGGCGCGAGACGTTCTGGATGAACGGCTGCTTGCCGATCTGGCGCACGGTCACGCGATACTGTCCCGTGCCGTCGTTGAAGAAGATCGTGTAGCGGCCCTTGTCGTTCGATGTGGTCTTCTTGGTGACCTGCGTCTCGATGCTGTAGGCCTCGATCGTGGCGTCGGCCACTGGCTTGCCCGCGGCATCCGTCACGGTTCCGGTGATCACGTCGACCGAGCTGCCCGTCTGTGCGGCAACCGGGTGGGCGGCCAGCGCAGCAAAGGCACACAGCGTGCTGATGAAGCCCAAGGGGCGGGCGAACAGGCGGAGCGGCATGACACGTCCCGGTGTCGGGGGTTGCTTCGGCACCGTGTCGACGGAAGCGTCGAGTGGCACCACGGAGCTTGGTACGCCGGGACTGTCGCAAAAGTTGTCTGTCCCCCCGGTGACCGGGGGGACGTTGCAGCGGAATCAGCCGGCGGGAGGTGGCTCCGTGGCCGGCGGCTCGGGGGCGGCATCGCCCGGCGCCGGACTGCCCGGTTCGGGGGTGCTGGCCGCGGCTTCAGATTCACAGTCGAGCAGGTCGCTCAACTGATCGCGGAGCTTCAGAAACTCCGCCTTGGGATCGGCGGCGAACTCCCGGATCTCCGCGCTTGCTTGCTGGACCGCCTCCTCGACCCGCTCCCGGGCCTTGGCGAGGAGCTCGTCGGGGTTTTCGAGGGCGGCCCGGGCCTTGGCGGCGAACTCACGGGCCTTCTCGTCGAGATTGTCGAACAGTTCCACGGTACCCTCCTGGGGTCGGGGCTGCGTATCGCGTCCCCTGAACGGTAAACGCCTTCCGACTGCATTGACGAAGCAGGGTGGCCCGGGCCGCACTGGCCGGATACCATTGGTTGCCGGCCGGGCGGAACGAATTCGCCATTGGTGCGGTTACCAGTGGTGTCTTCTGCTGCCTGGAGCCTGATCTGACATCGACGCGCCCACGACCATCATTTGGTAGTTCGGCCATCAGGGCCGGTGCCCGCGGGACCGGTCCCACCCCTCCCAAGGAAAAGAAGAAGGTCACCACTGCGATGGCCTGGCGCGAGTCGCGCGAGTTGCTCTGGCATCATCGCAAGCGGCTGGCCCTCGGCTTCTCCCTGATGTTGATCAATCGTGCCGCTGGCTTCGTGTTGCCGTGGTCCTCGAAGGAGCTGATCGACAAGATCATCCCGACCGGCGACCGCTCGCTGCTCTGGCCGCTGGCCGCCGCCGTCGGGATTGCGACGATCATCCAGGCCGCCAGCTCGTTCGGCGTGTCCCAGATTCTCGGGGTGGCCGCTCAGCGTGCCGTGACGGAAATGCGACGCGCGGTGCAGGCCCACCTGGTGCGGCTCCCGATCCGGACCTTTGATGCCACCCAGACCGGTCAGCTGGTGTCGCGCGTGATGAGTGATGCGGAGGGCATCCGTAACCTGGTCGGAACCGGGCTGGTCCAGCTGGTTGGTGGTGCCATCACGGCGATCGTGGCCTTCACGTGGCTGATGCTGCTCAACTGGCGGCTCACGTCGGTGACGGCGATCCTGCTGATCGGGTTCGGTGGCGGGATGGCCTATGCCTTCACGCGACTGCGTCCGATCTTCCGTGAACGCGGCAAGCTCAACGCCGAAGTCACCGGCCGACTGGTTGAAAGCATCTCGGGTATCCGCGTCGTCAAGGCTTACACGGCCGAACGACGCGAGCAGCACGCCTTCTCGAAGGGTGCCAACAAGCTGTTTCGCAACGTCGCCGCGACGATGACCGGTGTCTCGGCGACCACGGCGCTCTCCACGGTGGTCGTCGGAGTGATCGGCGCCCTGCTGATCATCGTGGGCGGCCAGGACATCATGGCCGGCCGGATGTCGCGTGGCGACATCTTCCTCTACGTCCTCCTCACCGGCCTGCTCGCCGCGCCGCTGATCCAGATTGCCTCGATCGGCACACAGATCACGGAGGCGTTTGCGGGACTCGACCGGATCCGTGAACTCCGGGCCGATGCCACGGAGGATGCCGACGATGACCAGCTCGAGCCACTCGGTGCGGTCCGCGGTCACGTGGAGTTCGACGACGTCACCTTCTCGTACGATCCCGGTGTTCCGGTGCTCAAGCACATTTCCTTTGACGCACCCGCCGGCTCGACGACTGCCCTGGTCGGCACCAGCGGATCGGGAAAGAGTACGCTCGTCTCGCTGGTGATGGCGTTCAATCGTCCTGACAGCGGGCGCATCCTGATCGACGGGCGGGACCTGGCCAATTTCCGGCTCCGCGAGTATCGCAAGACCCTCGGGATCGTGCTGCAGGACAACTTTCTCTTCGATGGCACCATCCTCGACAACATCCGCTTCGCAAAACCCGACGCGACCGATCTCCAGGTCCTCGAGGCGGCGGCCACGGCGCACTGCGACGAGTTCGCACTGCGCTTCGAGCTGGGCTACCAGACCATCGTGGGAGAGCGCGGGGTGAAGCTGAGCGGTGGGCAGCGCCAGCGGGTGGCCATTGCGCGGGCCATTCTCGCCGATCCTGCCATCCTGATCCTGGATGAAGCGACGTCGTCGCTCGATTCGGAGAGCGAGGCACTGATCCAGGACGGCCTGGCGCGCCTGCGGGCCGGCCGGACCACGTTCGTGATCGCGCATCGGCTCTCGACGATCACGGCGGCCGACCAGATTCTGGTGCTGGAAGGTGGAGAGATTGCGGAGCGGGGGACACACGACGAACTGGTGGAACTGGGAGGGCGGTACCGCGCGCTCTACGAGCGGCAGTACCGCCAAGCCATCGATCGCTACGTCAACCCGGGTGAGGAACTCGCCGGGTCATCGCGCCAGCGACCCTAGCAGCCACCGACTTCGCGCAGCAACTGCGCGATCGCCTGCCGGCGACGAATCCGATCATCGAGTCCGCCGGCGGGAGCCAGATCGTCCTGCTCCTCCTCGTGGCGTTCGAAGTCGTCGTCGCGTCCCTCTTCGGCCCGGCGGAGCCGCTCTTCCTCGTCGAACATTGCATCGCCGAACATCCGTCCCTCCTCTCCTCCGCGTCGTTCCGGCACGCGTCGGGGTGACACGTGTGGAGCGATCGGCGCCTCATTCCGTGGGGCTTCTCAGGCGCGGTGACGAATTACCTCATACTTCGTGCCACACGGGAGCCCGCCACAATCAGCCTGAGGGCGGCTTCGATCGAGTGATCCGGAGGTCACGACAGGGCAACGACTTGAGTCCCGGCCGGCGGGCCGGGTGAGCGAACTGCGGTGCCGCCGCGGGGAGGGTGGGGTGAGGCGAGTGCGCCGTGGCGGGGACGCCCTGCTGCGGATTACAAGCGGTCCAGCCCCTCGCGGCCGATCACCGGCTGCCAGCGCAG
>JAZJZU010000060.1:26991-29148 GCA_040389605.1 Gemmatimonadota bacterium
TGGCCAGCCCCGCCTGAAAGAACGGGTCGGCGTTCCGGATCCGGTCGAGGGCGCCGGGATCGTCCTCTGGTACCCGAAGGAGGACCGCGGCGCCGGTCCTCGGATCGAAGGGACCGGAGGCGAGCAGCGTGCCGGCCGCCTGGAGTTCACGGAGGTATCCGCGGTGGGCTTCGGTGGCGGCGACGATCTCTTCGAGCGGGCGACGATACCGAATGAGAATGAGCGCGTACATTTCGTTTTCCCTGGTGAGTGACCACGACGTCCTTGCCCATCATTGAGGTGCAGTGTGAAATCTAGCGCCGACGATCCACGGCCATCGCTCGTCTCGGCCAACTGGCTCACTGCCCACGCGCACGATGCCGGCGTGGTCGTGCTCGACTGTTCCTGGTACCTGCCGACGATGGGACGCAACGCCGATCAGGAGTATCTCGCGGCTCACGTACCCGGCGCGGTGCGATTCGACCTCGACGCCGCCAGCGATCCCGATGCCTCGCTCCCGCATATGGTGCCTTCGCCCGAACGATTTGCGATGCTGGCGGAACGGCTCGGTATCCGTCGCACGGACTGGGTGATCTGTTACGACGGGAGTGGCTCCAACCTGAGTGCCGCCCGCGCGTGGTGGCTCTTCCGCCTCTTCGGGCACAGCCGCGTGTCGGTGCTTGATGGCGGGTTCGGGGCGTGGGCGCGCGACACGCGTCCCGTGCAGCGCGGAGCGGTCCGGCGTCCACCCACGGGATATCCGGTTCCTTCAATCGATCGCTCGCTCCTGGTCGATCGTGCCCAGGTGGAGCGCATCGTGGCCGAGAGGGGCCCGGCGCAAATCGGGGATTGTCGCTCGGCCGCGCGATTCCGGGCCGAGGAGGACGAGCCACGCCCTGGCGTGCGCCGGGGTCACGTGCCCGGTAGCTGCAATCTCCCATTCGGCGACTTCACCGATCCGGTCACCCGACGCGAGAAGACTCCGGCGGAACTGCGATCGCTCTTTCTCGCCAGCGGGCTGGACATCAGCAGGCCAATCGTGGCGCTCTGTGGTTCGGGGGTCACGGCCTGTACGATGGCGCTCGCGGTGGAGGTCATTCGCGAGGCGGACCCCGAAGGTGTGGGGCCGCCGGTCGCCGTCTACGATGGCTCCTGGGCGGAGTGGGGCCGCGGCTAGCGCGCGCGTACACCACAGCGGCGTGCTGCTGCTCGCGGAGCAGGCCAGTTCGGGGCCATCCGGATGGCGGCCTCGGCATCGTCACGGACCTGGCTGCAGGGGCCCCGTTCGGCGAGTGCGATGCGGATCGGATAACTCCCGGGATCGATCCGAGCGGCCCAGGTGAGCCTCCGAAGATCGTGCCCGCTACCTGCCACGAGGTAGGCCAGTGTCTGGGTCGTGCTCCGGAGCGCCACCACGGCAAGCACGAAAACGATCGCGGCGCCGACAGGACCCCGCGACGGACGAACCTCCTCCTCCTTCACGCCCTCGCCGTCGGCCCAGTGCAGCAACCCGCCGAGCGTCATCGCGACGAACAGCATCGGCACCGGGAGCAGCATCACGGCATCGAACACACCCTCGACGGCGACGACTGCCAGCAGCGCGAGCAGCGCCGAGCCGGCGACTGCGCGGTCTCCCCCGGTGGGGAGTGCGCGGCAGGCACGCCACGCGACACTCAGGCCCAGCAGCAGCGTGGCGGCCACGGCGAAAATCCCCCGTTCGCTCAGGAGCGCCATCCAGTCGCTGCTCGGCCAGGGATTCAGCGGTACGGGATCGCCGAAGGCCCAGGAGGGGTCGGAGCCCGGCGCCACGTCGGCATAGCGGATGGGCCAGTTCCCCGGTCCGACCCCGAGCAGCGGGTGCTGTGAAGCGAGTCGCAGCGTGTTGCGATACTGGATCATTCGACCGTGACCGGAGCCTTCGCGATGATTCGCGAGATCGCCCAGCGTCTCGGCGTATGGGGAGCTCGCCCGCCACTCGAGCGCGTTGGGCACGGTCACCGCCACGACGATCCCGAGCACGGCGGCAAGCGCGAGCCAGATCGGTCGACCGCGGGGAATCGGCAGCGCCGCGTGTCGTCGCGCGTAAAGGAGCGTGAGTGAAAGGACGCCTCCCATCGCCACGACACCGAGCCACGCAGCGCGCGAGCGTGACAGCACAATCGCTGTCACGAGCACCGT
>JAZJZU010000060.1:29158-35338 GCA_040389605.1 Gemmatimonadota bacterium
CCGTCGTCAGCGCTGCCCCGCCGATCGCGTGCAGCCGACGGCCGCTGAGCGCGACCAGCGCGGCGACTGGCAGTGCGAGCGCGGCGAAGTGCGCCATGAAATTCCGGTTGCCGAACGTGCCACCCGGCGCGCGCGTCGAAGCAAACAATGGCGAGGAGAGGCCATATGCCTGGGCCAGCCCGGTCGCGGTCCCGATCGTACCTGCCGCCGCGGCCCAGCCGAGCAGGACAGGGGCAGCGCCGAGTGCCGCGAGGTGGCGGGCCGTCACGAACGCCGCGAGGGCAGTGATCGTCAGCGACGTGGCCCGGGCGGCAATCCAGAGATTGGTCGCGCCGGCCGCTGCAGCGAGCGTCACCGCGAGGAGGAGGATGCCACTCCAGATGGATGCCCGTCGCAGGCCGAACGCCGGAAACGGTCTCGCGAGCATCACGGCCAGCCACGTGGCCACGTGCACCAGTGTTTCCTTGGGCAGCTGGTGCCGGTCCAGGTCGCTGGGCGATGCGGGCAGTGCCGCGAGGACTGCGAGCACGAGACCCGCGCCGAGAACGTGCGGGGCCACGCGCACGGGCCATCGGGCCGCGGCGACGTAGTCCAGGGTAGGTGGAATTGCCGTGGGTTCGGACATTGGGAGGGAGGAACATACGCAGTCACGGGGATGTGTGCCGGACTGAGTAGATTCCGGGATCGCACTCGCGGGGGAATTGCCGAATGGACAATGAATCGATCGACCCAATCGAGCCCGACGAGCCGGACTCCCGGCCGCCATCCGTGCTGGCCGCTACCGATCTCCCGGTTCCGTTGCAGGTTGAAGAAATTCGCGATGAGCGGGTCCCGGAGGGGATGCGCTGCCTCGGAACGTTCCTCGATGGCAACCTGGTCGCCCGCTGCGTCGTGCCGCCGGAGGCCATCGAATATTTTGCCGCGCACGGGATCTTCGGCGCGCCGCGGCAGCTGGTGCTCGCGGCACGCGAGGAAGACCCGGGGCTCCGCTGCGAGCTCTATGCCCTCGTCCCGATGCCGGCCGAGCCGCTCGAGGGAGAGTCAGACGACGAGGCCGAGCCGTGGGCCGAGTCGGTGCCCTCGGCGAGTTACGAGCGTGCCGTTGCAGGCGCCGGGCAGAGCGACCCGCTCGCCGATCCCGATGAAGTCACGATGGCGGCAATCCTGCTCGGACAAATCATCCGTTTCCAGCGCGACCGCAAGCATCCAGATTCGCTTCCGCTCGAAACCGTCGATGTGCTCGCCAGGATCGTCTCCGGACGCGTGGTCGAAGTTGTCGACAAAGTGCTCGAAGACCTCCTTGGCCCTGGAACTCCATGATTTCGTATTCGGTGTACAAGATTGTTCATCTGCTGGGAATGTTCCTGATGTTCACCATCCTCGGCGGCATCTCGCTGCACGTGCTCAATGGGGGAACGCGCCAGAGCAATGTCGGCCGAAAGCTCGCCGCCGCATTGCACGGCGTCGCGATGTTCGTGATCCTGCTGGGCGGGTTCGGGATGCTGGCCCGATTGGGAATGGTCCGCGGGGGATTCCCGGGCTGGATCTGGGCCAAACTGCTGATCTGGGTCCTGCTCGGCGCGTTCGGCACGCTGCCCTATCGCCGGCCGTCGCTCGCGAAGCCGTTCCTGTTCCTCCTGCCGCTGCTCGGCGCACTGGCAGCGTTCTTCGCGATCTACAAGCCGATCTGACCGTGCGCCCCGCCTAGCGCCCCACGAACTCCACCACCTGCGTGATCACTTCCGGGTCGCGCAGGATGGCGCGGTGCCCCAACCCCTTCGTCCGCAACAAGCTTGCGCCGCGCCACGCTGCAGCGAGTGCTTCGCCATCTGCAGGCGACACATCGGGGTCGTCCGTGTCCTGGATCACCAGACCCGGTATGTCGATCCGTCGAGCCGCTGCAGTAATGTCGAGATCGGCCCAGGAGAGCCCGAGCCGTCGTTCCATATTGCCGATCATCAGCTGGAAGACCGGGTCGCTCAGCCGCGCCATCTCACGAAAATCCTGGGCCCAGCGTGACAGGCTCGCCGGGGACGCAATCGTCACTGCGCGCGTGGTCGGCAGGCCCCGATCGATGGCGAACAGCGATGCCGATCCCCCGAGCGAATGGCCCACGATGGCGTGCAGTGCGCCGGCGTGATCGGCTACCGCCCGGATCGACGCCGCGAACTCGGGCATTGAAGATCGCCACCCCGACGAGCGCCCGTGGCCTGCGGCATCGAGCGCGACGACCTGGAACCCCGCATCGCGAAGTGCGCTGCCGAGGAGCGCGAATCGTCCGGCGTGGCTCCACCAGCCGTGCGCGCAGAGCACCAATCGCCCGGAGTCGCCCCAGTGATAGCCTGAGATCCGCTGGCCGACCGCAGTGACGGTGAAGGGCCGGGCCGTCGCAAGAAACTCGGCTTCCTCGGGGCGGGGTCTTGGTCGTGCCGACTTGACGAAGATGGCCTCGGCCGCGCGGGCGGCGAGGCCGGGGGAGAATCGCCCGACGGAGTTGAAGCCGGCCGCGAGGATTCGCTGGGCGACGGTTTCCCCGGGCCGCTGGAGTGCGGGGGCCAGGTGGGAGGGCGGCTCGGTCATAACCCGAAGGATATCACGGCTGCCGTGGTTCCCCGGGCCCGCCGCGCTATAATTCCGGGATGCCTACTCCAACTGCCGACTCGCCTGCCTTTACGCACCTCGCTCCCCCGACCGATGGATCGCCCATCCGCCTCCGCGGCGGTGTGCTCGAAGTCCCGGATGTTCCGATCATTCCCTTCATCGAAGGCGATGGCACCGGACCCGATATCTGGCGCGCCTCGCAACACGTGCTCGACAGCGCGGTCAAGCTGGCCTATGGTGGTGCCCGGCGCCTCGCGTGGTTCGAGGTGTTTGCCGGCGAGAAGTCGAAGACCAAGTTCGATTCCTGGCTTCCCGACGACACCATCACCGCAATCGATCACTACCTGGTCGCCATCAAGGGTCCGCTGACGACCCCGGTCGGTGGTGGGATCCGGTCGCTCAATGTGGCGCTGCGGCAGCGGCTCGATCTCTATGCCTGCCTGCGGCCGGTGCGCTGGTTCACTGGTGTGCCGTCACCCGTCAAGGATCCCGGTGCCGTCGATATGGTGATCTTTCGCGAGAACACGGAGGACATTTACGCCGGGATCGAGTACGAGGCGCAGAGCGAGAAGGCGCGTCGCGTCATCGCCTTCCTGCAAGGCGAAATGGGCGTGACCAGCATCCGCTTCCCGGAGTCGAGCGCAATCGGCATCAAGCCGGTCTCAATCGAGGGCTCGAAGCGCCTGGTCCGGGCGGCCATCAATTTTGCACTCGCGCAGGGCCTGCCCAGCGTTACGCTGGTGCACAAGGGCAACATCATGAAGTACACCGAGGGCGGGTTCCGCGACTGGGGTTACGCCCTCGCGCGGGAGGAGTTCGGCGCCGTGGATTACGAGGGCGGACCCTGGCAAGTGCTGCCGGGCGGCCTGATCATCAAGGACGTGATCGCCGACGCGATGCTCCAGCAGATTCTCACGCGTCCACGCGACTACAGCGTGCTGGCCACCTTGAACCTCAACGGCGATTACATCTCCGATGCGCTCGCGGCACAGGTGGGTGGTATCGGGATCGCGCCGGGTGCCAACATCAACTACGTCACCGGGCACGCGATCTTTGAGGCGACCCACGGGACCGCCCCGAAATATGCCAACAAGGACATGGTCAACCCGGGTTCGGTGATCCTCTCGGGCGAGATGATGCTGCGGTACCTCGGCTGGACCGAAGCGGCTGACATGATTCTCGACGCGCTCTCGACCACGATCGGCCAGAAGCGGGTGACCTACGACTTCGAACGCCAGATGGAGGGGGCCACGAAGCTCTCCACCAGCGCATTCGGCCAGGCGATGGTCGAGAATATGCGCCTTCCGGGCTGAATGGGCCTGATGCGCTGGCCACGCGGGGCGCGACAGTGAGCGGACGATCGCGTGGCGATGCGATGCCCCGCGCGATCGAATCCGCCTTGCGCGAGCTGATCAACGCGCTCAGCAAGGCGGGGATGTACCCGCCAGGGCACCAGATGGTGGTGACGGCATCCGAAGCGCTTTGCGAAAAACTCAACGCGGCCTTCACAGGGCGCGACGCCATCACCCTCGGCATCACGCCTCGCGGAATGCTGCTCGACGGCGCGACCATCGAACCGCTCCCCACGGTACTGCGCGACCTCGCCGCGCGACTGCATCGCAAGAACATCGGGACCATCGCGCTCCAGGCCGGCCTCAATTCGCTTGAGGTGGGGCAGATGCTCACCGCCGTCTCGGCACCGCACGCCGACCTCGTGGTTGGGGTGGAGGGCCTCCGCCTGGCGCACGTACGCATCGAGCCGATGGTCTATGACGTGCTGGCGTTTGCCGACCCGTCACTCGAGAGTGACCTCGACGACGTCTTCTGGGGACAGCTCGTGGAGGCGGCCTTTGGCCGTCGCCTCGCCGACGGCGAAGCGATGCCGTCGACCGCGGCGCTGGCCGACGCGATCAGCGAGCGCGCTACCCAGAGCAACGAGGGGGCGCGTCGGGTGTTCGAGGCGCTCGGGGGTTTCTCCCACGCGCTGGTGGTGCGTGGTGACCGGGCCTCCGGGAGTGCGCGGAGGCGATTCGTCGAAGTCCTCGCAGCGCTCTCCCAGCCAACCACGACGCGCGTGGTCGCCGCGGCGCCCTCGAGCGCCTCGCGGCGGCGATTCCTGCGCGACACGTTGTCGCTCGTTCCGCCCGCCCAGTTGCTCCTCCTGCTCGAGTCGGTTGCCGAGGCCGATGGTGAGCCGATCTCACCGCATATGCGAGCGCTGCTTGGGAAGCTCGCCGGCGGAAGCCCCACGGGTGGACCGGGCGAGGTGGCCGCAGGGGCTTTCGCCTCGCAGGTCGGCAGCCTGGTCGAACAGTGGGAGGGCACCGGCGCGGAACAGGATGAGGAAACCGATCCCCGGGTCGGGATGGAACCCGCGCGGATCGTCGCGATCGGGCTCGAGCTCTCGTGTGCAGCGGATCCAGTCCTCAGTGCCGGCGCGGCACTCGCAGGGCGGGGGCAGATCACCGAGGTGCTGCAGCTCCTGGAGCACAGCCAGAACGATCCCGCCACGGTGCAGGCCATTGCGGATGCCGTGCTCGACCCGGGCTTGCTCGAGCGCCTGCTCTCCGATCCACAACCTGACTTTGCGCTGATCGAGCGAGTCGCGATGCACTCGCGCGCCAGTGCGGTCGAGCCCCTGCTCGATGCGCTCGCGCGCGCCGAAGAGCGGGGGGTGCGCCGCCGGTTGCTCGATCTGCTCGTCCGGCTCGGACCGGGGGCCGAGGGCGAACTCGTGGCACGTCTCGAAGGGGCGCCGTGGTACCTCGCGCGCAATATCCTCGCAGTGCTCGCACAGTACCCCGCGATCACTTCACTGGATCAGGTCTTCGCCGCCTTCACGAACCCGGAACCGCGCGTCCGGCAGGAGGCCCTGAAGGTCCTGCTGCGGCAGCCCGCCACGCGTGATCGCGCCGTGATCGAAGCGCTCGAAAGCGGCGATGAGGGAATGGCCCGGGTGGCGCTCGGTTCGCTGGGGACCAGTTGCCCGCCACTGCTGGTGGCGCCCGTCCTCACCGTGCTCGGCCACACCGACAGCGGCCTCCAGTTGCAGGCGATCCGGTTGCTCGCCACGACGAACAATCCGCTGATTGTCCCGCAGCTGCTGACGCTCGTGCGGGCACGCAAGGGCATCTTCCGTCGGTTGCGGCTCCTGCCGAAGACGCCGGTGATGCTCGCTGCCCTGGAAGTGCTCGCCCGGCGCTGGCGCAATCACCGCCCCGTGCTGGCGGCGTTGCACCTGGCGAGCAAGTCTTCCGATCCGGAAATTCGCGGGTTGCTTGAGGCCGATGAATGAGTGAGGCCGTCCGCTTCCTCCACGCCATCGCGCAGGCGTTGTCCGCGGCATCGCTCTACAGTCCCGGGCATCCGGCCACGCGGCGTTCACTCGACAACGTCTATGACGCGCTCAAGACCCTCCTGGCCGTCGATGCGCATCCCGTGCTGCTCTTCCTCGGAAGCGCGCCTGTCTATGCCGGCCGGGCGCTGCACGAACTCTCCGACTGGCCCTGGAGTCGCCGTCTCTCGGCCATCGGCGTGCAGCGGATGGAATGCGATGACGCCGTGACGTCAGAGTCGATT
>JAZJZU010000060.1:35348-63123 GCA_040389605.1 Gemmatimonadota bacterium
GTCGATTCCGCTCCTGATCGAACAGATCATGGTCCGGTTGTCGATCGGCGGCGCGCCAGGTTCGGACGAAGCACCCATTCCCGGTATTCGCTTCGGCAACGTTGCGGTGCTGGAGGAGATGGCGCTCGAGCCAGCGGAGGGTGTCGCACTGGGCACCGAGACGAGCCACGAATTGCTGCTCGACCTCAGCGACGAACTCGAAGCGATGGGGTGGATCCTGGCCGAGGCCGAACGCGGCATTGTGGCGCGGGGCGAGGCGGAGGCCGTGGTCCGGATTCTTGGCGCGCTGTTCGAGCACCATCAGCTGCCCCAGGTGGCACCCGGCGATGATTCCGATCGCTATCAGCTTGCCCACGCCGTGAACACGGCCTTGCTGACGATGGCGGCTGCTTCACCCTGGGTGGACAAGCCGGCGCGGCATCGGCTGGGCGTGGCCGCCCTGCTGCACGATATCGGTATGGCGCAGATCCCGCGTGAGCTGTCGCGGAAGGAAATGCTCACGGTGGCCGATCGTCGCGTGGTGGAGTCGCACACCGTGCTCGGTGCGCGGATGCTGCTGGAATCGGGAGGTCGCGGCCTCGACCTGGCCGCGGCTGTGGCCTATGAACACCATCTTCGCCCCGACCAGACTGGCTACCCGGCGCGACGCTTCCGCCCCGTGCCACACTGGGCCAGCCGGCTGGTCACGGCAACATCAACCTATGCCGCGCTACGCTCGCCTCGCGCGTTCCGGCCGCGCTGGGCTGCGGATCGTGCGCTGGCCTACCTTGAGGAAGGCGCGGGGACGGTGTTCGACGCGGAAGCGTCCGCGATGGTGACGACGCTGGTGCGCTCGACCTGAGGCGCCGTGGCTTCGGCCGCGAAATGCACCACGGAAAGCCAGAGGACGTCGGCCGAGAGCAGGTGAAGCAACTGGATCGCCATCGGAACGAGCAGCACGAGGGCGAGCACGCCGATGCTCCACTGCACCATCACCATCACGCCCACCATCCGCGCCGCGCTCGCGAGCCTCGCATCGTCGTGCCAACGACGGGCCGCAGCCGCCAGCGCGATCAGCATCGACCCGGTAAACAGCGCGAGTGCCGGATGCCAGACGCGCAACCGCAACAGGATGTGCGCCGTCGGATCGCCATCCTGCGCGAGCCCCTCGCGCAGTGTCCGGGCGGGAAAGAGGGTATCACCCAGCGAAGCAATCGCCCCACTCATTCCGACCACGATCAGCGCAAGGAGAGCGAGCGCGAGCCACCACCAGCGGCCGCCGATAGTCTCGCGCGTTGGTGCGCCCCGGCCGCTGGCCCACCGCGCCGTGAGCAGGATGGCCGCGAGGAGCAGCTGCGTATTCACCAGGTGCGCGCCGAGAGAGAAGGCGCGCGCCAGCGAGGCATCGTGGGCCACCAGTTCGAACTTGACCAGCCCCGCGCCGATCGCCGCCTCCGCGAGCATCAGGATCAAGGAGGCGACGGCACCCCGGCGTGCCCAGTGACCAGCTGCGAAGTGACGGCGCGTGATGACCACGAGTGCCACCACGAGGAGCAGCGCCGCGCCGCTCGTGAGCCGATGGGTCAGTTCGACCAGGGTATGCACCGTGGGCGACTGGGGGATGATCTCGCCATTGCAGAGCGGCCAGTGATTGCCGCAACCGGCCCCTGAGCCGGTCGCACGGACCAGCCCTCCCCAGAGTATCACCACCAGGTTCACGAGCAGGGTGATGTAGGCAAAACGCGCGATGGACGGAGAGCGCCGGGGTCGGAGATTCATCCTGAAGAAATAAGGCCATCGAGGCAGCCGGGCACGGGGATGGGGTTCCCGAGCGGCGCCCGCCTCGCCAAGTTGGAGGGGCCGACTGGTCACCTCCCCCTCTTCAGGGCTGACAACGCTTGTCCCTTTCGCCGCGCCTCCGCATCGCGCTCGCCGCGCTGTTGTTCTCCACGGGCGGGGCCGCCATCAAGATGGCTGACTTCGGTGCGTGGCAGGTGGCGTCGTTCCGTTCAGGCGTGGCTGCCTTGGCCCTGCTGATCCTGATTCCGGGCGCCTGGCGTGGCATCGGCTGGAAACCATTGCTGGTCGGATGCGCCTATGCCGCGACGCTGGTGGCCTTCGTGCTGGCCAATCGGCTGACCACCAGCGCCAATACCATCTACCTGCAATCGACCGCGCCACTCTACCTGCTCCTGCTCGGGCCGTTCCTGCTGCACGAGCGTGTGCGCCCGCGCGACCTGCCGGTGCTTGCCGCCGTGGCGGCGGGGCTGATCCTGGTCTTCCTCGGCAACGATGCGCCGTCGAGCACGGCGCCCGATCCGGCGCGCGGCAACCTGCTGGCGGTCGTGAGTGGCGTGTCCTATGCCCTGATGCTCTGCGGGCTGCGCTGGCTCGGGCGCGATGGCGATGCGGGCGGACGCGGGATCGCGGCGGTGATTCTCGGCAACGCGGTGGCCTGTCTGGCGACACTGCCATTCGCCCTCCCGCTCGGACACCATCCGGTGCAGGCGTGGGGCGTGATTTTCTATCTCGGCGTCTTCCAGATCGGCGTGGCCTACACTCTGGTGACCACGGGCATTCGTTCGGTGCCAGCGCTGGAGGTTTCGCTGCTGCTGCTCGTGGAGACGGCCTTCAATCCCGTCTGGTCGTGGTGGCTGCTCGGTGAAGTGCCGAGCCCGTTTGCGCTCGCGGGTGGCGGATTGATCATCGGCGCCACGTTGCTGCAGTCGTTGCGGCGAAGCGAAAAGCTTCCCACGCTGGAGCCCACGTGACCACTGCGCTGATCGAGACGGTGCGCGTCATCGACGGGGTGGCCCCGCTCTGGCCGCTGCATCAGGCACGGCTCGCCGCGAGCGCAGAGGCGCTCGGGCTCGACCTGCCGCCGGTGATTGAACCCGAGGGTGGCGTCGATCGCGTGGTGCGGATCGAGGTGAGCGAGAGTCGCATCCTCGTGAGCGATCGCGAAGTCGGGAGCACCGCCCCGATTGCGCTGTATACCTCCCCGGTGGTGCATCGTGGCTATCCCCACAAGGCCAGCGAGCGAGCCTGGCTGGAGGCTGCCCGACTCACCGCCGGCCGCTTCCAGGCCGATGATGCCCTCCTGCTCAGCGAGGAGGGCAAGATGGTGGAGGCGTCCATCTGGGCGGTGGGGTGGTGGGCTGGCGAGTCGCTCTACTTCCCTCCGCTCGCGCTGGGAGGGCTTCCGAGCGTTGCGCGGCAGCGGCTCGCAGAAACGGTCCGTGGCGGCATCCACGAGGCGACGGTCACCCGGAGCGAACTTCGCGGCGTGGCGCTCCTGGCCTGCAATGCAGCCCGGGGAGTGGTCTCAGTGGCGGCCCTCGACGACGACGCCGTGCCGGCAAATCACCGCACGCTCGCCCTCTCCCGTCGCTTCTGGGCACGCCGTCGCGCTTGACCGCCCCCCGCTTGCGGGGCATTTTAGGCCTCTCGCGGTCCTATGGTGCCCGTAGCTCAATTGGTTAGAGCGCCAGACTGTGGCTCCGGAGGTTGCGGGTTCAATCCCCGTCGGGCACCCTGGCCGCGCGAAGGTCCGTAGCTCAATTGGTAGAGCACCGGTCTCCAAAACCGGGGGTTGCAGGTTCGATTCCTGCCGGGCCTGTGTTGCGAGCCTCGCGAAGCGAGGCGAAGCAACCCGGCAGACTTGAACGGCGCCCCGCGGGGGAACGACGGGCAAGGGTTGAAGGTCTGGGCCGCTGACGTATATTGCGCGGCTGTTTCTGATGCGGCGCTATCGTCTAGAGGCCTAGGACACAGCCCTCTCAAGGCTGGAACACGGGTTCGAATCCCGTTAGCGCTATGACAGTGGATTCATCGGGACCCCTCGGCCCCATCGTCTATCGGTTAGGACGCGACCCTTTCAAGGTCGAGAGACGGGTTCGACTCCCGTTGGGGCTACTGTCAGTGAACGCCTCGATAGCTCAATTGGTAGAGCACGTGACTCTTAATCACTAGGTTCCAGGTTCAAGTCCTGGTCGGGGCATTGCGAAGCAATCAGGAGCGCCGTCACCTCGTGGCGGCGCTCGCTTCGTTTCAGCGGGCCGATCAGCCCGCACCGTGAGGGAGCAAATGGGCAAGAAGACATCGGACGGCCTGATCCGCGAACGCCGGGTGCCACGCGGCGTCGAGATCCTCCAGGATCCCAAACTCAACAAGGGTACGGCCTTCAGCGAAGCCGAACGCGAGCGTCACGGCATTCGCGGACTGCTGCCGCCGCGCGTCTTCACGCAACAGGAGCAGGAGGAGCGCGTCGTCGCAAACCTGCGTGCGATGGAAACCCCGATCGATCAGTATCTTGCGCTGGTCGCGCTGCTCGATCGCAACGAACGACTCTTCTTCCGCACCATCATCGATCATCTCGCCGAGTTTCTGCCGGTGGTCTACACCCCGACGGTCGGCGAAGTCTGTCGCAAGTTCGGGCGGCTCTTCCGAAGCGCGCGCGGTCTCTACATCTCGGCGCGCGATCGCGGCCAGATGCAGGCCATCCTCCGCAACTGGCCGGCCGACGACGTCTCGGTGATCGTGGTGACGGATGGTGAGCGCATTCTCGGCCTCGGCGATCTTGGCGCGCACGGAATGGGAATCCCGATTGGAAAGCTGACCCTGTACACGGCGTGTGGTGGCGTGGATCCCGGCCTCGGATTGCCAGTGATGCTGGATGTCGGCACCGACAATGCCGAGCTGCGGGAGGACCCCCACTATATCGGCTTGGCCCAGCCGCGAGTCCGCGGTCAGGACTACCTCGACCTGGTCGATGAATTCATCGACGCCGTCGAGGCGGTCTATCCCGGGGCACTGGTCCAGTTCGAAGACTTCGCGACCGGGAATGCGACCGAACTGCTGGCGCGGTACCGTATGCGGGCCTGCACCTTCAATGACGATATCCAGGGCACCGCGGCGGTGACGCTTGCCGGGCTGCTCAACGCGGGCCGGACGATTGGAAAGCCACTGGCCGATCAGCGCATCCTCTTCATGGGAGCAGGCGTCGCCGTCGGCGTGGCGGAACTGATCGTCAAGGCCCTCGTACGCGACGGAATGAGTGAGGCCGAGGCGCGTGAACGCTGCTGGTTTTTCGACCGTCAGGGTCTCGTTGTGACCCCCCGTGAAAAGCCCTCGAACCAGGCGGGCGCGTTTGCCCACCCGCATCAGGGCACGCGCGACCTCGGCGAGGCCATCCGGATGATTCGGCCCACTGCGCTCGTCGGGCTCTCTGGCGTGCCCGGAGTCTTCACGCCGGATGTGCTCCGGACAATGGCGGCACAGAACGACCGGCCGATCATCTTCGCGATGTCCAACCCGACGTCCCAGGCAGAGTGCACCGCCGAAGAGGCGTACCGCGCGACGGACGGTCGAGTGGTGTTCGCGAGCGGCAGCCCGTTTGCGCCGGTGAACTGGCGCGGTGAGCTGCGACGCGTGGGCCAGGCCAACAACGCCTACATCTTCCCGGGGCTGGGGCTCGGCGTGGTCTCGCACGGGATTCGTCACGTGACCGAGACGATGTTTCTGGCTGCAGCCGACGCGCTGGTGGAGGCCACGACCGACGCCGAGCTGGCGACCGGCTCGATGTATCCACCCATCGAGCGCATCCTCGAGGTGTCACGCAAGGTGGCCGAGGCCGTCGCACGGACCGCCTTCGCGGAGGGGATGGCCGAGGGCGAGCCGCCCGCCGATCTGACGGAGCGAATCACGGCCTCGCTCTACGATCCCGCGTATACAGTCGACGGTTGAGCGGTGGCACTCGCACGGCGCGGGTTCAACCTGCCCCGCGCGAGTCGCGTATTACGGTGTTGGTCCCGGCCCCCTTCCGGGCAGCACGCCACCCTGTCATTCCGGAGCCATCCCGTGCGTTCACTCTTCGCATCCGCCGCAGTGCTGTTCCTGGCGGCACCTGCTCTCGCCGCTCAGGAGAAGCCTGCGCCAGCCGTGACCGCGGCGCTGGCCGGCACCTGGCGATTCGACGCGTCCCGCAGTGATTCGATGCCGGGGAGTCCTGGCGCGCTCTTTGGTGGCGGTGAGCAGCGGCCCGGTGGGGCTGCGGGCGCGGCCGCGGCCGTTGGAGGCGCACCAACCGGTGGTGGGGGCGGCGGCAGACGGCGGGGCGGCGGTGGAGGCGGTGGAGGCGGGGGTGGCGAGAGCGGCGGCGGTGGGGGGCTCGGCGCGCGAGGCGGTGGCGGCGGGCGAATGAACGACCCCAAGATGCGGAGCCTGATGGCCGAAGCGCGACCCGCGCCCGAAATGGTGATCACCGCGAGCGATTTTGACGCGACCATCGCCGACGACGCTGGTCACATCACCACCTGGCGTGCCGATGGGCGGAAGAAGCAGGAAGCGCAAATGGAAGGCGGCGTGATCGAGTTCGAGGCCAAGTGGAAAGGGAAGGCGCTCGTGCTGTCGCGCAACATTCCGGAGAGCGCCACGCTCCGGCGCGAATTCAAGCCCAGTGATGACGGCAAGAGCCTCGAGGTGAAGTCGGTGCTCGAGATGGGTGGCCGCAAGGTCGAGCGCAAGTTCGTCTACACGCGCGTGGAAACCGCGCCCTGACGGGACCGTCCCATCGGCGCAGCAGCAATGGGGGCATCAATGCGGCATCGCATCGATGCCCCCGCTTTTTTGCGCGCTCTTGCGTGATCACCGCTCCCTCGCTGTATTCTGCGGAGCGACTTGAAATCCCCCTGACTCCCGGTGGAACCCGTGCGATATACAACTGGTGTGCTGCTGCTGGCATTCCTGCTGCCGTTCCGGGCCGAGGCGCAGCAGCCGGCGGCCCTGACGGCTCTGCTCGGTAGCTGGCGACTCGATCCCGCCCGTTCCGATTCGGGGCCCGAGCTGCGGCCCAGCACGGGACCGATGATGCTGGTCCCCCGCAGCGCGGTGGTGACCTCCAGCGCTGGAGGCGTTGCGGGCCAGCCGCGGCCCGTGGGGGTCGTGTTGTCTGGGGGACGCCCGGCGCCATTTGCCGACGGCACGGTGACCGGTCCGGGGGTCCCGGGAATCGGCCCCACCGGCGGAACGAGTATGCGGCCGGAGGAGCCGCGGATGCGGCCCTTCCACCAGGAACTGCGCACCGCGACCACCCTGACATTCAGCGTTCGCGATGAGCGCGTGGTCATTGCCGATGAGACGGGCTACAGCTCCGAGTGGCTGGCCAATGGCAAGCGACGGCAGGAGGCCCAGATGGAGGGCGGGGTCGTGGAATTCGAGGCCCGCTGGAAGGGGAAGGGACTGGAGGTCGAGCGTGCGAGCCCCGGCGACCTTCGAGTCGTTCGCGAGTTCAAGCCGTCGACCGACGGCCAGGAGCTGGAAGTCCGGACCACGATGATCCGCGGGCCCGGGATGAAGTCCAGCCGCCACGCCGTGTATACCAGAGTGGTGGCGGCACCGTAATCAGGCACCTCGCTCGCAGGGCTCGCCCCTTGCAAAGGCCCGGTGCTTGAATATTGTATACAATATGCTTCCGCGTTCTACCCTGACCGATGCCGCCCTCGCGGCGCTCCGCGAGCGGATCCTCGCGGGCGAATGGGTCGCGGGCGCGCGGCTCCGGCAGGAGGCGCTCGCCGCCGACCTGGGCGTGAGCCGCATTCCCCTGCGCGAGGCGTTGCGTCGCCTCGAGGCCGAAGGACTGGTGACCATCGAGCCGCATCGCGGTGCGGTGGTCGCACCACTCCCGACGGCCGAGGTCGCCGAACTGTTCGAACTGCGTGCGCTGATCGAGTCCGATCTTGCGCGTCGCGCCGTGCCGAGGCTCACGGCGGCGGATGACAGTGCGCTGCGAACTGCCGCGGCGGAGTTCGAGCGGGCCGTGTCCGCGGGCGATGTGCCGGCGTGGGGTGATGCCAACCGTCGATTTCATTTTGCCCTGTATCGCCCGGCCAACCGCCCGCAAACGCTCGAGACCCTCACCCGCCTGCATGCGCTGTCCGACCGGTTCCTCCGGCTCCAGCTCACCCTCACGCGCGGCACCTCGCGCGCTGTGCGTGAGCACCGCGCGATTGCCGCGGCCGCCCGCGCCCGCGACACGACGCGCACCGACGCCTTGCTGCGCGACCACATCCTGGGGGCCGGCGACACCCTGGCCGCCGCACTGAAGCGTCACCATCCCCTGGAGGCCACGCGATGACCGACACACTCCCACTGCTGATCGACGGGGCCTTTGTTCCCGCCACCTCGACCGAAGTTCGTGAACGACACAACCCGGCGCGGTCTGGCGACCTGGTCGCGCGGGCACCCATCGGCAATGCTGCCGATGTCGCCGCGGCAGTAGGCGCTGCGGTCGGGGCCTTTGCGACCTGGCGGCACACCTCGGGGCCGGCCCGCGCCGAGGCGCTGTTTCGCTGGAGCGAGGCGATCGCGGCGCGCTCCGACGAACTGGCCCGGGCCATCACGCGGGAGGTCGGGAAGCCGATTGGGGAAGCGCGCGGTGAAGTTGGCCGTGCGGTCGTGATTCTCCGCTACTACGCCGGCGAGGCGGTGCGCGAAGTCGGCGAGGTCATCCCGGCACAGGCCGCTGATGCACTGCAGTTCACGCTCCGCGATCCGGTTGGACCGGTTGCCCTGATTACGCCGTGGAATTTTCCGCTCGCGATTCCGCTCTGGAAGGCCGCTCCTGCCCTGGCGTTCGGCAACACCGTGGTGCTCAAGCCCTCCGAGTTGTCTCCCGGCGTGGCGCACCTGCTGGCCGAGACCGCTGTGGCGGCGAAGCTTCCCGCCGGAGTCTTCAATGTCGTGTATGGCGACGGCACCACGGGCGAGGCGCTGCTCCGTTCGCGCGGCGTTCGTGCGGTATCGTTCACTGGCTCACAGGGGGTGGGGGCCCGGGTGGCGGCGATCGGCGCGGAGCGGAATATCCGGGTGCAGACCGAGATGGGCGGGAAGAATGTGGTGATCGTGGCGCACGATGGCGACCTCGACCGCGCCGCCGCGCTGACGGCGGCGGGGGCGATGCGTTATGCCGGCCAGAAGTGCACGGCCACCTCGCGCGTGATTGTCGATCAGCGCGTGGCCGCGGATTTTCTCGCGCGCCTGGAGCGCGCGGTTGCCGCACTGCCGCTTGGTCCCGTCGACGAGCCGTCCGGCGCGATTGGCCCGCTGATCAGTGCCGAGTCGCGCGCCAGGATCGAGAAGGCGCTCGCCGAGGCCCCGGCAGAGGTGCTCTTTGGGGGCAGCCTGCCCGACGACCCGATGTACCGCGATGGCCACTGGTTCGCACCGCGCGCGGTCCGGCTTCCCGATGCCTCGCACCCGCTCGCCCTGCGCGAACTGTTCGGGCCGGTGCTGGGCGTGCTCACGGCCACCGATGTCGAGCACGCAATCGCGCTTGCCAACGATACGCCGTTCGGGTTGTCGGCCTCGATCTTTACGCGCGACCTTGCCACGGCAATGCAATACGTCCGGCAGATCGAAGTCGGTCTCGTGCGGGTCAACGGCGATACCACCGGTGTCGATCCGCACGCCCCGTTCGGTGGAATGAAGTCCTCGTCGAGCGGCAGTCGCGAACAGGGGCGCGCCGCGCGCGATTTCTATACCGAGACCCGCACCATCCAGATTCATCCCTAGAGAGGCCTCTGATGCACTCGATGTCCCCGGCCGACTGGCACGGCGTCTTTCCCGCAATCACCACGCCCTTTGGTCCCGATGGAGCGGTCGACCACGAATTTCTCGCAGGACACGTGCGGCGGCTGCTGGCCTCGGGGTGCCGCGGGATGGTCCCGCTGGGCTCGCTCGGTGAGGCCGCCACGCTGACGGGCGCGGAGAAACTGGCCGTGCTCCGGACCATCGTCGCGGCGGCGGGTGACAAGGTGCCGGTGGTCGCTGGCGTGTCGGCGCTCGGTACCGACGAAGCGGTAGCGCTCGCGCGCGGCGCGGCTGATGTCGGCTGTCGTGGTCTGATGGTCCTGCCGCCGTATGTGTATCAGGGTGACTGGCCCGAGATGCGCGAGTACGTGAGCGCCGTGATTCGCGCCACCCCGCTTTCCTGTATGCTCTACAACAATCCGATCGCCTACGGGACCGACTTCGTCCCCGAGCAGGTTCGTCAGCTGTGTGAACACGACAACCTCCACGCCGTGAAGGAGTCCAGCGGCGACATCCGCCGGATCACGGCGCTCCGCGCACTGCTCGGCGATCGCCTCGCCCTGTTCGTCGGGCTTGACGACGCCATTCTCGAGGGCGTCGCAGCGGGTGCACAGGGATGGATTGCTGGCCTGGTGAACGCCCTCCCGGATGAATCGGTGCTGCTGTTCGAGCACGCCGTTGCCGGGCGGACTGCAGAGGCCCGCGCACTTTATGACTGGTTCCTTCCGCTGTTGCGGCTCGACACCGTGCCCAAGTTCGTCCAGCTCATCAAGCTGGTGCAGCAGGAAGTCGGTCTCGGTAACGAGCGGGTGCGCGGTCCACGCCTGACGATCTCCGGAGTCGAGCGCGAGATGGTGCTCGGACTGATCGGCGAGCGCCTCGCCCGCCGTCCGGCGGTGGCGTGAGCACGCAGCCGCCGATCGAGGTCATCGATTCGCACACTGAGGGCGAACCGACCCGCGTCGTGCTCGCGGGATGGCCCGAGCCGGCTGGCCATACGGTGGCGCAGCGTCGCGACACCATGCGACTCCAACACGATCACCTGCGACGCGGCGTGGTGCTCGAACCGCGCGGGCACGACGCGATTGTCGGGGCATTGCTGGTTCCCCCCGATCGTGCCGAGGCCGCAACGGGCGTGGTCTTCTTCAACGATGCGGGCTACCTCGGAATGTGTGGTCACGGCCTCATCGGCGTGGTGCGGACGCTCGAACACCTCGGCCGGCTCGGCCCCGGCCCCGTGGAGGTCGATACCCCGGTGGGTCCGGTGAGCGCCGTGCTCGGGCTCGACGGGAGCGTCACCATCCGCAATGTGCCGGCATATGTGCATCGCAGCGGCGTGTCTGTTGATGTGCCGCGCCTGGGTACGGTCGTGGGGGATGTGGCGTGGGGGGGAAACTGGTTCTTCCTCACCGAGTGGCCGCAGGTTCCGCTGGATCTCGCGCATCGGGATGAGCTGCTGAGCGTCACGACCCGCATTCGCGCAGCACTCGAGGCGGCAGGGATCACGGGTGCCGACCGCGAGCTGGTGGATCACGTGGAGTTGTTTGGTGCACCGCAGGGCGCCGATGCCGATTCGCGCAACTTCGTCCTCTGCCCCGGTGCGGCATACGATCGGTCACCGTGCGGCACGGGAACATCGGCGAAAATGGCGTCGCTTCACGCGAAGGGCGAACTGGCACTCCACGCGCAATGGCGCCAGGAGAGCATCGTCGGGTCGCGCTTCGTCGGCTGGCTCGAACGCGAAGGCGACCAGCTCATTCCCTTCATTCAGGGTCGGGCCTATATCACCGGTCGCAACACGCTGCTGTTCGATGATGATGATCCATTCCGGTCCGGGTTGATGTGACCGTCACCGCTGCGCCTGATGTCACCGTCATCGGTGCCGGGCTGGTCGGCACCGCGATCGCACTGCGCCTGGCCGAGACCGGGTTGCAGGTGACGCTGGTCGACTCGGCCTTCGCTGGCGGCGGGAGCACGGGTGCGGCGATGGGCCACCTCGTCGCGATGGATGACTCGCCCGCGCAGCTCGCGCTCTGTGCGGATTCCCGGACTCGCTGGCAGGCACTGGCCGAAACCTTGCCGCGCGACGCCGAATTCGACGGCTGCGGGACTCTCTGGCTCGCCGCAAATGACACCGAACTCCAGGCCGCCCAGGACCGGATCAGGGTGTACGCCGGGCAGGGGGTGCGGGCCGAGCTCCTCGATGCGCGGGCACTCGCCTTGGCCGAACCCGGGCTCGCAACGGGGCTGAGCGGCGCGCTGCTTGTGCCCGGTGACGCCGTCATCTATCCGCCGACCGTCGCGCGTGAGTTGCTGCGACGCGCCACCGGCCTCGGTGTACACGTACGCAGCGGGGTCACGGCGACGGCGCTTGAGGCGCACGTCGTGTGCTTCGCCGACGGAACCCGGCTCCCCACCGGTGCGATCGTGGTGGCCGCGGGAGTGGCCTCGCCGGAACTGGTGCCCGGGCTCCCCGTGGTCCCGCGCAAGGGCCATCTCGTGATTACGGATCGCCGGCCAGGAGTGTTGCGTCACCAGCTGGTGGAGCTCGGCTACCTGCAGAGTGCGCACAGTTTTGGCGAAGCGTCGGTGGCGTTCAATCTTCAGCCACGGCAAACCGGACAGCTGCTGATCGGGTCGTCACGTGAGCTCGTGGGACTCGACGCCTCGATCAACCGCCCCTTGCTCGGTCGAATGCTCGACCGCGCGCGACAGTTTTTTCCCGCCGTCGGCGAGATGCGTGCACTCCGCACCTGGGTCGGATTCCGGCCCACCACGCCAGACAAGCTTCCACTCATCGGTCGGTGGCCAACGCTGCCCGATCTCTGGATTGCCACGGGCCACGAAGGACTCGGCATCACGATGGCTCCGGGAACGGCGGAACTGATTGCGGCCGGATTGCTCGGCACACGTTCGACCATCGATCCTGCACCTTTCCTCCCCGACCGCGCGATGCCATCGCTCGCGGAGCACGCATCGTGAGCATCAGCGACCTCACCATCCTCGTCGACGGCGTGCCGCGGCGCGTGCCCGCCGGAATGACGGTCGCGGTGGCATTGCTCCAGATCGGCATCGTCGACTTCCGCCACGATCTCTCGGGCCGACCCCGTGGGCCGCTCTGCGCGATGGGAAGCTGCTTCGAGTGTCGAGTCACGATTGATGGGGTGCCGGAAGTTCGTGCCTGTCTCGCGGTGGTCCGCGAGGGGATGACCGTGGAGCCTGGGCGGTGAAGGGTCGTCGCCGGGTCGACATCGTGGTAGTGGGCGCAGGCCCGGCGGGCCTCGCTGCGGCCACGGCCGCCGCAGCCACGGGCCGACGAGTGCTGGTGATCGATCAGGCGGTGCGTGCCGGAGGCCAGATATGGCGCCACCGGTCAGAGGCCGCATTGCCGAAGCAGGCGAGTGAACTGCTCGCCCGCGCGAGGGGAGCCGGCGTCACCTTTGCCTTCGGGGCGAGGGTCGTCGATGCCAATTCCCCGCAGGAGATCATCGTGGATTTCCGCGGCAGGATTGCTCCGGTCGGCACGGAGGCCATCGTGCTTGCGACCGGCGCGAAGGAGCGGTTCCTCCCGTTCCCGGGGTGGACACTTCCAGGCGTGACAGGTGTTGGCGCCCTGCAGGCACTGCTCAAGTCGGGGCTGCGACTGCCGGGGCGACGCGTCGTGCTGGCCGGCACTGGCCCGCTCCTGCTCCCGGTCGCGGCCACGCTCGCGACGGACGGCGCCGACGTCCTGCTCGTGGCCGAGCAGGCGGACGACTCGAAACTGATTCGCTTCGCCGCTTCGATGCTCAGTTCGCCGGGCAAGCTGATCGACGCACTGCGCTATCGCGCGGCGTTCCTCGCGACTCCCTACCGTCCCGCGACCTGGGTGACTCGCGCCGACGGAGATGGTCAGTTGCGCAGTGTGACTCTGTCCGAGCGGGGAAAGACCCGGACCATCGATTGCGATTGGCTCGGCGCGGCAATGGGGCTGGTCCCGAATGTCGAACTCGCCCAGTTGTTCGGGTGTGACGTGCGCCAGGACGGGATCGTCATCGATGCGTCGCAGCAGACCACCGTGGCCGGTGTGTGGGCCGCAGGCGAGTGTACTGGCGTGAAGGGGGAAGAGGCGGGCCTCGTGGAGGGATTCATTGCCGGTGCTGCCGCCGCGGGAGACCCGCACGACACGGGGCGCTCGGCGTTGCGTGCCCGCGATGCCGGGCGCCGGCTTCAGGAACGACTGGCGCGCGCCTTTGCGCTACGTCCCGAGGTGACGGCGCTCGCCGATGAGGCCACCATCATCTGCCGCTGCGAGGATGTCACGCGCGGTCAGCTCGATCCGGCGTGGAGTCAGCGCCAGGCCAAGTTGTGGACCCGGATCGGAATGGGCGCCTGTCAGGGAGCCGTCTGTGGTCCCGCGTGCGCGGCACTCTTCGGCTGGGAGGCCAACGCGCCGCGACCTCCGATTCAGGCGCCGGCCATCGGTGGCTGGAGCGAGGCGCTCACGCACGAAGGGATTCAGGAGCCGCCGCGCAACAGCTGATTCGCCTGCTGTGCGAGCCGCCGGAGTCGCTCGGCGTCTGCTTCTCCCATCTCGGCAATCAACCGCGCGTCGATTTCCTGCCAGGCACGCCGGACGGCTCCCTCAAGCAGGCGTGATCGCGGTGTCGGATGAATCCGCCAGACGCGCGCATCGTGTGGATCGCGGCGACGTTCGATCAGTCCACTCCGCTCGAGTCGCTGGACCATCCGGGTCACGGTGGGTGGTTCCACGGCGAGCCGCGCGGCGAGGGCCGACTGCCGCAGGCCCGGTTCGTCCCAGACCGCGAGCAGCAACAGGTCCTGTCCTGCGTGGATGCCGTGCGGCGCGAGCAAGGCCGCAAGTTGTGCGCGATGGCTGCGGGCGAGGGCCTGGAGTGTCAGTCCGAGTGCGGTCGATTTCACGCGATCGGTCATCCTGCGCCGTGAGGCAGGGGAAGCGCCACGAGCACCGCGGTGAGAGCCAGTATCACGACACCGAGTGCGAGTTCGACCGCCACGGCACGGCGCAATTGCTTCGACGCTCCGCCGCCAACACTCTCGAGGGCTGGTGTCACGATTTTCCAGTTCCACCAGCCCAGTGCGGCGACACCTGCAAGGCACGCGAGCTTGATCAGCAGCACGCGACCCCACTCGCTCGCGATGAGCGACGGGATCGATCCGGCATAACGCCAGGTGGCGCTCGCTCCCGAGAGCAGCAGGAGCGTGGCGCCGAGCCGCGCGGGGAGTGAGAAGTCGCGAACGACGGCGGCGAGGATCGGGAGACGCGCCTCGGTGCGGAGAGCAGGGAAGACGGCAATCGCGAGGATACCCAGCGTGCCCAGCCAGTAGCCGCCGCCGATCAGGTGGGCCAGATCGACCACTCGACCGAGCGCCGACCCCCAGATCGCGTCCGCCGGGTGCCCCATACCCGTCTGACTCCAGAGCAGGACCAGAATGAGGAGCAGTGCTGCAGCGCGTCGCAGGCGCTCGCGCGCCTGGAGCAACCACGAGGAGGCAAGCAGCGCGAGCGCGGCACTGCACTGCAGGACCCACGCGTTGCCCCACGATCCCTGCCAGAGCACGCCGCGAACCAGTTCCGGCGAGACCGGTTCTCCCGGATCGACGAACGACAACAGCTGCAATGCGCCGCGACCGAGTGCGAGCATCAGCAGGAACCACGCGAGCAGGCCGGGAAGTCGCGAGAGCCAGCCGCGCAACTCGGCGTCGAGTGACGCGTCGTGGCCCGTGATTCTCCGCGCCACGATCCCCTCGACGACCAGCAGCCCCGTCAGCAGGAGCAGGGTTGCCGTGATCAGTCCGCGAACGACGGGAAACAGCAGGACCGCAGCCGGGCTCAACGAGTCAGCTCGCGATGCACGCGTCACACGACCCGTAGAGGACCAGTTCGTGTCGCTGAAGTGCGAAGCCTGGGGGCACCAGTTGCTGGAGGGAGGCGACGCAGCCCGGGATGTCGTAGACCCGGTTGCACTGCACGCAACGGAAGTGGTGGTGGTGGGCCTTGCCGGCCATCTCGTATCGTGGGACTTCGCCCGGGAGGTCGATCTGCTCCAGCCAGCCTTCGTCGAGTAACGTGCGGATATTCCGGTAGATCGTGGCGATGCCCACGCCGCCGACCTCACTGCGGGCCTCCTCGAGGACCTCGGCCGTGCCCAGCGGACGGTTGGTGCGCTGGAAGGCCCGCCGGATCGCGCCGCGCTGTCTGGTGTTACGTTCCACGGACGGTGGGCCCCCGCGTGAGATCTTCATCCATTCGTGACAATAATACGCTCTCATTCCCCGGATTTCCATCACCGGAGACGCACAATGCTTCGTCCATCACGGGTGTCTGTACTCGTGGTCCTCGCGCTTGGCGCCGCCCCGCTCGCGGCCCAGAAGCCTCCCGTCCGGACGGCTGCACATCCCGTGCGGCTCGTCGTGGCGCTCGTCGTCGACCAGATGCGCCCCGACTACCTCGATCGCTTTCGCGGCGGACTCCGGGGTGGCCTTGCGACGCTGTTGCGCGAGGGCGTGTTCTTTCCCAACGCGGAACAGGACCACGCCGTCGTCGAGACGGCACCGGGCCATTCGACAATGATGACCGGTCGTTCGCCCGCGAGCGTCGGCATTGTTTCCAACGATCTCGGCGTGCCGGACCCACTCTTCCCCTTGATCAACAGCAGCGCCACCGGTGCCTCGCCGCGCCGCTTTGTGGGCACCACGCTGCTCGACTGGATGCTGGCTCGCGATTCCGCGGTGCGCGTGCTCTCGGTCTCGCGCAAGGATCGCGGCGCGATCCTGCCGATCGGTCGGGCCAAGGTGCCGGTATACTGGTTTTCGAAGGGACAATTCACCACCAGCCGCTACTACGCCGATTCCCTTCCCGCGTGGGTCACAGCCTGGAATGCCCAGGACCCGGTGGGCCGCCTCCGTGGCACCGCGTGGACACTCGAACGCGATGCCGGTGAGTACGCCGAAGCGGACGATCGCCCCTTTGAGGTGAACGGCGCCGATCGCCTCTTTCCTCACGTGCTGTCGAACGATTCCGCATCCGCGCTTTCGGAGATCGAGAAACGACCCTGGACCGACTCGCTGACACTCGACTTCTCGTTCAGGGGCGTGAAGGCCCTGGGGCTCGGTCAGCGCGATGGCGTGGACTTTCTGAGCGTGTCGCTCTCGACGACCGATGCCATCGGGCATCGCTGGGGCCCTGGTTCTCGCGAGATGCACGACCAGATCCTCAAGCTGGATCGTTACCTCGGCCTGTTCTTCGATTCGCTGGCGACGGTGGTGCCTCCCGATCAGATGATCGTGACCCTGACCGCCGACCACGGCGTGACCGAATACCCCGAGGCGGGCGCTGGCGGCCACATCGTCTTCAGCACCCAGGCCCGTGCACTCAACCGCTACGCGCGCTCGCGCTGGCGGATCGACCTCGGGGCCGGCACGGAAGCGGGACTGCTCTTTGGCGACGCGGCCGCCCTCGCGAGCCGGGGCGTGAATACCGACTCGATCTCGGCCGCGCTGGCGGCCGAAATCGGCAAGCTGCCGGGGGTCCGGCGTGTCTTCACTCCGAGGTCCCTCGCGGCGGCCCCGAAGACCGATCTCGAGGCGATGCGCTGGCGTCGCCAGCTGGTGCCGGGATTCGGCTGGTTTGTGGCCGTGGTGGCCGAACCGCATTACACCTTCGGCGGCAGCAAGGCCGAAACGACGCACGGCACCATCAACCTCGACGATGTGCGCGTGCCGCTGCTCTTCCGGGTGCCAGGGCTGCCGGCTCGCCGGGTTGAACGGGTCGTCCGGACCATTGATCTTGCGCCGTCGCTGGCGGCGTTGCTGGGAATTCATCCAACGGAACGCATTGAAGGCGTTCCGCTTCCTGAACTGTTCGGCCGCAAGCCGACGAGGTGACATCGATGCGCATTGGCTTCCTGCTCTCCGTTGCCCTGCTCCTGCCCACCCTCCTGCCGGCACAAACGGAAGACGCCGCCCTGGCGCACGCCCGACGATTCCTCGCCTCTCGCCCGATCATCGACGGCCACAACGACCTGCCGTGGGAGATCCGGACCAACAAGGCTGCGCCGATGGATGTGGCGAAGTACCCCCTGCGGACTCGCGCTCCGGGCCAGACCGACTTTGCACGGCTCAGGATCGGTGGCGTCGGTGGCCAGTTCTGGTCGGTGTATGTCCCGGGGGAAGCGCGGGATTCGGGCTACGCGAGAATGCAGCTGGAGGAGATCGACATCGCCCGCCGGATGATCGCGATGTACCCCGACGAGCTGCAGCTCGCGCTCTCGGCCGACGATATCGTGGCGGCACGCAAGGCGGGCAAGGTGGCCTCGCTCCTGGGGATGGAGGGCGGCCACGCAATCGAGAACTCGCTCGGCGCGCTGCGGATGTACTATGCCCTCGGCGCGCGATATATGACCCTGACGCACAACGTGACGCTCGATTGGGCCGATGCGGCACTCGACAGCGCGAAGCACGGCGGCCTCACCGATTTCGGTCGCGATGTGGTGCGCGAGATGAATCGGCTCGGAATGATCGTCGACCTGAGCCACGTGTCACCGGGGACAATGAGTGATGCCCTCGACGTGACGCAGGCCCCGGTGATGTTCTCGCATTCCTCGGCGCGCGCCATCACCGATGTGCCACGCAACGTGCCCGACTCGATCCTGGCAAGACTCCCGAAGAACGGTGGCGTCGTGATGGTCACCTTCGTGAGCAGCTTCATCTCGACCGGAATTCGCGACTGGGAGAATCAGCTTGATTCAGTGGTGACGGCGGTGCGTGCCTCGGGCGCCGACTCGGTGTCGGGGCGAGCCACGGTGCAGGCGTGGCGGAGAAGCCATCGTCTGCCACCCGCAACGGTGTCCGAGCTTGCTGACCACGTGGAACACATTCGCAAGGTCGCCGGCATCGATCACGTCGGCCTGGGCGGCGACTACGACGGCACGACGGGTCTGCCAGAAGGAATGGGGGATGTCACCGGCTATCCGTTGCTCTTCGCCGAACTGATCCGCCGGGGTTGGACCGATGCCGACCTCACCAAGCTCGCGAGCGGCAATATCCTCAGGGTGCTGCGGGGGGTTGAGCAGACCCGGGATCGGCTCGCCGCCACGCGATGATTCCGAAGGCGAGAATCGCCAGGGCGATGCCGAACCACTGCAGGGCGTAGCTCAGGTGGGGTCCATCGTCGAGGACCGGGGGGTCCACCGCTGGAAGGCGGCCGGGCCCCCCTTCGCCACCATCCAGGAGCAGGTAGACCGGCAGCGCCGATGGCGTACGGTCAGCAATGACGGCCTGATCGAGCCTGCGCCAGGTGGTATCGCTTCCGCGGACAAGGCGCTGCCCTGAGTCGGAAGTGGTCGGGACCGCGAGGGTCAGGCCGGTGATGGTGACTTCGCCGGGGGTTGGCGTGGGGACGTCGGGAATGGTTGCGGCGTCGGGCGAGGCCACGAAGCCGCGGAGCACCCAGAGGACGGTTTCGCTCCCCGCAATGCGGAACGCCGTGGCAACCTCGAGCCCTGGCGCCTGGTCGTGCACCCGACCCCGGAGCAGCATCTGGTCACCCGGTTCGAATTGCCCTCGCGCCAGCAGCCGGCGGCCGGGGACCGGCTGGGTCAATCCGCCGCGGTAGTCGAGCGGGGGGAGCGCCCGGGCGGTCAGGATTGCGCCATTGCTGGCTCGACGCGCCCAGAGCCGATGCAGCTGCCAGCGACAGAGCAACAGAGCCGTCGTGGCCAGCGTGACAATCAGGAGTGCAAAGGCGGTTCGTCTGGTTCGGGACACCAATGACCCTCTCGGAGGACAGTGACACGGCGCAGGGAGCGGACCACAACCGCGCAACACGTTGCCGCATCACAAGATATCTTGCTGGCACGCGGCCTGCCCAGTAGGCGGGCTCTGGCTCCATATTGCACCGCGATTCCACGTTGGGTTGACCTTCACGGAGATTCCGATGATGCACCGCACCCTCGCCACTTTCGCTCTGCTCGTCCTCGCGGCGGGCGCCTTCACGACCGCGTCTGCGCAGGACCGTCGCGGTGGACGCGACCGGGGCCTGGTTGAGCTGCCACCCGAGCAGCTTCGGTCGGGCTTCTATATCGCTGGTGGTGTCGGCGCGGGCGCCGAGCAGAACAAGTACTCCGATGAACTCGAATACACCCAGTCGCTCACGAAGCCGACCCTCACGCTCCGGCTCGGGGGCACGCCCAACGCCAGCACACGGGTTGGTGCCGAGTTCTTTGGCTGGTTCAACTCGGTGGATGGCGGGACCGAAACCTTCGGCACGGCCCTGATCACGGCGCAACTCTATCCGGTGCGCAACTCGGGACTCTTCCTGAAGGTCGGCGGTGGTATTGCCCAGGCGGGCACACCCGCGCTTGACCCCTTCGCATCGAACATCACCGAGACCGGCTTCGGATGGAGCGTGGGTGCGGGCTATGAGATCCAGCTGTCGCGCCAGCTGGCGATCGGGCCGACCGTGGACTTCTACAAGGGGACCTTCACCAAGCGTGATCAGCCCACGCTGAGCGACCGCGTGCTGAATATCGGGGTGCAGGTCACCTACCAGAGTGGTGGCCGCCGACGTTGACCCCCTCGGCGCGGCCCGCTATACTCTGCCCGCCACGCCCTGATGGTGAAACTGGTAGACACGCTATCTTGAGGGGGTAGTGCCGCAAGGCGTCGCGGTTCGAATCCGCGTCAGGGCATCACGAGACCTCGCCACTGTAGCTCAGGGGTAGAGCACTCGATTCGTAATCGAGCGGTCGTCAGTTCAAATCTGACCAGTGGCTCCATTGATGACGCCCCGTTTCGGGGCGTTTTCATTTCCCTTCGCATCAGTGCCGGCCCTCCCAGGCCCCGTAAGGCGCTTCTCACCCATCCTTTCTGCATTCTTCACGAACCCGCCTCCCGCGTCCGGTAGCTTGCACCTGACCAGTGCGATCAGGAGGCGATTGCGATGCCAGAGCGACTTGGGGACGAACTGGTTCGGGAGGGGCTCGCGACAGCGGAGGAAGTCGAGTCGGCAGCGGTTGCCGGAAAGTTGGCGCACCATCGCCTCGGCGAAGTGCTGCTCGAGCGGGGAGTGCTCGAGGAGCGTGACCTCTATCGCGCCCTGGCTGCGATCAATGGCCTCCCGTTCAAGGGAAGCGAGGAGTTGATCGGCGCGATCGACTCCCAACTCGCCCTGACCGTTTCCCCCCGTTTTCAGGAATACCACCAGGTCGTGCCGATCTCGGTGGTGGATGATCGGCTGCTCGTTGCCACGAGTGATCCCCGGGAGCAGGTCCCGGAACTCGGTGCCGCACTGGAGGCAAAGTTCGTCGATCAGGTCGTGGTCACGCCCACCGACCTGCGGCGGCTGCGAATGGCGATTGAACTCGAGCAGGCGGGGAAGGCCCAGACGCCTGGGCCTGCGCTGCGGCAGGCCGCCGATCTGCTCGCAAGCGATCCGGCGGCCACCGAGTCCGCGCAGCGCCTGCTCGACGAATTGCTGCTCGATGCCGTCGCGGAACGCGCGAGCGACATTCACATCGAGAGCTATCGCGGCCGGACGCGGATTCGCATTCGTGTTGACGGTGATCTTCGCGACCTCAGGCATTACAACCTGACGGAGCTGCAGCGGCTCGGGCTGATCAACGTCATCAAGGTACGCGCCGGGCTCGATATCGCGGAACACCGGTTGCCACAAGGCGGTCGCTTCGTCACCAGGTCAGGCAAGCGGGTCTTCGACATCCGCACGCAGACCCAGCCCTGCCTTCACGGCGAACACGTGGTGATGCGGTTGCTGCCCCAGGACACCGAGCACCTCGTCGGCATTCCCGAACTCGGTTTTCCGCCGGAAATCGCACAGATCTACCGGCGGTTGATCGATTCGCCCGGCGGCCTGATTCTCGTGGTCGGTCCGACAGGGTCCGGAAAGTCCACTACGCTGTATGCCGGCCTGCAGGTGCTGGCGGCGGATGATTCCCGCAAGGTCATCACGGTCGAGGACCCGATCGAGTACGCGCTCGATGGCATCCAGCAGACCCAGGTCCGACCGGAAATTGGCTTCGAGTTTGCCAACGCAATGCGCGCGTTCGTGCGCGAGGATCCGGACGTAATTCTCGTGGGGGAGATCCGGGACGGCGAGACGGCGCTCGAGGCACTGCGGGCATCCCAGACCGGACACCTCGTGCTGTCGACCCTGCACTGCAACGATACCGTCGACGCCGTGCAGCGGCTCGTCGACCTGGGGATGCATCCCAATTCCATTGCGAGCGAATTGCTGGCGGTGTTTTCGCAGCGACTCGCGCGGCGCATTTGCGAGAATTGCCGTGAACCTGCCGAGCCCCCTGCCGTCCTCGCGGCGGAGATCTTTCCGGATGGTATTCCGAAGGAAATGCGGTTCTTCCGCGGAAAGGGATGCGACCACTGTCGCGGCAGCGGCTGTTACGGGCGGATCGCAGCTATCGAGTACCTTCCCGCCTCGCCGGAGCTGCGGCTGGCCATCTCGCGCCGTGCGACGGTCGACGAACTTCGCGGCCACGCGTTGCGCGCAGGATTGTTGCCGCTTCGCCAGCACGCCCTGATGCTCGTGAAGGAGGGGATCATCCCGCTGGAGGAGCTCAAAGCGATGCTTCCCCCGGAACGCCTTGGCCCCGAACGCGACGCGCCCTGATCGGCGATCGGCCGCAGGAACTCCCTGTCGCGCCGTCCCCGGGGGGGCCGGGCGTCCCCAGGGCGTGCAGCGGCTCCCCGGCGACCCAGGGGCCGCATTGACGGCCACGGCGGTCCCAGCCCCGCCGCAGAGCTGCCGAGGGCCGTGAGCGCCCCAGGAGGACACTCGGTCAGGCCAGGGCGAGTGCAGTGCGGATTCCTGTCACCGCCCGGCTCACGAAATCCCCGTTCGGCCCTGCCGCAGCAACGCTAGGGCTTAACGGCGGACCGCAACCATCCGGCCGCGTCGCGAAGCTCCGTGGCACTGATGCTGTGCCCCATTCCCGGGTAAGCCGCAGAGGTCAGCTGAGCGCCTGCCGCGGTCAGGGCCTGCCAGCCGACCTCGGCGTTCTCGAACGGGATGGCGCCGTCACTGGTGCCGTGTCCCCACCAGATGGGCAGCGAGGTCAGGGTGGATGCGTTCGTCGCGATCGAGGGGTGGCTGGCAAGAAATCCCGAGAAGACCAGGACGCCGGCCACTCGTCCCGGATTCCGGAGTGCATAGGCAAGGGCAGATGTCCCGCCCTGGGAGAAGCCGCCAAGCAGCAGCGAAGACCCGGGGATTTCCCGTTTCAGGAGCCGCGGGAGCCGATCGATGAAGGCAGCGAGCGCCTGTTGGCCCGCCTCGAACGATTCGGCCTCCGGGGTGGTCCCGCCGAGAAAGCGATACCAGGCATAGCCGGGTCCATATCCCCACGGGGCGGCGTCGAAGGGGGCGCGCACCGACACGACCGTGGCCCTCGCGTCGAGCTCCCGCCCCAGGGGGAAGAGATCGCGTTCGTCGCTGCCACGACCGTGCAGGAGCACGATCACTGGCGCATCGACCTCGCCGGGAGACACCAGTGCCGTGAGAGTCGCCTCGGTCATTTGCGGCGCACCGGTGCCGTCTCGGTCTTCTGCTCTGCGCTCTTGCCAAGCGTGCGCAGGAGCGTGGCCAGTTCGCGCTGTTCCGCCGAGCTGAGCCCGGCGCACGCATTCCGGATGACTTCGGCGTGTTCAGGGAACAGCTTCGTGATGAACCGCCTCCCGGTGTCGGTCAGGCGCGCATAGCGTGCCCGCCGGTCGGTCGGGCAGGCGGTGCGTTCCACGAAGCCACGCCGCTCGAGGCGATCGACCAGCCAGGTCACGCCGCCGCTCGACACCAGCAGTCGCTTCTGCAATTCCCCGAGGAGCGTGGGTCCACTATGCAGGAGTGCCTCGAGCACACCGAATTCGGCGAGCGTGAGATCGTGCTCCCGCGTGTGCGCTTCGGCGCGCGCGGCAATCGCCTGATAGCTGCGGGCGAGGATCACCCAGAGTTTGAGCGCGTCGGCTGGCATCTTAGCGCTAAGGTATATCCGTTCCGGGGTTCGCGCTACTCTGGGGGCGTCGCCCTTCCGATGCCTCCGTGTGGCCGCTAGCTTGTCGGTCGTATCGCGGGACGTAGCGCAGTCCGGTAGCGCACTACCTTGGGGTGGTAGGGGTCGCGGGTTCAAATCCCGCCGTCCCGATGCGAAGAGCGGGGCTCCGAGAATTTTCGGAGCCCCGCTCTTTTGCCGATCAACGATCGATCATCGAAGATTGACCATCCTCAGGACGTTCGCTTCTTGAGCTCCTTGACGGCGTCGGGCAGATTCTTTGCGGCGGCGAGCTTGAGATATACCATCCCGGCCGCTTCGTCCTTGTCGGTCCCCTTGCCCTTGAAATACATCTGCGCTGCCTGCCACGCCGACTCGGCCGAGCCCTTGTCGGCGGCCTTCTTGTACCAGGTGAGTGCCTCGGCCTCATTCTTCGGGATGCCGCGGCCCTTGGCGAGGAATTCCCCCAATTTCGTCATCGCTCCCACGTCACCCTGCTCGGCGGCACGACGATACCAGAGCCCTGCCTCGGATTCGTCCTTCTTCACGCCCCCGCCGTTCTCGAACCGGAAGGCGAGCATCAACTGGGCCTTGAGCATCCCCGTGGCACCTGCCTCGCGCAACAGGGCGATGGCCAGGCCGTCGTTCTGCGGGGTCCCGCGGCCGATCTCGATCATATGCGAGAGCAGATACTTCGCCTCGGGGTCGGACGGGGCAGCGCGACGATACCAGTCGACGGCCTTCGCCGGATCTTCCTGCACTCCGTTGCCCTTGTCATACATATTGCCGAGGAGTCGCTGTGCAGTGGCGTTGCCCCCCTCAGCCTCCCTGGCGCACACGGTCGCTGCGTTGAACCAGTCGCTCGTGTCGTAGGCCTTGCTGCAGCTCGCCGTATTCGCCGACGCGGGTGCGGGACTCGCCGTGTTGCCGCTCCCACTCCCGTTGGTCACGCTCCCTTTCGCGCCCCTCGCGAGCGCGGCGGCATCCGTGCCGCCAGCGGGACTCTTTCCACCCTTGGGCGCAGGAGCCTTCGGGTCGGCGACGACGTTGCCTGCCTCGCCCGCCGCCGCGACCGGTGCCTCGGATGCACCGGGGGTGGTCGGAACGGTCAGGTTGTCTGCCGTGCTCAATGCACTCTCGGTATGGGATGAATACCAGAGCATTCCGGCGAGCCCGACCACGATGAGCAGCAGGAACACGGCAAGTGGCGACGTGCGACGCGACGGAGCCTTGGCCGGAGCCGGTGGTGCGGCCATCGTCGTTTCGGCTGCGAGCATCGCCGCGAATTCCCGCATCGATTCGAAGCGCTCAGCCGGCTCCTTCGCCATCGCGCGCTGCACGGCGGTGGCCATCGGGCCGGGCAACTCCGGGACCTTTTCCGTGATCGGACTCGGGTCGGCCACCAGCTGCTTGTAGAGCACCGCGCGCGTCGACTCTCCCTCGAACGGCAGGACGCCACTGAGCATCCGGTAGCCGACTACCGCCAGGGAATACTGATCGGTGCGTGCGTCGATGGTCTTGTCACCGCACGCCTGCTCCGGGCTCATATACTGTGGCGTGCCGATGATGATGCCGGTCGTGGTCAGCGCCTCGGCGGGGTCGCCTTCGTCGCCGCTTGCGGCGCCGACGATCTTGGCGATGCCGAAGTCCATCAGCAGGACGCGCTTGTCCTTGCCCTCGAGCATGATGTTTTCGGGCTTGAGGTCGCGGTGGACCACTCCGGCATCGTGGGCGTCGGCCAGTCCCGATGCCGCGTCGCGCAGTATCCGGCGGACCTCGGGAATCGGCATTGCTCCGTCGCGATCGAGGATCGCGCGGAGACTCTCGCCCTGGATCAACGGCATAATGATGTAGGCCAGCCCCTCGGCCTCGCCCACGTCGTAGACCGGCACGATGTTGGGATGGCGCAGGGCCGCAATGGTCTCGGCCTCTCGCCGGAACCGCTGCAGGAGGTCGGGCGAGAGCCCGAGATCCGGCCGGAGTACCTTGACGGCGAGGTCACGCTTGAGGCGCAGGTCCCGTGCCTTGAACACCTCGGCGAAGCCGCCGGCGCCGATCCGGTCCTGAAGCTCGTAGCCCGGTCCCAGGGCGCGCTGGAGCTTGCTCCGCAAGGCCACCGGCCCGATGCTCGACCGCGTGACCGCCACCCGCTCGCCAGTTTCCCGGTTGATCCCCGCCGGGGTTTCCGTGCCGCAGACATAGCAATAGGCCGCCACTCCCGGGAGCGGGGTATTGCAAGTCGGGCAGTTGCGAGTGGGCTGGCTCATCGGTCGCCGGCGTGAGGGTAGAACAGGAGATTAGCCACCACGGGGGCGGAGTCAAGGAACAACCGGCCTCGGGCGTGGCCCGGGACCCCGGGGGGTGCCATACTTCTGGCATTCCTCATTCCGGGATCCCATCCGATGCGCCGTTGGCCGCTCCTCTCCCTCTCTCTCCTCGCCGTGGGCGCGCTTCAGGCCCAGCAGCCGAAGGTGTTCACTCACGCGGACACGCTCCGGGGCACCGTGACGCCCGAGCGCGCGTGGTGGGACGCCGCGTTCTATGACCTCGACGTCCGGATTCACCCGGCCGACAGCAGCATCGTGGGCCGGAACGTGATCAGCTACCGGGTCGTGGCGCCAGCAAGGGAGATGCAGCTCGACCTGCAACGGCCGCTCGAGATCGACAGCATTGTGCAGGACGGCAAGGCGGTGCGATTCCGCCGCGATGGGAATGCCTTCTTCCTCACGCTTCCGTCGCGGCAACGTGTCGGCACCACACGCGCACTCACGGTCTATTATCACGGCAAACCACAGCCGGCCAAGCGGCCGCCCTGGGATGGCGGCTTCACCTGGGTGAAGGACTCTCTCTCCCGTCCCTGGATCGTGACGTCCAACCAGGGGCTGGGCGCCTCCATCTGGTGGCCCAACAAGGACAGTCAGACCGACGAGCCCGACAGCCAGCGCGTCGCGATCACGATCCCGAACCCGCTGATGAATGTCTCCAACGGCCGGCTGCGGCGCGTGACCCCGCATCCCGACAGCACCACGACCTGGGAGTGGTTCGTCACCAATCCGATCAACAATTACGACATCGCAGTGTCAGCCGCGAACTACGCGCACTACAGCGACCTCTACCAGGGTGAGCGGGGATTGCTGACAATGGACTTCTTCCCGCTCGATTATCACCTCGAGGCGGCGCAGCGGACGTTCCCGCAGGCCAAGTCAATGCTGCAGTGCTTCGAGCACTGGTTTGGACCGTATCCCTGGTATGAGGATGGCTACAAGCTGATCGAGTCGCCGCATAACGGAATGGAACACCAGAGCGCCGTGGCCTATGGCAACGGATACGCCAATGGCTACAAGGGGCGTGACGCGTCAGGAACCGGGCTCGGGATGCAGTGGGACTTCATCATCGTGCACGAGAGCGCGCACGAATGGTTCGGCAACAATATCACGTCCAAGGACGTTGCCGATATGTGGGTGCACGAGAGCTTCGCGAATTATGCCGAGGGCCTGTACACGGAATGCCTCTTCGGTACCAAAGCAGGTGCCGATTACATCATCGGAAATCGCCGGGGGATCCGCAACGACACGCCGGTGCAGGGGCAATTCGGAGTGCAGAACCAGGGTTCCGGCGATATGTATCCCAAGGGCGGGAATATGCTTCACACCATCCGCCAGCTCGTGGGGAACGACGAACGCTGGCGCGGCATCCTGCGCGGACTGAATGCCACCTTCTGGCACAAGACGGCGAGCGGAAAGGAAATCGAAGACTACATCAGCCGCGAGAGCGGGATTGACCTCTCCACGGTCTTTGCGCAGTACCTCACCACCACGAAGATCCCGGTGCTGGAGTTCCAGCTCACGGGCGGCACCGTGCGCTATCGCTGGGCCGATGTGGTTCCAGGGTTCACGATGCCGGTGCCTATCACGGTGACCGACTCGACCTACAGCGTGGTGCGACCGACTCCGGACTGGCAAAGCATTCCGGTCACGCTTTCGGGTGCTGCTGCGTTCAAGGTCGACAGGGACTATTACGTGCGCACGAAGGAAGTACCGCCGACGCCCTGATTCACAGCATCCTGGCGGAGGGACCGGGCGCCGAGACGAAGGCGTCCGCGCGGTGCGCGAGCGCCGGGAAGGCCGCAACAAAATCTTCCCGCCACGCCGATGCGAAGGCGCTGGCGC
>JAZJZU010000060.1:63133-65139 GCA_040389605.1 Gemmatimonadota bacterium
CTCGACGAGCGCCCAGACGCTGCCGCCGAACCCGGCACCGAAGGCCGACGCCGCGGCGGCGCCCAGCGCGCGTGCACGTCGCGTCAGGTGCATCGTTTCCGGCACCTGATTGCGCAGTGCGGTCTCAGCAAGCCACTGCGATCGATCGACCAGGGCCCCCACCGTGGCGAAATCGCCTGCTGCGAGCGCCGCCACCACACCGGGGATGATGGTGTCGACCTCTTCCCTGAACTGCGCAAAGCGAACCGCGAGCGGCTGCGAATGGTGCGCCGCGAGCGCGGCGAGTTGCGCAGCTGCGTCCGGTCCGCTCCGCAGTGCCTGATAGAGCGACCCATCCGTCCGGCCCGTCTCGCGGCACCAGAGTGAGAGCAGCGTGCTCAGTTGCGCGGACAACGCATTGTAGTGTTCCAGCACTCGCCCCGTCTTCGATGCGTGCACCCCTGAGACGCCGATCACGAACGTCCACCCGTCGGGAAGGGGCAGCGAGGTCTCGAAGGCGACGGGAAGAAAGTGGTACTGTGAAATGCGTCCCTGCTGGCAGCGCAGGATTGCCGTATGATCTTCGCTGCCGCCGTGAGTCCCCACTCCCTGATCGGGGGGGAGCGACCCGAAGCCGAGGCCGTTCTCGACCGCGCCCAGATAACCGGCGAGATGGTCCTCGGTGGGGAATTCCCGCAGCCAGGTTGGCGAGTGCGTCAACTGATTGAAGTGCGCCAGTGGAAGAAAGCTTGCGACCACCAGCGCACTCGAGGACGAGAGCCCGGACGCCGGTGGGAGCGATGAGCGGATGACGGCGTCCATTCCTGTGGTTGCCGACGGGAAATCGCGCGCGATCCTCCGGATCACGGAGATCGGATAATCGGTCCAGTGGCCGGGTCGGGAGACTACGTCACGCGAAAGAGTTTCTCCCAGGAGTGCATTGGACGAGGCGTCGAGCAATCGGATGCGGCCATCCTCCCTCGGCCGCGCGAGGACGTGGAAGCCCCGTTCGACGGCGGCGAGCAGCGAGCGACCGCCGCCATAGTCCGTGTGCTTTCCCAGGACCTCGATCCGGCCGGGAATCCACCACGCCCGCGCACCAGATGTCTCACCGAATCGACTCGCGAACCGCCTTTCCACTTCGGAGAACCGGCGGACGGCGAGCTGGGCGCTCTCACCTCGCAGTCCCAGCGCTGCGACGCGATCACCCCACTCCGTGCTCACGGTCGCGGCTCTTCGCGCGCGAGTCGTTCGGCCACTGTCGTGATGTCGCCACGCGCCGAGAGGTCGAGCACTCCGGCCCGAATCGTGACGGCCCGGAGCACGATGCCGTGGCGGATCGCAAGGGCCACGGCGTTGGGGATCTCGAATTCGCCGCGAGGGGAAATCGGGACGTCGCGGCAGGCATCGACCAGGGCGCTGTTGAAGCGCCAGAGGTTCATACTCACCCAGGGCACGGGACCGGCTGCTGCGAGAGTGGCCGCGTCGGGCTTCTCGATGATCCCGGCAAGCGTCCCATCGGGATGCAGTGACACGATGGCGAACGCGGCGATGCGGTCGGCCTCGATGTTCCCGTCCTTCAGCAGCGCGACCGGATCGAATGCCACCAGCCCGGGCTGGCCGAGGGAAACCAGCGCGCTGATGGCGGGCACCGGGTAGAGATTGTCGGCGTTGAGGACCAGGGCGTCGCGCCCGGCAAGCCACCCGGCGGCCGCAACCACGGCATCCGCTGTACCAAGCGGTTCCCTTTGCACCGCGTAATGAAGCCTGACGCGGGCGGGCGGATGCGCCACGTAGTGAGAGCGGATTGCGTCGTGCTCCGGCGCCACCACCAGGCAGACTTCACTGATGCCCGCATCGGCGAGGTGGGAGAGCAGATGATCGAGAAACGGTCGACCGCGGAGGTCGGGAATCATCATCTTGAGTCCCTGAGCCGCGGCCGCCGCCTGCGCCGGATCGAGCGCGACACCTTCGGCGGCGCGACGCATCCGCGTGGCGCTCGCGAGCCGGCGCACGATCACTCGCAG
>JAZJZU010000061.1:0-19186 GCA_040389605.1 Gemmatimonadota bacterium
TCAGCGATCCCACGCGGAGGACGACGTCTCCGTTCGCTGGAGAGAGCCGCACGTTCGACCAGATGCCCTCTGTCGTATTCAAGGGAGCGACGGCACCGCCCGCGAGCGTCAGGCGCAAGAGCGTGTAGACCGGCTTGGCCGATCCGAGTGGCGACAGGACCTGTTCATAAACGTTGACGACACACACAGTCTCGCGACAGCTCACGTCGTCGATGCGCTTGTCGATTCCCGGTGGGAGCGTCGCAATGGGTGTGATGGCTCCCCCGGCAACCGGCACCTTCGAAATCGTGAGCCCCTGAATGAAGACAATGGAGGTGCGGTTGTCGGCCACGGAGAAGCTGCGCGTCCCTTCCGTGCCCGCAACGAGCTGCAGGGTGGCGCCGCTCGAGGTGATCGTGCCCCGCACTACCCCCAGCTGGTTGAACACGGTGTCTCGCGCCGGGCAGCCGATGCACGACGGCACCACCGTGTTCTCCTGGGCCATTGCCACGAACTGATCTGGCGCCACCCAGGTGATGTCGCCGAGCCAGTTGGGTGACAGTCCGCCCAATTGCAGCGGCATCGAGAGCAGCGCCTGGCGATTGAGTGGTGTGACCGTATCGGCCAGGAAGAGGGTCACGCGTCCGGGGACGAAAGCGCTCGGGAGCGAAGCTCCCACGAGGTAGAGCAGCTTGCCGTCCGTGGAGAGTGCGCCCGATGCAATCGTCTCGGCCGAGTCGGCGTGACCAGGCCGATTGTCGCAGAGCGTGAATTGCCGCGTCCCTCCCCCACCGGGGAGGATCGCGAGGCAGCGGTCGTGGTCCGCGCGGCCCCGGTCGCCAAAGGTGTAGAGGATCCCCGCGCCGTCCGCCGTCCAGCTCGCGAGATAATCGGCGTCGGCGTTGAGCGTGAGGCGGGAGAGTGTGCCAGTCTCGAAGGGGCCCTGCTGGTCGACCCCGGCGGTGACAAACGGCTCACTGTGGCCACACGCCGCGATGGCGAGCAGCACACTGGGCCAGGCCATCGAACGGATCTTCGGGAATGTCATGGAGTACCGAGGGAACGGGGTGAGCGGGAATGTTCGCACCAGTTTGTCGATTGCGCGACCCTGCCTTCAGCTGCACACACACTGACCGGATGGGCCAAGACAATAGGAATAGAGGTCGGTGGTGAAGGTGAACCCCTGCACGATCCGGTGCTCGACGACCAGTCGGCAGCCGTCGGGCGACGCCACGATGGCGCCGAAGGCGGCGGCACTCCCCTGAATCCTTGGTGCACCCGACACATTTGCAAGCGGGCTGCTGGTACCATCGGAGGGCCGGACCAGCAGGATGACCGAACCCGGCTTGAGGCCGTACGGCGGATCGGGATACTTGATGGCCTCGCGCGTCTGCCATTGCTGGCGGACAACCGCGATCCGCTCGCCGACCCGGCTGGCCTCGCGCAGGATGACTCGCGGGCTCGCTCCGGCCTCGGAGTAGACTACCCGCCGGGCTCCTCCGGACGCGGGCACGACGTACAGCGCGGCGTCGTCGAGGCGTGTGAAGTAGATCGAGTCCCGGCCGGCCGAGAGCGCCATACCCGAGGCACTGTCCGTTCCGGCCACTGGAGTGAAGACTGCTCCTCCAGCCGAAAGGTCACCTCGCAGGATCCCCACTCCCAGGGCAATGGTATCGATCTTGGTCTCGTTGTCCGGATTGCCGATCAGGGTCTGGTCGTGGACCTGCACGAAGAAAGTGGTGGGCGAAGCCCAGCGTATGGCCCCGAAATGGTCAAAGGAGAAGCCCCCCACGACGTTCGGGGTGCCGAGCAAGACCTGACCGGGCCACGGGTTCTCGAGTGTCCCCAGTCGGAGGGCGCCGCGACTGATGGTCAACGACCGGATTGCCGAGGTGTATTCCCCGTACAGGAGTGCCCCATCCGGCCCGACGGAGGCCTGCTCCCAGGCGTCGGTGGAGTCGAGTCCCACCACATCGGGTCGGCACAATTCGTGGCGCACGCCACCGCCAGCGGCCATCCACCCTATGCAGCGATCAACGTCCGGACGATACGGAATTGCGGGTGGGAGCGCGAGCCGGTCCTGGAATGCGTAGACGAGCGTCTTGCCGTCGGGGGAGAAGGAGGCGAGGTGATCCATCCCCTGGTTGTAGGTGAGCCGCACCGGCTGGCTCACTCCAAACGGGCCGTCACCTTCGTTGACGGGCGCCGCCACAAACGGCTCCGAGTGGCCACAGGCGCCCACGAGGGCGAGAAGGGTTACGGCAAGCGTGCCGGGGGAGCATCGCACGGGGTCTCCTGTCAGCGCACAAAGGTCGGGAACTGGATCAGCGATTCGTGTCCTGCCGCATCCACCGCGGCGACGCCGAAGTCAAAGTCGTCGATGATGATACCCTGCAACACCACCGATCGGTCACTTCCGGGAACCCAGCGCCAGTGCTGCCACTGGGGGGCCGTAGTGTCGCGCCAGTAGACCTTGTAGCCGAGCGGCTGCGGTCCAGCGGCAGGTGTCCACGAAACCGTAGTGGAGGCCGAGACGGCTCCCTGGAGGCGCACTGTCGCTGGTGGCTGGGGTGCCCAGGCGAGGGAAGCGAGCACCAGGGCGTTGACGCCAGTGAGCCTCGCGGCGTATTCCGGGTCGACACCCGAGACGACATCGCCAAACTCGCGCCCGTTCTCGGTGCGCAGATCCTGGTGCTGGCGATCGTAGTTCTCGTGACTCTCCATGATCCGGACGCCAGGCATCCCGAGGTCGTTGAATGGACGGTGATGGCCGCCGCGCCCGAATCGGTCGAGCCGGTAGATCATCCGGGGTTCGAGTTCGGGGAGGTACGCGCGAACCATTCGTTCCACGTAGCGCGCCAGCTGCCGCGACGGTCCATCGACCTCGCCCCCGTAGCTCCGCCGCGCCCGGCGCTCAGCATCGGTTTCGGTGATCGGCACGGGTTCGGAGAAGATCCGGAACGAGCGGTTGTCGATTTCTCCGTTGATCCCTGAGATGTTGCCGATCATGTCGTTATTGAGGACCGCCTGCACCGACCAGGCACTGTCGACGAATGCCTTGGCCAGGGCGGCACCACCCCAGAGTCCTTGCTCCTCGCCGCTCAGCCCCGAGTAGATGATGGTTGAGGGGAAGTGGTAGCGAGTGAGCGTGCGCGCGGCTTCGAGCACGCCGGCCATTCCGCTCGCGTTGTCGTTGGCTCCGGGTGCATCCTTGATGCCGTCATTGCCATTGCTGTTGCGCGAGTCGATGTCGCCCGACATCAGCACCACGCGAGCGGGATCGACGTTGCCGCGCTGAATGGCGATGACATTCACCACATTCACGTCGGGCGTTGCGCGCGCGCCGGTGCCCGCGCCCTTCACGACCGACTGCTGGTAGCGCACCTCCAGGCAGCCGCCACAGGCCGCGCTGATTCGCTGGAATTCGGCGAAGATCCAGCGACGTGCAGCACCGATGCCACGCGTCGGGGAGAGGGTGTCGGAAAAGGTGTTCCGGGTCCCGAAGCCCGCGAGCAGGCGGACGTCGTGGTCAATCTGGGCCGGGCGTGGTGCCCGTGCAATGGAGTCGAGGCGCGGGTCGAACGCGGCCGGAACTCCCTGGGCGGGGAGCGAGCTGCCGACAATCGAAACGGCGGCGAGGAGGGCCGCGATACGATGCAACGTCACTGGTGAGATCCGGGATCGAAGGGATCCCGAAAGCTACCCCGACCGCCCGGCGATGCCAGCCGGGCGCAGCGACCCGCTAGCCGAAGATCCCGAGTCGCTGCTCCGGCGTGAAGCCGGGAAAGATCGACGCGATGTCGGCCGAGCCCAGGTGTCCCGTCAGGATCTCGCTGAGCACCGTGCGAAAATCGGAGGTCACCGCGAGGTCGCGCCCTTCGTAGCGTGCCTCCGGCGCAAGGGTGGGCCAGCGGCCGTAGACCTTGCCGCCGCGCACATCGCCGCCGAGGATCATCATCGCCGTACCGTGACCGTGATCGGTGCCGCCGGTGCCATTCTCCTTTACGGTGCGGCCGAATTCGCTCATCGTGACGACCACCACATCGCGCATCTTCTCGCCAAGGTCGGTAGTGAAGGCGCCCAGCGAACCGCCGAGTTCGTCGAGCCGGGTGGCGAGCTGACCCTGGTCGGCGCCCTGGTTCACGTGGGTGTCCCAGCCGCCCACATCGGCGAAGGCCACCTGCATTCCGAGATCGGCCTTGATGAGTTGCGCGATCTGCTGCATTGAGGTGCCCAGCTTGCCGCGAGGGTAGACGGCACCGTTTGCGGGGGGCCGCGCGGTCGGATCGGCGGCCTTCAGCATCCGGATGGCCTCGAACCCTTCGGCCGAGGAGGAGGCCACCAGGCCGGTGGCGGCTCCCTCGTAGAGTGATTCGAATGCGCGCGTGAGTCGCTGTTCGCCTTCGGCGCGCGCGGCGCGCATCCCGAAGGTGCGCAGGTCATCGATGGCGAGTGCGGGAGCGCTTCCCGCGAGCGTGCGTGGCAGTTGCGGGCCGAACGCCACGGCGCGAAACGGCGTCTCGGTGTGTTCGCGGGCGTGGGAGCAGTAGCGATTGGCCCAGCCGTCTGGCGTACTCTTCCGGTCGGGTGTGCCGCTTTCGAGATAATCCTGTGCATCGAAATGGGAGCGCGTGGTTGATGGAGAGCCCACGGCGTGGACAATGGCCAGTGCGTTGCGGTCCCAGAGCGGCTTGAGCGGAGCGAGGCGCGGATGCAGTGCGAACATCCCGTCGAGCGAAATGAGTTGTTCCTTCGGCAGCGCGATCCGTTGCCGTTCCTGCCAGTACCAGCGATCGCCGGCCGGCACGATCATCGACAGGCCGTCGACCGCGCCGCGCTGGAACAGGCACACCAGCGTCTTCCTGCCGGCGATCCCGCGCCGCAAGTCGCCCAGCGCATAGGCAGCGCGGTCGAGGAAGAGCGGATCGGCCCCGAACGAAACCATCGCCAGTCCGCCTGCGTGCAGGAATGCCCGTCGTGAGATGGTCATCATTGCCTCTGGAATTCGGGGCCGCCGAGCGCGAGCCCGACCGCGAGTGCGCGCGCGTCCCGCGGGTTGGCGATATCGGCGAGTTCGCGCAGGATGGTCTCCCTCGTGCGCGGTGACATCCCGCCGCCGAGGACATTCGCATTCACCGCGTCGACCAGAGCCTCGTGACTCGTCGCGAGCGGCAGCACGCGATCGAGATCGACCCGCACACCGGGGAGCCTGCCAGCGGCAAGCGCGACGGCGAAGTTCATCCGGGCGAGCAGGGCGCCGCTGTTGACCCAGTCCGTCTGTGCTTCGGGGTAGCCGTTCGGTGTCGTCATCTGGAAAAGCGGTTCTCCGAGGCGCGTCAGCTGCTGGGCGAGGCGCGGGGTACTGTCGGGCTCCCCCGCGACGGCGCGCACGGCACTGACGACGAATTCGAGCGGCGTCTTCACCTTGCTCTGGATGTTTGCGGCGGCCCAGAAATCCGGCGAGTAGATGATCGCGCGCATCACTTCGCGGAGATCGCCGTTGCTCTGCTTCCACGCCCGCACGGCATCGTCGATGCAGCCATCGGGTGGGTCATCGGCCACGAACCGGGCGCAGAGCTCGCTGCTGATGTGATGCAGGGTGGCGGGCTGTGCCGCGAGCAGCTTCAGCAGGCGGACACCCTCGTCTTCGCCGTGACCCGCGGGGAACTCCACCCCGAGCACGGTCTTGGCCCCGCGATCGTGGACCGCACTGCTGAACCGGAATTCGAAGTTGCTGCGCCGATCCATTCCCCAGCCCGTGAGGATGCGCGCCACATTGCCCACATCGGCCTGGGTGTATCCGCCGTCGACTCCGAGGGTGTGAAGCTCCATCAATTCGCGCGCATAGTTCTCGTTGATCCCCTTGGGCATCCGTTGCTGGATCTTGTCCATCAGCGCGGGGTCGACCCGTCGACCTGCCGTCTGCCCCCCGCGGGCCATTGCCGGACGGTTCCCCCGGCCGGCAAGCCCGCGGGCGTTGACCGGGGCACGGCGGCCTCGCTCCGCGGCCGCCATCGCCATCAGGTCGGTGCCGTCGGCCACGCTCTCGACGTTGTCGAGGTAAAACAGCATCGCCGGGCTGCGGGCCGTTGCGAGGAGCAGGTCTTCAAAGCGCGCAAAGATGTTGGGGCGGATGGTGTGTTCGAGATGGTCGGCGAAGTACGCCCGATCGAAGCCCTTGCCGATGAACACGTTGAAGTGGTTGGTCCAGAAATCGGCCAGGACTTCGGCCAGCTGGTGACCCGAATCCACCGCGCGGAGCAAGGTGACGCTCGCGAGCTCCGCGTTCAGGTCGCGCAGTTCCTTCTTCCCGCCTGCCGAGCGTTGCTCGCGCAAGGCGCGCTGGGCCTGCATCCGCTGCATCGAATCGGCGGCACCGGTCTGGGCCTTCAGCGCCTTGGCGATCTGGTCGGTATGCATCGCGACCATATCACGCGCAGAGGTCTGGAGCACCTCATAGCCGCGCTCCCGTGAGGCGAGTGCCGGGTCGCCCGGGCTCCTGACCGCGAGTTGCCGGTCGATCCAGGGGCGCACTCCCTCGCGGGCGATGGCATCGACCTCCCCAGGTGAGGCGCCGTACCCCAGGCGATTGAGGACGTGGCGGGCGGAATCCCGCGGGGAGATGGGGGCCTGGCCCGGCGCCACGCTGGGGGCGGCGAGCACGAGGCAGAGCGCGAGAGTGAGGTGTCGGGTCATACCCCGATGACGAGCGGGGAGCGGCCGGGTTAAGTGGCCGGGGAGGTGACCCCGCAACCTTTGGGGGAGTCACCCGCGTATAGCTATCTTCCGCACGTCCCAGGGGTCCCCGAGTCCCCGGCGCGTTCCCGTGGCCTCACCATTCTCCCCGGACCTCATGCCCCACCTTCGGCGCCACCTGCGCCGCCTCGCCCTGGCCATCGCCGCACTTCCGATCCTGACAGGTTGCTCAGCGGTTGGACTCGAGCTGCCAAACTACGGCTTCTACGGCTTCGCCCCTCGTCCCGACGGGGCGAAGCTCAAACAGTTGACCGTGGCCGAGAAGGCCGTCAGCATCGTTGGCGATCCGCCGGCCGAGCTGGGGGAGGCGTCATTCGAGCTCGACACCGTGGTGGTCGACGGCCAGGAGGCCTGGCTGCTCACGCGGCACCGGTCGGGCAAGACGGTGCGCGACCGGGCCGACAGCATCTGGCTCGACCGCTGGACCCTCAAGCCGATTGCCACCTGGGGCACCTTCAACGATGGCCAGATCCGGCAGTGGTTCAACCGCCGATCGGTCGTGACGGAGCGGATCTCCCCCAAGGGGAAGCGCTCGCGCGCGAGGATCCTGCTCGACGCCGAGCCCTATGCCGAGCCGGGCATCGAGCTCGTGATGGCCACGATGCCACTGAGCGAGAACTACAACGGCGCGCTCCCCCTCGTCCTCACCCGTTCGCCGAACGAGCTTCACTGGCTTCGATTCCGGGTTGCCCAGAAGGTGTTCATGCCCGGTGAGAACGGATCCCTCCGCGGCACCTGGGTGGTCGAGGGAGACATCGACGGCGTGTTGCGGCGGTACTGGGTGGATGTCGACGACCGCACGGTCGTGAAGTGGGAAGAGCCCGGTCCCGATGGAAGCACGATGCGGTGGATCCGCGGTCGTTCGATGCCGCGCCTGAAGACCTTCGAGGTCGAACCGCTCGGCGACTAGGTCGCGACCTCGCCCCGCAGCGTGGTCACGGCCTGTCCTCCCAGTCGAACGCGGTCGCCCACCACTTCGCAGCGCAGCATCCCGCCCCGGGGCGAGGCCTGCCACGCCCTGAGGGTGCTGCTCCCCAGGACATCCTGCCAGTAGGGCGCGAGCGCGCAGTGCGCCGACCCGGTGACCGGATCCTCGGGGATCCCGAGCCGGGGGAAGAAACATCGCGACACGAAATCCATTTCCGGTCTGTCGCTCTCGGCCGTCACCAGGACTCCACGCACATCGTGTTCCGCCAGCAATCGCTGATCCGGCCGCAGTGTGCGCACGCTTTCCGCTGCATCCAGCACGCAGAGCAGGTCGAAGTCGCCCCGCAACACCGAACGCGACGTCACGCCGAGCGCTCGTGCGAGCGTTGGTGGTGCGGGGATCACGGTGGAGTGGATGGTGGGCAGATCGATGGTGATCAACCCGTCGGGGCTGCGTTCAGCGCTGAGCACCCCGCTGCGAGTATGGAATTGAGCCGTTGCTCCCTGCGGGAGATGGCCGCCCTCCCAGAGAAAATGCGCCGAGGCAAGGGTGGCGTGGCCGCACAGATCGACCTCCGCCGCCGGGGTGAACCAGCGGAGATCGTATCCGTCCGATCGCGGTACGAGAAACGCCGTCTCGGCCTGATTCATTTCCATCGCGAGCTGTTGCATCCAGTGCGCGTCGGCCGGTTCTGACAGCAGCACCACAGCCGCCGGGTTGCCCGTGAAGGGTCCGGCGGCAAAGGCGTCGATCAGGTGCAGCACCGGCATCGCGCGACTCAGGGCTTCGTCTTGCTCCCGAGCCACGCGGCACGGAAGGCCAGCTGTGCCGCCGTGGGGGTCCCGCCCGCATCCTCGATTGCCACGACCTGCACGGCAGGGTTGCTCGCGACGGCGATGGTGGCCTCGTGCTGGCCGGTCCGCCCCTCGACCGTCAGGCGCATCTGGTCGCCCGGCTTGTGCCCTGCGATGGCGCTGGCCAGTACCGAGTCTGCCGTGATTTCCTTGCCATCGACGGCAAGAATTCGGTCGCCGGTCTCGAGGCCTGCTGCATAGGCCGGCGTTCCCACCAGCACGGAGCCCGCGATGGTGTAGCCGGTACCAGACTGGGCAGCGCCGCCGCCCCGCGCACCGCCGCGACCGAAGCCCGCTCCACCTACCGAGATGCCGATCCACGGGGCATCGGCCTGCGCGAGGCGGACCATCATCCCGGCCGGCTGCAGCAGCGCGTTGTAATCGGGAAGCTGGTGACCCTCGACATACCGCGTCCAGAAGTCGTTGGCCCAGGCGTTATCACCGGCCACCTGACCGAGGATCCGCCGCGCGTCGTCGAGGGTGTAGGCGATTTCCGGCTTCCCGCGCTGGAGCCAGAGCTGGCGCATGTAGTCGTCGAGTGACTTCCCGTGGGCCCGGAGGTGCAGGTCGAGCGCGAGTGCGATGCCGGCGCCGTAGGTGTAGTACGAGATGAAGTTGTTGGCCGTGTTCTGTTGATCGATTGAAACACCGGCGTCCTGGAACACCGCCTGCTGGCTCATCTGGATCGGGCCGAAGATGCGCCGACCGGGCGAATTGGTGATCGCGTTGACCGTTCCGCTGATGCTGCGGGGAAAGTTGGCGGCCGGCAGGAGTCCGGCGCGCGTCATCACCAGGGGGCCGTAGTACTGCGTGAAGCCCTCGGCGATCCAGAGTGCATCCGACATATTCGCGCGGTCGTAATCAAACGGCTCGATCGTGCGCGGGCGGATGCGCTTGACGTTCCAGGTATGGAAGAACTCGTGCGAGACGGTGCCGAGCGGGCCATTGCCGTTGTTGCCCATACTGTTGCCACCGGTCACGCTGGTGGAGTTGCGATGTTCCATCCCGTCGCCAGAGCAGCTCGGCCGGTAGCAACCGACGAACGTGTAGTTGCCGTAGTCGAATGCGGGCAGCTCACCGTAGACCGCTGCGGCCTGCTCGACAATCTTGCGGGCCCCGGCGGCGTAGCTGTCGATCGATGATGCCGGTGCGGGATCGTCCACGGCCACACGGATGGTCTGCGTCCGGCCTCCGCTGGTCTCCTGCCACTCTCGCCACTGGATCGCGCCGACGTGCGTGGGCGAGTCGAAGAAGTACTGCATTCCGGGCGCCGTGAACGTCTCACCCTGCTTGTCGCCCACCAGCTGGGTGGCCACGGTCCACGAGGGATCGATCTTGTGAATGCGCAGGGTGATCGGGCGCGCCTCGAGTCCGCGGGCATACATGAAGGTGCCCTGCGGCTGGATGTGGGCCTGCACGAGGTCGAACCCCGAATAGGTCCCATCGGCGCGATTGGCGAAGATGGTGTAATGCAGCGTCACTGTTCCATCGTGCCCGCTCACATCCCAGCCGTACGGGTCGGGGCGGGTCACCTTGAGCGCGCGACCCTTCGAGTCCACGGCCGAGACGGCGTAGACGTTCTTGGCATACTCGTGCAGCGCGTAGCGGCCGGTGGAGGAGCGTGCCATCCGTGCGTGCAGCGGTCCGGGGGGCAGCGCCGTGAAGGTGGCCGTCACCTCTGCCTCGTGGTGGACGGCATTCGGGAATGCGATCTCGTAATGGATCGCTGCTCCCTTGTTCCCTTGGGCGATGGGGCGGAGCTGTGCCGTGAGCGGCAGGGCAAGCGCCGTGGTGCAGAGCAGGGCGAGATGAAACGAACGGAGACGCATTGGTCTTCTCTCCTCAGGTGTCAGCATAGTGGCAGGCGACCTCGCGGTCTCCGATCATACGGAGCAGGGGCCGTTCCGAGTTGCAGCGGCCGTCACGCTGCGGGTGAAAACAGCGGGGGGCAAAGGGGCAGCCCGGTGGCGGCGCCGCAGGCGAGGGCGGCTCTCCCTGCAGCACGATCCGGTCGCGCTGGCCCGCGGGATCGGGGTCGGGCACGGCCGAGACCAGGGCCTGGGTGTACGGATGACGCGGCATACTGATGATCGAGCGGGCCGGTCCGATTTCGACAATGGTGCCGAGATACATCACGGCCACGCGATGCGCCACCTGCTGCACAACGGCGAGGTCGTGCGCAATGAAGAGGTAGGCGAGTTGTCGGCGATCGCGAAGGTCGAGCAGGAGGTTGAGCACCTGGGCCTGCACCGACACGTCGAGTGCTGACACCGGTTCGTCGCAGACCACGAACGCGGGCTCCACGGCCAGTGCCCGCGCGATGCCCACGCGCTGGCGTTGTCCGCCCGAAAACTCGTGCGGGTAACGCGAGGCATAGGATGCGTCGAGTCCGACCTCCGCCAGCAGCTGCGCCACGCGCCCGGGGAGTTCGGCCTTGCTCGCGAGCCCGTGAATGACGAGTCCCTCACCCACGGAATCGCCGATCGTCCGGCGCGGGTTGAGTGCACCGAGTGGATCCTGAAAGACGATCTGCATCCGGCGCCTGGTCGCGCGCATCGTGGCGGCGTCCAGCGATGCGAGGTCCCTTCCCTCAAAGCGGACAACCCCATCGGTGGGTGGTTCCAGGCGCAGGACCGCCCGGCCCACGGTGCTCTTCCCGCTGCCGGATTCGCCCACGAGGCCGAGTGTCTCGCCGGGCGCGATGGTGAAGCTCACGCCGTCCACGGCCTTCACGGGAGGGGTGGCACGACTCAGGAAGCCGCCGCGGTGGTAATGCTTCACGAGCCCTTCGACAGCGAGCAGCGGATCGCTCATTCGGTGGCTCCCGTGGCGACCCAGCAGGCCACATCGTGATCGGTGCCGACGGGCTCGAGCCTGGGCTGATGGACCGCGCACTTGGGGACCGCCACCGGACAGCGCGGGTGGAAGCGGCAGCCCCCAGGCCACTGGTCCGGCGGCGGAACCGTGCCGGGTATGGGGGTCAACCGGCTCACCGCCTGCTCGAGTCGCGGGATCGAGGCAAACAGGCCGCGCGTGTAGGGGTGCGCGGGCGCAGCGAACAGCGCCGCGGTCGGCGCGCGCTCCACGACGCGACCGGCATACATCACCAGCACACGGTCGGCGCGCCCCGCCACGATCCCGAGATCGTGCGTGATCAGCAGCACGGTCATTCCGCGGGCCTGTCGGAGCGCATCGAGCAACTCCAGCATCTGGGCCTGCACCGTGACATCGAGCGCCGTGGTCGGCTCATCGGCGATCAGGAGTTCGGGCTCACCGGCGAGGGCAATGGCCAGCATCACGCGCTGCCGCATTCCGCCGCTCAACTGATGAGGATACGCATCGACGCGGCTGGCGGGATCGGCGATGCCGACTTCCGTCAGCAACTCCACGGCGCGAGCACGAGCCTGCCCCGCACCAACCGAGGCGTGCGCGGTGATCGCTTCGGTGATCTGTGCCCCCACGCGCATCACCGGGTTGAGTGACGACATCGGGTCCTGGAACACCATCGCGATCTGTCGGCCGCGCACTCGGCGGAGCGCGGCTTCCGATGCGCGCGCGAGTTCCTTTCCATCCACGCGGATCGAGGTCTGATCTCCCAGCTGCGCATTGGCCGGCAGCAGTCCGGGAATGGCGAGCCCGGTCAGGGTCTTGCCGCACCCTGACTCCCCGACCAGCGCGACGAGTTCACCCTTCGCCACCTGAAACGTCACGTCATCCACGGGTACGAGCGGCGTGTCGCCGCGGCGCGGAAAGGCGATCCGGAGGTGGTCGATTTCGAGGAGGGCGGTCATCGGCTGTCGGGCTGGAGGGAACGGCGCAATGCTTCGCCGAGCAATGTGGCGGCCGAGGTCGCGAGGACCAACCCCGCAGCGGGAACGAAGAGCAGCCACGGTGCCTGGCCCAGGTATTCGCGCGCGTCGAGCAGCATCCCTCCCCACGACGGTTCCGGGAGCGGCAGCCCGAGCCCCAGGAAGGAGAGGCCGGCCTCGAGCAGGATGGCATCGGCCACGCCGAGGGTTGCCGCGACGAGCATCGGGGCGAGGGTGCCCGGGAAGATGTCACGGAAGAGCACCCGTCTGGGCGTCGCACCGAGGGCGCGGGCCGCCGCCACATAGGGGGCGTGGCGCAACCGAAGTGTCTCGCCGCGAACCAGTCGTGCCATCCCGGGCCAGCCCGTGAGACCGATCACCACGGCGAGCGCCGGCGTGGAGAGTCGCCCCGTGGCCGCGATCAGCACCAGCAGCACGATCACGCGCGGGAGGGCGAGTCCCACGTCGATCAGTCGCCGAAGGGCGCTGTTCGCGAACCCGTCTGCGCTGCCGGCGAGGAGTCCAATCACCGATCCGAGACTCGTGGCCACCAGCACGGCAAGGCTCGCGATGCCGAGGGAGTTGCGCGCCCCGGCGGCAAAGCGCGCGAGGACATCACGCGCAAACTGATCGGTGCCCAGCCAGTGGGCCGCCGACGGCGGACGGAGCGCCTCCGTCAGGAGGTTCGCCTGAAAGTACGGACTTCCGGCAAGCAGCGGCCCGAGCACCGCGATCGCAGCGAGCGCAGCAAGGAGGACGAGCCCAGCGCGAGTGCCTCGCGTCATTGGTCGCGCTGGACCGGATCAACGACACGATAGAGCAGGTCGGCCAGCAACGATCCGATCTGCACCGCAGCGACCAGCAAGAGTCCGGCGCCAACCACCAGCGGAACATCGTGGGCCGCCGTGGCTTCGGCGATGAGCGCGCCGAGCCCGGGCCACGCGAAGAGCCCTTCGATGAACACCGCTCCCGCCACCAGCATCGGGAGCCAGAGTCCGAACAGCGTCACGATCGGTGTCAGCGCGGGTCGCCAGCAATGGCGCCAGGCCACGCGCGCCGGCGAAACCCCGCGTGCGCGTGCCGCGCGTACCCACGGGGCCGCCATCACGCCCTGCACGGCCGCGCGCTGCTGCCGGATCGGCACGGCGATGGTGGCGATGACCATCGTGGTCAATGGCAGGATCAGGTGTCGGAGGCGATCGATGAAGATTTCCCACGCACTGGCATCCATCTTCAAGAGCACGTCGGAGCGCCCGGCGACCGGGAGCCATCCGAGCCGGATCCCGAAGAGCCAGATGAGCACCATTCCCGCGACGAAGGACGGCACGGCATAGCCGATGATGGTGAACGCGCCGAGCAGGCGCGCACGCCAGGTCGCGGGATGGAGCGCGGCCCAGAGGCCAAGCGCGAGCCCGAGTGTGAAATCGATCAGCAGGGTGAGCGAGCCGAGCAGGACGGTGGGCCAGAGTCGTTCGAGCAGCACGGCGCCGACCGGCACGCCGCGGGTCATCGAGAAGCCAAGGTCGCCGTGCGCCAGGGCAACGAAATATCTGCTCAGTCGCGTGAGGAGGGGCTGGTCAGTGCCCCAGCGTGCCGCGAGCGCGCTCAGTTGTTCCGGCGTTGCGGTCCGCTCGCCCAGCACGGCGGCGAGCGGATCGCCCGGCAGTGCGTGCACCAGCGCCACGAGGGCGACGGCGGCAAGCAGGGCGGTGAAGAGGCCGTCGGCCCCTCGGCGCAGGAGCCAGCCGCGCACGTCAGCGGTCGCGGGGAAGGGCCGCCTCCGGACGCACCTGCCAGAGCCAGAGCGATCGCCAGCTCCTGGTGGGCCAGATGGTCACGTTGGTGAATCGCCGATGGACTGCCACGGTGTTGACCGGGGCCGCAAGGAAGATCGCGGGATGCCACGCGGTCATCCGCTCGATCACCCCCTTCCACGCTCCCAGTGGTCGCTGGCTCGTGAGGGCAGTGGCGAGGCGCTGGTCGAAGCTCGAGTCGCACCAGTGGGCCACGTTGGTGGAACCGGGCACGCCGACCGTGGCGCACGACCAGCTCTGGACCAGCGAGGACGGTGCGGGGTCCTGGCTCACGGCCGCAAAATCGATATCGAATCGGCCGGCGTTGCGACGCTCGGTGTAGGGCGCGCGATCCACTTCATCGATATCGGCACGCACACCTACCGCTCGCCACATCTGCTGCACCTGCACCGCGAACGGGCGGCGCACTCCCGGTGGAACCAGCAGCGTCAGCCTGAGCGGTTGCCCATTTCGATCCAGGATGCCGTCGCCATCAGTGTCACGCCAGCCGGCCGCCGCGAGCAGCGCCCTGGCTCGTGGGACGTTCTGTGGCTGTCCCGCCATTCCGCGCGGCGTGATCCACGCCCAGATCTGCGATTGCGCGGCATCGGGTACGCCGACGCCAGCGCCGAAGGCGCTCTGGGCCATCGTCTGCCGATCGAGGGCGAGGCCGAGTGCGTCACGCACGCGCACATCAGCGAGAATGGGATGTGGCCGCGCGGTATCGGCGGGATCACGCGAATTGAACAGGGCGTAGAGGAGAATATTGTTGGCCACCGTCACGAGTCGAAGCGACGGCAGTGCCTTGAGCTCCGCGAGATTTGACTGGGGAACATTTTCGAGCAGATCGGTCTCGCCACTCAGCAGCAGGTTCTTGCGAGCGACCGGATCGGAGACGAACCGGACGAGCACTCGCGCGATTCCCGGCCTGCCGAGGAAGAACGCAGGATCGGCGCGCAACTCGACGAAGTCACCGGGCACGCGTCGCGCAAAGCGATACGGTCCGTTGCCGATTGGCTTGCTCGCCCAGCTCGATGTGGCAATCGAGTCCACCGGCAGGCGCTCGAGGAGGTGGGCGGGCAGCGGCAGCAGGTTGAATCCCGCGAGATACACCTGTTCCGGAAATGCGCGCCGGAAGTGAAACCGGACGCCACGGGCTCCCACGGCCTCGACGCTCTCGATCGGTTCGAGGGTCGCGAGTCCGTTGAATCCCACCGCCGGATTGTTCATCAGCTGCCAGGTGTACACCAGATCGTGTGCGCGCACCGGCACGCCATCGTGCCAGCGGGCGCGCGGGTCGAGTTCGAACTGGATGGTCAGTGAATCGATCCGCTTCCAGCTCCGCGCGAGCTCGGGACGCAGCGCGTTGTCGCCCGCGGTGCGCAGTGACGGATCGAGACCACCCAGCCGGAGGAAGAGCTGGTCGGCGACGTCGGCTTCTGCGGTCGACTTCGATCCCACGACCGGGAAGGGACGCGTCGGTTCTTCACCAACTGCCATCACGACCGTCCCCGGGACTGTTCTCGGGGACTGCGCGGCCAGCGGTGCGGCGGCGAGCGCGGCGATCAGGAAGGCTTGGCGCATCCGGGATACCTCGGTGGCTGGTCCAGGGGGAGGTGTCACCGGCGCCACGTCCACGCGGGGTCGCGGTACCGTTCTGCGTGCTGCACGCTGGTGCGTTCTGCCCACGTCGTCAACTCCTGCGCTGCCGGCTCGGCCCCGCCCGCGAGCCATTCGGCAGCGATCGCGTCCGCGATGGCCTCGGGCCCTGGCAGGCTCGGCCATTGTCCGGCCGCCGGGGCCGATGCCTCGCCCGCACGGAACACCGCGAGCGGGGCGAGGCGATCGCCGAGCGAAATCTCACCGTGCTGGAGCAACCCTCCCCCGCTCACCAGCTGGGCGGAGCCGATCACCTTCACGCCCTGCACGATAACCTCGCCACCGACGGCATTCTCGAAGCAGGCACCGCGCCGGAGTCCCGGAAGACGTGCGGGATCGGGCGCGAGTTCGGCGGGGACCCCAAGCCGGCGCAGTGCGCTCGCCAGGGTACGATGCACCAGATGGTAGGTCTCGCGTGCCGTCCCGATCCGGTGAGCCGGTGCCGTCCACGCATAGGTCAGGTCGCTCGCGGCGTGCCACACGGCGCGTCCACCGGTGGGGCGCCGGACGAGCGGCGGCCCCCCGTCGAGGAGCCGGGCCCGGTCCCAATGCCGGAGTGCCGGTTCGTTCATACCGAAGGAGATCGTGTCGCGTGACCAGCGATAGAGTCGCAGCAAGGCAGTGCCGTCGAGCGCGGCCCGCTCCAGCATCGTCTGGTCGAGCGCCATCTGCTCCCAACCGGGGCGGGGAGCCAGATCGCTCCAGATCAGGCCGCCGAGCGGCGTATCGCCTCCCACACGGCGCGGGTTCTCGCCTCAAGTGTCGGTCGATCGCTGTCGTTGTCGATCACCCAGGTTGCGCGCGCACGCTTTGCCTCGGCCGGCACCTGTGCCGCAATCAGCGCGTCCGCATCGGCCGGCGAGAGTCCGCGGTCGTGGACGAGGCGGGCGGGGCGGTACGGAATGGGCGCGTCGACCACGATGATGGCATCGAACTGACCGGGATCGACGGCCTCGAAGAGCAGCGGGATATCGGAGATCACCACCGGATCGCCCCGCTCCCGCGCGGTGGCCACCAGCGCCTGTCGCCGGGCCTCGACGGCGGGATGCACGATCCGTTCGAGGTCCTGCCGGGCAGCGGGGTCGGCCACGATCTGGCGCCGGAGGGCGGTGCGGTCGAGACCACCGTCGGCCCGCCGGACCGAGGGGCCGAAGCGCTCAAGGATGGCCTCGAAGACCGGCTGCCCCGGGCGTTGCAGCTCGCGAACGATCAGGTCGGCGTCCACGATGGTCGCCCCCCAGCCCCTGAGCAGGGCTGCGACGGTCGATTTGCCCGAGGCGACGTTTCCGGTGAGGCCGACAACCCGGGTCACAGCAGGGCGACCTGGTCCTCGTCCAGGCGGGGCACCTGGAAGCAGCGACGGCACCTGGCCTCGTAGCTCTCGCTCCCGCCGACCATCACGATCGGCATATTCCATCGGGCCGGACGGCCGTCCACGAGCCGTTGGTTGCGGCAGGCGAGATCGCCGCAGACCACGCAGATGGCCTGCAATTTGGTCACCTCTTCGGCGATGGCCATCAGGTGTCCCATCATCCCGAACGGCTCGCCGCGGAAGTCGGTATCGGTGCCCGCGAGCACGACGCGGACGCCGCGCTCGGCGAGATGCGTGGCGACTTCAACGATGCCCGCGTCGAGAAATTGCACTTCGTCCACGGCCACGAGATCGACGGATTCCGGTTCCGCCACGCGACGCAGGATCTCGTCGGAACGGTCTATTGGCGCGGCTTCCAGCGATATTCCCGTATGACTCGACACGTGCTGCACGCCGTGATATCGCTCGTCGAGATGCGATTTGAAGACGCACACGCGCTTCTTCGCGATGAGTGCGCGACGGATGCGGCGAATGAGCTCTTCGCTCTTGCCGCTGAACATCACTCCGGCCACCACTTCGATGCGTCCGGGACGGGAAGGTAGGGTCATTGGCGATTCGTCAAGGGGGTGTCAACCGGAAATCCGCTGGCCGTGCGGGATGCAGCGGCGCGCGCCCGATTTGCCCAAGCATCTTGCGCTGTTTCGAGCGCATCTCCCATATTCTCCGCCGTCGGGGCCACTCGGGCCCGCGATCGGATCCAACCCAACATTTCCCAGGAGCTCATCATGAACAAGATGGAGATGATCGAAGCGGTCGCGAAGGCCCTCGATACCTCAAAGGCGCACGCCGGCGAGATCGTGGACCTGTTCTTCTCGACCGAAGGTATTCTGGCCAAGGAGCTGAAGAAGGGTGGCAGCATCAACCTCACCGGTTTCGGCAGCTTCGAAGTCCGCAAGCGCGCCGCCCGTGAAGGCCGCAACCCGCAGACTGGCGCCACCATCAAGATCAAGGCGTCGAAGGTTCCGGCGTTCCGTCCGGGCAAGGGCCTGAAGGATCTCGTCAACAAGGCCAAGTAACAACGCAGGGAGTCCGCAGTCGGACTACGGGCCGCCCCGCTGGGCGGCCCGTCGGCGTTTCCCCGAGCGAAGCGAAGGGGTCCAGCCGACCTGAACGGAGCCTAGCTCCTCGGCCGGTACGGCGGCCGACCGCCACCACTGCCGCCACCACGCATTCCGCTGTCAGACCGCTCGGTCGGGCCACGATCCACTCGTGCCGTGAGCCGACGCCGGCGGATGGTCAGGCCGGTCAGCTGGCCGGCGATCCGCTCCGCGTCGGCGGCCGGGACCTCGACCAGCGAGAAGGTATCGCGCAGTTCCACTCGGCCAATCAGCGTGCGGTCGAGCCCGACTTCCTTGACCAGCACGGCGACCAGGTCACCAACAGTGGCGTCGTCCTTCTTGCCCGCGCCGACCCAGAGCTTCGCCGTCGCGATCCCGCCGACCGGGGTATGGCCGTGACCGACCGCCGGGGCGGAAGCCGCGGGAGTGGCCGTCAATGCGTCCTTGCGGGCTTCAGCGCCGCGCCAGAGCCCAAAGAGCGCTGCAGCCACCGCCTGTGGCTCGAATCGCTCGAAGAGCGGTGAGAGGGCGTACAGCGCCGCGGCGTCGGGTCCGGCCTCGAGCGCCCCCAGAATCTGCGCGCGCAATCCGGCATCACGGCGCTGCAGGGCAGTGATGGCCGAGGTGAGGATGATGGGTCGGCGCGGAGCGGCGATCCGGCTGATGTGTCCTTCGCTCCCGGGTGGCACCAGCAGCACGACATCGCCGACGGCCGTGAGGGCCCGCAGCACGACGACGCTCGGTGGATCGTAGCAGACGATGGTGCCACCATCCGGAATCGCATTCGCCACGATACTGAGGCCGTCGCCGACTCCGCCGAGCGCGGTACGCAGGATGCCGTGGTCCCGGGTATCGATGGTCCACACGGTCAGGCGGTGCGGATCGGTGGCCTCGAGCAGCGAGGCGATCGTGGCGGGGCGACTGGACCAGGCGGTCGCGACCGTCCGGACCGGGCCGGCCGGGGTCAGGTCTTCCTGC
>JAZJZU010000061.1:19196-35705 GCA_040389605.1 Gemmatimonadota bacterium
CTGCCCCGCTCCTGCTCCCACGATGAGCGCCCGGCGAGCATAGCGCTCGACCAGTCCATCGCTGCCCTCGAGGTGATCGGCGCGGCCGCTGAGGACCACGCGCTGGGCATCCTTGGGGAGATCCTGCAACAGGACGGCAATGGCTTCGTCGGCGTCCCAGTCTTCGGGCCACGCGAAGACGATGGCCGCGATCCGATCCACATCGAGGGCCGAGCGGGTGTGCAGTGTCAGGGCGGTGTCGGGGGAGGCGATCAGGATGTCGACCGCATCGGCCTTGAGGCGTCGCGCGGCGCGCGCAGGGCCGGTTGCTGCCTCCACGCGCAGTGCGGTTCCCTCGGCGAGTGTGGCGAACAGGGCGCCCCATTCGGGGACCAGGGCCGGGGCCGTGAGCACGAGGACGCGGCCACCATCGGCTCGCGAGACGAGGCCGCCGAGCAGGCCGGCGGCGATCGGTCCTGCCCAGGCCGGCGCGGGGGGCATCACGGCCACGAGGTTGGTCCCGCGCACGACCGGCGGGACGCTGTCCCGGAGCGCGGTGTTATCACCTGTCCATCCCAGTCGTGCTACAGCCGCGGCCACAGCCGACGGGAGGCCCCACGTTTCGAAATCCGACACCCGACCCTCGATTGTCAATTTGTGCGTCGCTCAGCGAACCGGAGTCAAGTTACCCGACCCGGCGGGCGGGGCCAAGCGTTTCGACATCACCGGTGGCCGTTGACACAGGGTTGCGAGCGGCGAAGGTTTCCCTTTCGCACTCCCCTCCAGACTTTCAGCCGGACTCGTGCTCGCATGAAGTTCTCCCCGTCGCCCAACATTGCAGAGCTCAAGGCCTCCGAAACGGTTGCCATCAGCACCGAGGCGAAGCGTCGCAAGGCGGCCGGTGAAAATGTCCTCGACCTGGGCGTGGGCGAACCGGATTTCGACACCCCTGCACCCGTCGTCGAGGCGGGGATTGCAGCGATCCGGTCAGGCAAGACGCGGTACGCCCCCAATGTGGGGATCCAGGAACTGCGCGAGGCGATGGCCGACGCGCTCTCCCGGATGAGTGGTGGCCGGCCTGTCGATCCCGCGCGCCTCATCGTGAGCAACGGCTCGAAGCAGGCACTCTTCAATGCCTGCTTTGCGCTGTTCGGGCCGGGTGACAGCGTGCTGATTCCGTCGCCCGCGTGGGTGTCGTATCCGCAGATCGTGCACCTGACGCGGGCCACGCCCGTGATGGTGCCCGGGGATCCGGAATGGGGTTTGAAGGTGTCGGTGGCCGACCTGGAACATCACCGCGACGCGACCACGCGCGGGCTGATTCTCTGCACGCCCTGCAACCCGACCGGCGCGGTGTATACCGCAGCGGAACTTGCCGCGATCGCGGCGTGGGCGGGCCAGCACGGCATCTGGCTGATATGTGACGAGATCTATCGCCGGATCCACTATGGCAACGGGCCCGCGCCGTCGCTCCTCGCGCTCGACGATGCCGTGCTCGATCGAAGCGTGGTGATCTACGGCGCGTCGAAGGCCTACGCGATGACGGGGTGGCGGATCGGTGCCGCCTACGCCCCCGCCGCCCTGGTGAAGGCGATGGCCGCCTTGCAGAGCCACACTACGACCGGCGCCAACCAGCCGGCGATGTGGGCCGCGGTGGAGGCGTTCGGCAACCCGGCAGAGGACGCTGCGGTCGACGCGATGGTCGCGGCGTTCCGTCGACGCCGGGATTATCTGGTCGCCCGCTTTCACGACCAGGCGCCGGGCGTGGAGTTCGTCGAGCCGCACGGCGCGTTCTACCTTTTCTTCCGCGTCGACGGGCTCGCGGCAGGGATGAATGGCTCGACGTTCTGCGAGCGGCTGATGCGCGAAGAAGGCGTCGCGCTCGTGCCCGGGGCGGCGTTTGGTGATGATCGCTGGGTCCGCCTCTCATACAGCGTATCCGACGAAGAACTCGAGGCCGCGTGTGATCGCGTGATGCGGTTCATCGCGAGTCTCGCACCGGCCGCGGTGGGCTGATGGCGCTCGAGGTGCACGTGCTCGCCCTGCCCGGTCCGCTGCCGCCGTTTTCGTGGCGTCGGGACGCCGAGACCGACATCCTCAGCGGAGGGTTCAGCTCGACGCCACACGGCGCCGGCTACACCGGCACCGTGGAGCTGAGTGATGACGATGGCTCGATCGCGGTGCTCGATGTATCGGGCGGCGTGCTCTGCGGAATCGATGTGGTGGTCTGGCCGGATATCACGACGATGACCGGGCTGGCCGCACCGGTCGAGGCGCGCGCTGGCCAGGTCGTGGTGCCCTCGCGTGCTGCCAAGCGCGGCACTTCGGCACTCGAGTTCGATGCCACGCTCACTGCGTCGGCAGCACCCGACGAACGCGTCTACCATCTCCGCATCGGCGCACGCCGGCCCGTGGAGCCGATCCGGATCGCCGATCGCCTGCTGGTCGAAGTCGACGCGTCGCAGCGGCTGGCAGGCTTCTGGCTCGAAGACGTCCCTCCGCTGGCCGATCTTCCCTGATCGCGCCGGCAGCAGGCGCGATGCCATTCTCTCCGTTCATTGCATTGCGGCGCCGCCTGGCGCTCGCCGGTGGACGTCCGAGCGACGCCCCGGCCGAGGCAGCGCAGGGGCGACGTGGCGACGCGTCCTTTCGACCCGCAGCCCTGCTCGAGGGCGAGCTCGCACATCACGCGGTGGGCGCGCCATTGCCGTTTTCCGAACCCACCGCCTTCCTCGATGGTACCCAGCACGTCGAGCTCCTCGGCTATCTCGGAACCGGGCCGGTGCTCGCCGCGGTGGTGCGCGCTGCCGTTCGCATCCGCCACGACCGTCAGCCACACGCATCGGTGGTCGCGAGTCGTCGCATTGTGGTCGCTCGCCCCGAAGTGCTCCACCGGCTGGGCGAGCTGCCCGAGGCACACGAGGCATTTGCGACCGGGACTGATGATGCCCCGCATCCGATTCGCGACATCGAGGCGGCCAATGCCGTCGTCGACCGCGTGCGGGGCGAGCTGGAGATCAGTGTGGCACGGGACTTCCGCGCGCGCGAGCCACGCTGCTGGCTGCTGATCGATGGTTCGCTCAGCGCGAGTCCCGACTGGGCCACCGACCCCCGGATGATCGGCATCATCAAGAGCCACGCCTCGTTGCCGTTTGAGGGCGACCCACTCGAGCGCTACCTCACCGTGCCGCAGGGGCACAGGACGTCGGTGTTCGCGCCCCAGAGCAGCAGGGTCGCGCCGGTGCATTCGTGGGGGCTCCGGCTCCACGACTTTGCCGGGCGCGACCTGTTCCACGGCCTGATTCGCGTCGAGGTCGCCGCGACTGACAACTCGATCGCGCAGGCGTCGCCGTTGTCGCAGCATCTGCTGGCCGAGCGGTCGCCGCTCTCGAACGACGCACGAGCCGACCGATTGCTCTACGGGATTCACGATGTGGAGCGCTACCTCCGCGCGCAGGGGCGCTGAGATGACGGCAATCCTCGGACGCGTGGTGGCCACGGAGCTCAAGCCGAGCACGCCGCATCAATTTCATTTCTGGACCACGCCGCAGGCGACGCTCGGGATTGGCACGATCGTGCGCGTGGAAGGAGAGGGTCGGACGGTCTTTGGCGTGGTCACCGAGGGATTTGCGTACGCCGACCTGGCACGGCCGCTCGACGCGGTGATCGGCGCAGACGGCGATCCGGCGAATGTCGCCCACGAGCCGACGCTCCGTCCGGAGATCCGGCTCTGGAGCGCAGCCGTGCTGCGCCAGCTGCCCGAAGAGCCGATGCAGCCGGTGCCGTTTGGCTCGGTGACACTGGCAAGCGATGCCGATGTGCGGATTGCCTTGCGGATGGATGCGTATGTGCGAGCCCAGAGCTCGACCGGAATTCCCGCCGGCGTCTACGCCGCCGGTGGACTCTCGGCCCCCGTCCTGCTCGATGCCGATTTTCTTCTCGGCCCGGAAGCGGCACACCTCAACATCACCGGCGTTTCCGGGCTCGCCACCAAGACCAGTGCGGTCACCTTCCTGCTGTCGAGCATCTTCGAGACCTTCCCCGCGAGCAAGGGCAGCGTGGCCGCCGTCTGCTTCAACGTGAAGGGGCCAGACCTCTGCTTCCTCGATCAGCCCGCTGCCCTCGGGGCCGACGATCTGGCCCTCTGGCGCCGGCTCGACCTCCATCCGGCGCCACTGGCCGATGTCACGCTCTACGCGCCCTACAAGGCGGATGGCGTGAATCTCAACACCCTGCGCAGCAACGTCGCGTTGCGCGCGAATGTGGCGCCGCTGGTCTGGGGGCTGCGTGAGGTGCTCGACTTCGCCGAAGTGGTCCTGAACCGCGACGACCTCGACGCCAAGGCTGATGCCCTGATCGACTTCCTCGCTGAGCGCGTGGTGGGAAAGCGATTCGAGGCCAACGAATTGCGCACGGCCCCGTTCGAGGTGATGAGTTTCGCCGACTTGAATGAGTTCTTCGAGGCGATCTTCGATTACCTCGAGACGAGCGGTCGCGGTGCCGAAGTGTGGCGCACGCATCACGTGGCAACGATTCGCAAGATCCGCAATCGCCTCGGCAACATCGCGACGCGATCGAAGGGGCTCGTGACCGATGACGGCGTCGCGAACGACTTGCCGTGGGGTGCGTTCCGCGACCGGTCCTTGACGGTGGTCGATGTGGCCGGCGTGGACCCGCTCGCGCAGGACCTGGTCTTTGCTCGCGTGATCTCCAAGCTGCGCGAGCATCTCGAGCGACGTGATCTCGGGGTGGATCACGTGATCGTCTTTGTCGATGAACTCAACAAGTATGCCCCGGCCGACGGGCCGGATACTTACGTGAAGAAGATGCTGCTCGACCTGTCCGAGCGCGGACGCTACCTTGGGCTCGTGCTCTTCTCGGCGCAACAGTTCCGCTCCCAGGTGATGCGCCGGGTCACGGGCAATGCGGGGACCACGATCTTCGGGCGGATGGACAGCGATGAGCTCGCGATGCCGGGATATGCCACGCTCACGCCGGCGGTGAAGGCCAAGCTCGCCGCCCTGCCGAAGGGCGAGCTGATGCTGCGGCATCCTCATTTTACCCAGCCGATCTTCGTGCGGTTCCCGCGCCCGGCATCGCTCTCGGGACGGGAAGGTGTCGAGCGCTTCCCGCCCGCCGTCGACCTGCCGTTCGCCGACGCCGTGATTGAACGGCTGAAGGCACTCGACCCCGCACTCCCGGCCGATGCGGTCCGGGCCGCGATCGAGGGTCGGCCGGACGATGAAGTGCGCAGGGCGTTGAGCGCGACGGCGCAGCGCCGGCCGGAAGATGTCCTGGCCTTCTTCCGCGGCTGCCTCCGCCGCACCATTGCCGCCACGACGGTCGAGCCGCGGCGCGGGATCGCCCCGCTCGCGCGTGACGACAGCGACCCCTTCGCGCCATACTGACCCGATGCGCATCGCTCACGTGGCCGACCTGCATCTCGGTTTCCGGCAATACCACCGGCTGACGCCGCGCGGCCACAACCAGCGCGAAGTCGATGTCGGGCTGGCCTTCGAACGCGCCATCACGGGGATCATCGAGGCGCGCCCTGATGCCGTGATTGTTGCGGGCGACCTCTTCCACGCGGTTCGACCGACCAATTCCGCGATCCTGCTCGCGTTCCGGCAGTTCTCGCGGCTGCGCGCCGCGCTGCCTGATGCGCCCGTCATCGTGATCGCGGGGAACCACGACACGCCGCGCTCGAGCGACACCGTGTCGATCTTCGGCCTGCTGCACGAACTCGGCTTGCACGTGGCACTCGACACGCCGCAGCGCTTTGTCTTTCCGGCGCTCGATCTCAGTGTGCTGGCTGTCCCGCACCAGGCCCTGTTCGAGCAACCGCGCCCGGGACTCGAGCCGGCCGGCGCCGAACGGCATCAGGTGATGGTCCTGCACGGCGAGACTCCCGACCTGTTCAGCGCGTTCCACGACGGGGCGGAGCCAGGCGGGGCGCATCTCTCCGAGGCCGATCTCGGCCGGGGAGCCTGGAGCTACGTGGCACTCGGGCACTATCACGTGCAGCACAAGGTGCAGGAGCGGGTCTGGTATTCGGGAGCGCTCGAGTACGTCAGCCCGAATCCCTGGGGTGAGCTTCACGAGGAGCGGCGACAGAAACTCGCGGGGAAGGGATGGTTGCTGGTTGATCTCGAGCGTGGCACGGTGGAACCCGGCGGGACGCTCGCGGGCCTCGGCGGCCCCGGCTGCACCCGAACTCGATCGGTTGCTGACCGAGGCCGTCGACGGCGTTCCCGGGGGCATCGTCGACGCCGTCGTCCGGCAGGTGGTGCGGAATGTCCCGAGGCCAGTGGGTCGCGAACTCGATCATTCGCGAATTCGTGCGTGGAAGGCCTCCGCCCTGCATTTCCAGCTCGACCTCCGCCGCCCTGACGCCCCCGAGCGACGCACGGGCAATGCCGCACCGGGCACGCGCCAGACGCTGCCGGAATTGCTGGAGGATTTTCTGGTGCGTCGTCCGCTCCCCGGCGGAATGGAGCGAAGCATCTTCGTTGCCGAAGGGGTGGAGTTGCTCGCCAGCGTTGAACGCGATCGCGGGGAAAGCTGATGCTGCTTCAGCGCCTTCGCCTCGTGAACTTCCGCCAGCACGAACTCACGGAGCTCGAGTTCGGCAACGGCCTGATGGGAATCGTCGGCCCGAATGGGGCCGGCAAGACCACCCTGCTCGAAGCCATCGCCTACGCGCTCTATGGTGTGCCCGCAACGCGCGGCACGCGCGAGACCCTGCGCCGCCGCGGCGCGCCACCCCGCTCGCGCTTTGAGGTGACACTCGACTTCTCCCTCGGGCTCCATCAGTACTCGATCACCCGGACACTGACCGCTGCCGAGCTGTCGCAGGATGGGCATTCCATCGCCAACAGCACCGGCACCGTGACCGAACGGGTCACGTCGCTGCTCGGGATGACTCGTGACGAGTTCTTCAACACCTACTTCACCGGCCAGAAAGAGCTCGCCGTGATGGCGGCGATGGGTGCCACGGAGCGGGCCCAGTTCCTCTCTCGCGTGCTCGGGTACGAGCGCCTGCGCGAGGCGCAGGACCGGTTGCGCGAGCGACGCACCGCGATGCGGGCCGAATTGACGGGTATCGAGCAGGGGCTCGCCGACCCGGAAGCGCTCGAGGCCGAATTGACCGCTGCTGCTGCGGCGCTGGAACAGTCACGTGCCGAACGCGACCGCGCGCTCGCGGCCGAACAGTCGGCGGCTGCGCGCCTTGCGGCGCTCACCCCCGAGTGGACCGCTGCCGAGGCCAAGCGCACCGCGTGGCAGGCACTCGATGGGGAGCGCCGGGTGGCCGAGGGGAAGGTCGCGGCCGCGAAAGCATCATTCGAGGCGCTCGACCGGGAGCTGGCTAATGCCCTCCGCGCGCGCGATCGCCTGCAGGAGATCGCCGCGATCTTTGCCGAGTGGAACGCACTGACCACTGAACGCGAAGCACTCGACCTGGCCTCGGCTGCCTGGGGCGCGCGTTCCAGGAGCGCGGCGCGTCGCGACCAGGCGCGTCGCCGCCTCGGCGAGCTCGACCCACAATTCGCGGTGCTGCCCGATGCCAGTGCCGTCGATGCGCTTGCCACGGAACGGACTGCCTTGATGACACAGCGTGATGCGGTTGCTGTGCAGCTCGAGGAGCGCCGCACGCGCTGGACCCAGGACGGCCAGGAAGTACGCACCCGGCTTGAACAGTTCCGCGATCGGTACAAGGAGCTGAAGGAGCAACGCGCGCTGATTGAATCGCGTGGTCCCGAGGGCATCTGCCCCACCTGCGGTCGCCCGCTCGGCAAGGATTTCCAGGCGCTGCTCGACCTGCTCGGCCGTCAGCTCGAGGAAATCTCTGTCGATGGCGGGTATCTGCGGCAGCGCGCCGATCAGCTCACGACACCCCCACCAGAAATCGCCGAGTTCGAGAGTGAGCGCCAACGACTGGAGCTCGCGCTGCGCACTGCCACCGAGGCGCTCGGACAGGCGCAGGCGCAACTCCGGCAGCGCGGGGCGCTGGTGGAAGAGCGCGAACGACTCGGGGCCGAGGTGGCGCAGCTCGACGCGGAACTGGCCGGACCGGCTGCGGCCTATGATGCGACCCGGCACGAGGCCGTGCGCACCCGGCTCGCCGAACTCGAGCCGCTCCGGCGCGAGCACGACCAGCTCGTCGGTCTCGCCACGCGTGCCGAAACGCTTATCGCCGATGCCGCCGCCGCCGAGCAGCGCGCAACGGGGGCCGAGGCCGAACTGGCGGTGCTCGATCAGCGAGTGGTGACCCTCGGATGGGACCCTGCAGCGTTCGAGGCAATGGCGCAGACGCTGCGCGAGGTAGAGACCGCGCTGCAGGCCGCTCGAGTGGCGGTGGCGCGCGCAACCTCCCTGGTGGAGGGCGGGGAGCGGCAACGCTCCACCGCGCTCTCACGCAAGGCCGATCGGGCCGCCAAGGCCGAGGCGGCCACACGGCTCGGGGCCAGGCTGGGCATCCTGCAGGAGCTCGATCGCGCCTTCAGCGACCTGCGTCACGAGCTCAACCTGCAGTTGCGGCCCGAACTCGCCGAGCGCGCGTCGCGGTTGCTCGACGATCTGACCGGGGGCCGCTACCCCGATCTCGACCTCGACGAATCGTATCTTCCGACCATCGTCGAGGATGGCGAAGCAAAGACGGTGATCTCGGGTGGCGAGGAAGATGTCGTGAACCTGGCACTCCGGCTCGCGATCTCGCAGATGATCGCCGAACGCGCCGGGCAGCCGCTCTCCTTGCTCGTGCTCGATGAGATCTTCGGCTCGCTCGATGAGGAACGCCGCGCCTCGGTGCTCGACCTGCTCCGGGCGCTTTCCGATCGGTTCCCGCAGGTGGTGTTGATCACGCACGTGGAAGGGATGCAGGATGCCTTCGACCGGGTGATCCGGATGAGCTACGATGTGGAGCGCGGGGTGACCACGGCCACCGAAGAACTTCCTGGGGTGGGTGATGTGGCGGCCTGATCGGACCGTGACGGGACCCGCGCAGGTGGAGTTTCGGGACATCGACGCGCTGAATCGGCTCTTTTCGGACGCCTTCACCGATCGCTACCGCAAGGACGGCCTCGCGGGGGTTCGCGTACCCTACCTCAACAACGTCATCTGGAAGTACGCCGTTGCCGATGCCGGTGCCGGTGCGATGGTCTGGCGCGACAGTCGCGGCGAACTGATCGCCTTCAACATCGTGCACCGATCGGGGAGCGAGGGATGGATGGGCCCGCTCGCCGTGCGGCCCGACCGTCAGGGGCAGGGACTCGGACAGCGCATCGTGCTCGCTGGTGTCGCCTGGCTTCAATCGGAGGGGGCGCAGACCATCGGTCTCGAAACGATGCCTCGCACCATCGAGAACATCGGTTTCTATTCACGACTCGGCTTTGTGCCGGCGCCGCTCACGATCACGCTGCAACGCGACCGCCCGCGTGCGGATAGCGCCGCCGGCGTGCGGCTCTCGTCACTCGCGGCCGACGAACGCAGTGCCGTGCTGCAGCAATGCAGGCAGCTTGCTGGCCGGATCGGCGGCGGCGTGGACTTCACCCGGGAGATCGAACTCACCCAGGAGATGCACCTCGGCGACGTGACGCTGCTCCACGAGGCTGGCGGGGCCCTGCGTGCGTTTGCACTCTGGCACACTGCTCCGCTTGCGCAGGGGCAAGGCGTGGCCGACCTGCGAATTCTCAAGCTGGCCGCGCCGGATACCGCCAGCGCGCTTGCGGCGGTCTTTGCGGTCGAGCGGGAAGCGGCCGCGATGTCGCTGCCGCATTGCTCGGTCCGGTGTCAGAGCCGTTTTACCGATTTCTATGCGGCGCTCGTCGCGGAGCATTACCGGGTACAGTGGACCGATCTTCGGCTCACGCTCGCAAAGTACCCCGAGCCGGCGGCGACCGGCGTGCTGCTTTCGAACTGGGAGATCTGATCGATGAGTGAGTCGATACTCTCGCGCGACCCGGCCGTGCGCCAGGCATTCAGTGCCGACGCCTCCGGACTGGAGATGGTCCCCGACGCGGTCGCGCGCCCGACCGAGGTGCGCGAAGTCGTGGAGCTCCTCAAGCAGGCAACTGCCGACGGCACGCCGGTGACCTCGGCCGGCGGCCAGAGCAGTATGACGGCCGCCGCGATTACCGATCGCGGCATCCTGCTCTCCCTTCGAGGGCTCGATCAGGTTGTGACGGTGGATCCCGACGCGGGCTTCGTGCGGGTGGGCCCGGGTATTGGCGTGGCGCAGCTGAAGCGCGGCCTCGCGGAGCAGCAGCTCCTCTTCGCGCCCGATCCCACCAGCGAGGAGGAGGCCTCGCTCGGCGGCGCAATCGCCTGCAACGCCTCCGGAGCGCGCTCGCTACGCTACGGTGCCACGCGACGTCACGTGCGCGCCCTGTCGGTGGTGCTCGCCGACGGCCGCGAGATGGAGTTTCGTCGCAGTCGCCTGGAGAAGAACACTGTCGGCTATATCCCCACGCAGGATCCAATCGACTGGTTCATCGGCAGTGAAGGAACGCTCGGCGTGATCGTTGGCGCCGAACTCGATCTGCTCCCGCTTCCCGAGAAAGTCACCGGGCTGGGAATTCCCTTCGGAGATGAACAGGAGGCCCTCGGCTTCGTCGTGGCTGCACGACGTGCGATGGATGCGGGCACGATGCATCCGCGATGCCTCGAATTCCTCGACAGCGGTGCCCTCGAGGTCGTGCGCGCGGAGGAGGGCGGCGGGCAGTGGAGCGGCTCGGCGCTGGTGTACACGGAAGAAGAAACGCGAGGCGACGAGGACGCCGACTTCGACGGCTGGCTCGCACTCGCGGAGCGCTTTCACGCGCAGGCGGACGCGGTGATGGTGTTCGACAGTGACGCGTCGATCCGGACCGCCCGCCGCCTGCGCCACGCCGTGCCGGCCGTGCTCGGCGAGTACGGTGCACGGCACCGTGCCACCGGAGGAATTCGCGTCGGCACCGACTGGGCCGTGCCATTTGCTCGGCTCCCGGAGGCGATCGCAATGGCGCGTGGTGTCGCGGCGCGACACGGTGTCGACAATCCCACGATCTTCGGCCACGCGGGCAACGGACACCCGCACTTCAACTTCATCTGCAGGACACCCGAGGAGATCGAGGCCGTCGATCGGGTGCTGCACGAGACGCTCACGCAAGTGATCGCGATGGGTGGCACCGTCGCGGCAGAGCACGGCATCGGCAAGATCAAGCAGCGGTGGCTCCCGCTGCAGCTGAGCCCGGTGCAGGTGGAAGCGATGCTGGCCCTCAAGCGCACCCTCGATCCGGACGGGCTGCTGGCCCCGGGAAACCTGCTCCCGTGAGCCGGGCGGCTGGCCCCTTGACGCGGTCGGCAGCGGCGCGGTAAGCTCCGTCACAATGATCCGCGCCCAGTTTGCCTTCGCCTATCGCTTTACGGCCTTCCTCACTGAGGAGGTCGGGCACCGGCGCACGCGCTAGCAAACCAGCGACGCACCAGGACCCGCAGCCTCCTCGACCATCGAGGGGGCTTTTTCGTTTGTGGAGGTGGTTGTGATTCGGATTGCCTATCAGGGTGTACCCGGTGCGTTCTCGCACATCGCCGCTCGCGATCTTTTCCCTGGCTCTCGCACCGAGGGGAAGAGCGATTTCGCGGCAGTGATCCGCGCCGTGACACAGGGAAACGCTGACCTCGGAATCCTGCCGGTGGAGAAGCGGCCGACGCACTTGCCGCGGCCAGCGGGCTCACCGTGGTGCGCGAAGCGACCTTCCCGATCCGTCACTGCCTGCTCGCGCTCCCCGGCTCGGAGCTAGGCCGGATCCGCTGGGTCGAGAGTCATCCGGCGGCGCTGGCGCAGTGCGCCGCCTGGCTGGCCGCACACGGCCTGGCCGCGCGGGCCGTGGAGGATACCGCCGGGGCCGCACGAAGCATCGCCGCCGACCGCGACTACACGCGCGCCGCGATCGCCGGAGCGGAAGCGGCCGAGCGCTACGGGCTCACGATCCTCGCTCGCGAGATTGCGGACCATCCCGACAATTCCACTCGCTTCGTGGTGATCGCCAGCGCGGCACGTGCCGTGGCGGCCGCGTGATCCCCCGCTGGGTGCACCGGGTGCTCGATGTGCCCACGGTGCGAGCCATTCGTGGCGCAATTACCGTGGCCGCAGACGAACCCGAGGCGATCCGGGAGGCCGTGCTGGAGCTGCTCGATGCCGTGCGTCGGGAGAACCGCGTTCTCGATCGTGAAGTGATCAGTGCCATCTTCACCGTCACGCCGGACCTGACCGCGGCGTTTCCGGCCGAGACGGCGCGTCGGGCGGGTTGGTCCAGCGTCCCGCTGCTCTGTATGCAGGAAATCGCCGTGCCCGGCGGGATGCCGCGCTGTCTCCGGGTGCTGGTCCACGTCGAGCGACGCTGGCGCGCCGAGACCCCCCGGCACGTCTACCTGCGCGAAGCCGTGCAACTCCGCCCCGATCTGGTAAGATTCTGACGGGCCCGTCGTTGCGTCCCGAACGGGGCTCCGCCAATATCCGGCGCCGAATCCACCGTTCCCACGCACCTGCGAGTCTCCGTGCTACTCCCGACTGCCCGCCTTCGTGCCATCACGCCGTACGTGTTTGCGACCCTCGCGGAGAAGAAGCGGGCCCGACTCGCCACGGGGGCCTCGGTCATCGACCTCTCGCTCGGCTCGCCCGACCAGCCGACGCCGACCCCGATCATCGACGCGCTCGCCGCAGCGGCGCGTGACCCCTCGCGCCACGGCTATCCCAACTTCACCGGCGACCTCACCTTCAAGAAGAGTTTTGCCGACTACCTGCAGAGACGCTTTGGCGTCACTGTCGACCCCGTGGCCGAACTGGTGCCGACGGCCGGCTCCAAGGAGGCACTCGCGCATATCGTCTCGACCTTCTGCGAGGAAGGCGATGTGGTGCTGGTCACCGACGTGGCCTACCCGGTCTACGAGCGCGCCGCGATGTCGGCCGGCGCCGAGACTGTGGCGCTGCCGGTGTCGGAGGAAGGGAACTGGTGGCCGGACCTGAAGGCGGTGCCTGAGGAAGTTCGCCGGCGTGCCAAGCTGCTCGTGCTCAACTTCCCCAATAACCCGACGGGTGCCACCACAACGCTCGCGAAGCTCGCCGAGGCGGTGGAGTTTGCCCGCGCCAATGAACTGATCTTTATCAGCGACCTTGCCTACAGTGAGCTCACCTTCGTGGGCGAGCCTGCACCCAGCGTACTGCAGGTGCCGGGTGCGCTGGACTGGGCGATCGAGATTCATTCCGGGTCCAAGAACTTCTCGATGGCTGGGCTTCGGCTCGGGATGGTCGTCGGAAGCGCCGAGTTCTGCCGGGCGCTCAACGGCTTCCGCAACCTGGTCGGGTATGGCGCGCCGACGGTGATCCAGCTTGCCGGCGCAATGGCCTACGAGCGGGCTGAGGAACTCTCCGGTCAGCTGCGTGCGGGATACCAGGCGCGAATCGAAGCAGCGTGCGCCGGCTTCGCGGCTGGCGGACACGCCGTCGACGGGCCGTCAGGCGGGATGTATCTCTGGTTCCGCACGCCGGAGGGGATGACCGACTGGGAAGTCACCAACGCCCTCATCGATCGTGAGGGGATCATTCTCACGCCCGGCAGTGGTTTCGGGGCGGGCGGGGCAGGGTGGCTCCGGCTGTCGCTGGTGGCCGCACCCGCCGTGCTCGAGGCGGCCGCGAAGCGGGTCGCGAGCGTCTTTCGCTAGAGGTCGCCCGAGGCAGGATTGCCCCAGGGCGACTTCACGATGCCGCGGACCACGAAGATCACGCCTGCGGCGAGCAGGATGTGGTAGACTCCGGTGGCGGGTTGCACCGCAAACTGGAGCACTCCCCAGGCCACCAGGAGCACTGCGCCGAGCAGAAGTTCGAACATCGAGGCCACTCCGGTGTACCATAGGGAAGTCGCGTTGACCGCCGTGAGTCGAACCCATATTATAGCGGTGGGCGGACGGTGGCAGGGAACCAACGTTTCGAGCCAACAGGTCCGAGGATGGGCCCACATTCCAGGTCCGACGCCACGCCCCTCGGGGGAAGACGGACGACAGGGAGAGGGTGCCAAAGCGTTTCTCCACGGGCTTCGAAATACACCTCCCTGCCGCCGCTCGTTCACCCGGGATCCCATCAATGCCCCGCGCCCTCGTTGTCCGTCGCGTGCATTTCAATGCCGCCCACCGACTGCACAACCCCGCCCAGTCTGACGAGTGGAATCGCGCCACGTTCGGGCCGTGCAACCATCCCAACTTTCACGGCCACAACTACGAAGTGGAGCTGTGCGTGGAGGGTGAAGTCAATCCCGAGACGGGGTATGTGGTCGACGTGGGCATTCTTCGCGTGCTGTTCGATCGGCACGTCCACGCGCAGCTCGACCATCGCAACCTGAATCTCGATGTCCCCTGGTTCGCCTCGCGCCTTCCCTCAGCCGAGAACATTGCCATCTATATCTGGGAGCAGCTCGCGCCGCTGATTCCGGCGGGGCGCCTCACCTGCGTGCGGCTCTGGGAGACACCCCGGAACTTCGTTGAATACACGGGAGACTGATGTGACTGCCCTGACCGTGCTCGTGACCGGCGCCTCACGCGGCATTGGTGCCGCCACCGCGCTGCGCTTTGCGGCCACCGGTGCGCGCGTGGTCCGGATGGCCCGCAGCGCGATGCCTCCGCTTGCCGGCGCAGTGGACATCCGGGTCGATCTGGCCGATCCCGCGGATCGTCGTCGCGCGCTGGAGGAAGCCAGCGCGGCCGCCGGGACGCCCGATATCATCGTCAGCAATGCCGGGGCGTTCCTGCTCGCACCGCTCGCGGAAACCACCGATGAACTGCTGCGCGAACAGCTGGCGGTGAATCTCGAGGCGCCGCTCGCCGTGGCACGCCATTTCCTCCCGGCAATGATCGCGCGAGGATCCGGCGTGCACGTGCTGATCGGCAGCATTGCCGACTGGCACGCCCTCCCGGGCAACGCCGCCTACGCCGCCAGCAAGTTTGGCGCGCGCGGGTTGCACGAGGTGCTGCTCGAGGAGTGCCGCGACAGCGGCGTGCGCTGCACCCTGATCTCGCCGGGCGCGACCAATACCGCCGTGTGGGATCCGCTCGACCCCGATCGTCGCACCGACCTGCCGAATCGGGCCGAGATGCTCTGCCCCGATGACGTCGCCGCTGCAATCCAGTTCGCAGCGACACAACCACCCAACGTGCAGATCGAGCTGATTCGCCTGGGGGCTTCACGATGATGCTGCGCCGACTGGTGACTGCCGCCCTGCTCGTGTTCGTCGCGCCATTGCCGGCCCAGGTTCGTCAGCCCACCCGGGGCGGTCCCGCGCAGCACCCGGTGCAACTGCCGGATTCGGCGGGGATCCCCACCGTCGCGCTGACGACCCATCGTGCGCCGGACGGCGCGCGCTGGGTGGGCACCTACGGCCGTGGGATCTTCGTCGCGAGAGCACAGGAGCCGCTTCAGCGGCACGTCAGCGATACCAGCGCCACGTCGATCTCGATGAACTTCGTGAACTCGATCGCCTTCGGAACGCGCGGCCAGGTCTGGTACGGCACCATCGGCAATGGCTGGGGCCTTTCGCTGGACGGCGGGAAGAGCTGGAAAAACTGGACCTTTTCGCAGCTGGGACCCGAGTGGCAGTACGTCGCACCCAACGGCATTGTGGTTCGCGGCGACACCGTGGCGATCGCCACGGCCGATGGACTGCAGGTCACGACCGACGATGGCGCGCACTGGACTGCATTCGGCGATCCCGTGGGCCCTGCTGCCCGAGGCCCCGCCGATACGGCCCTCGAGGTGCTCCCCAACGAATACCTTCTCGGGTTCGCCGCGCAGCCAACCCCATCGCCGGATCGACTCGAGCTCCAGCTGCTGGGCAATCGCGTTGCGTCGTTTCCGCTCGGCCCCTGCCTGCGCGCGGCGCGGGGTGATGCATCGGCACGCTGCCACGTGACGCAGCGGCTGGTGGGAACGCCCATCGCCAACGAGCCGATTGGTCTGGTGCCTGCACGTGGCCCGGTTGCCGGTAGCGACAAGAACTGGTCGCCCTGGTTTGCCCGGCCGATCGGGCACGCCGACAACGATCGTCCCGATCAGACCTATCGCTGGGGATCGACGATGGGCGGCTTCTTCCAGCCGCATCAGGGCATCGAGTTCAACAACCCCGACGGGACGCTGGTGCACGCCATTGGAGCCGGTACCGTTGTCTACGCCGGCCCGGCCGAGCGCGGTGCCCTCACGGTGTCGATCCGTCACGACTCGATGCTGACGGTCGCCGGAAAGCGGTACTTCGTCTTCTCGGTGTACTACCACAACTCGAAACTTCGCACGGCAGTCGGCAATCGGGTGGCGCGCGGCGACATCATTTCCGAGGTGGGCCACACCGGTCGGGCCACCAACGACCATATGCACCTCGAGGTCCACGTCGCGCCCACGGACTCCATCAAGCCCATCGTCGATTCCCTGAATCGCTACCCGGCCTATACCACCAACCCGGAACTCTGGATCACGCCGCTGCCCGGCACCGGGATCATCGCTGGCACCGT
>JAZJZU010000061.1:35715-50762 GCA_040389605.1 Gemmatimonadota bacterium
GCCGCCTCGATGCCGGCGACGGCTGCGATCTCGTCATTGTCCGATGTATCGCCGGAGATGCCGATGGCGCCGAGCAGGCTGCCCGATGCGTCATGAATGAGAACGCCGCCCGGCACCGGGATCATCGCTGGCACCGTGGTCGACTCACTCGGCGTCCCGATTCAACAGGCGCACGTTTATGGTGCGCGCAAGCCGTTCCCTGCCGAGACACCATTCGTCTTTGCGGAGACATACGGCCCGAGGAACCGCCCGCACCCCGTGTATGGTGAGCAGTTTGCCCTCACCGATGTGCCGGCGGGTGTCCACAATCTCTTCGTCGTCATCAACGGTCGCCGCATCTCTCGACGCGTGGTGGTGAAGCCTGGAGCGATGACCTGGGTCGAGTTCAGGCCGTAGCCGCGTGCACATCGAGCTGACCGATCATCTCCGGTGTCCGGCATCACACGAGGAAGCGTTTCTCGTCCTGCTCCCCGACCAGATGGATGGGCGGCGTGTGCTGGCCGGTCATCTCGGCTGCCCCATCTGCGGATGGAGCACGGACTGGCGCGATGGGGTGCCAGACTTTGGTGACGGCTGGCGCAGCGAGGGCACGATGCCCTGCGATGCCGAATCGGTCGCGGCACTGCTCGGCCTCTCTGGCCCGGGAGGGTGGGTTGCGCTTGCCGGTGCGGCCGGCGCGCTTGCCGAGCCGCTGGGTGTGCTCCTGGGCGGGGTCTCGCTGGTGGCCGTGAATCCCCCGCAGTCCTTGGAGCCCGGGGAGCAACTTTCGGTGATCACCAGCGCCGCGTGGCCCATCAAGGCGCAGGCGTTGCGCGGCGTCGTGCTCGGTGCGGATGCCGCCGACTGGTGCGAACAGGCGGTGCGCAGTGTGCTGCCGGGGCTGCGGGCGGTCGGGGTTGGGGCGGGGCCGGCGGAGTCGGCCGCGGTGGAAACCCTAGCCTCTGCCGACGAACTCTGGGTGGCCAGGCGGCGCTAGGCGCGTCAGTCGTCGGTAAAGAGCGCCTCGATCTCGTCGCGGTAGTGGTCCTCGACCACCTTGCGGCGAATCGACATCTTGGGCGTGAGCTCGCCGCCCTCAATCGTGAAATCGTGCTCGATGATCAGGAACTTCTTCGGCATCTCGAAATGCGCGAGGTCGCGGAGTTCCTTGCGCGCCTCTCGCTCCAGCTTGTCCCGCGCTTCCGGGATCGCGCCGATCGGCTCATCATCCGCCAGCGATTTCCCTTTGGCTGCCAGCCACTGCTTCACCGCCTTGCGGTTGGGGACCAGCAGCATGATCGGAAACTTGCGCTTGTCTCCCAGCATCACAGCATTCAGGAAGAACTTGTTGGTCTTGAGCAGCGCTTCAATCGGCTGCGGGGCGATGTTCTTGCCCCCGGCGGTGACAATCAGGTCCTTCTTGCGGTCGGTGATCCGGAGGCACCCATCGCTATCGATCACCCCGACATCGCCAGTGTGGAACCAGCCGTCGGCGTCGATCGCCTCGGCGGTGGCCGCGGGATTGTTGTAATACCCCTTCATCACGTTGGGCCCGCGGGTGAGAATCTCGCCGTCCGGCGCGATGATGATCTCGACGCCGGGAATCGGGCGCCCAACAGTACCAGGCTTGAGGAGTTCGAAGGTATTCACCGTCATCACTGGCGATGTTTCGGTTAGCCCGTACCCCTCGAGAATCGGCAGGCCCGCGGCCAGAAAGAAGCGGCAGATGTCGGGGTTGAGCGGCGCGCCGCCGGAGACGAAGAATCGCAGCTTGCCGCCGAGCCGCGCGTGGAGCTTCGAAAACACCAGGATCGATGCCACGCGATAGGCGAGCGCGAGTCCCGGCGGCACGCGGCGCTGGTTGAGGGTGTACTCCAGGCGTTCCTTGCCCGTGCTCACTGCCCATTCAAAGATTGCCCGGGTCAGCCCGCCCGCCGAGAGCGCCTTGTCGACCGTGCCAGCGTAGATCTTCTCGTACAGCCTCGGGACCGATGCCAGGATCGTGGGATGGACCTCGCCCATTTCGGTGAGCAGCGATTCCATATTGGTCGCGTAGTTGATCACGGTGCCGGCCTGCAGCATCGTGTAATGCCCCACCATCCGTTCGAAGATGTGCGAGAGCGGCAGGAACGACAGGCATTCGTCTTCTGCGGTGATCGAAAGGACCTGGAGCGACGCCACCACATTGCTCGTGATGTTGCCGTGGGTGAGCATCACGCCCTTGGGGTCGCCGGTGGTGCCTGAAGTATAGATCAACGTGGCCAGGTCGTCGGGCACGACCTCCAGCGCTTCCGCTCGCCACGCGGGGTACTTCGAGGCCGCTGCGGCACCGAGTGCCTCCAGCTCTCGCAGCCCGATCACTCCGTCAGGCACCTCGCCGTCGTCGAACAGCACCAGATGTTCCAGCGCCGGAGTGGACGCCCGGCACTCGAGCACCTTCGCCAGCTGCTCGCGGGTGGAAACGAACGCCCCACGTGCGCCCGAGTTCTGGAGGATGTAGCCCGCCTGATGCGCCGGGAGGGTGGGGTACACCGGGACATCCGCGAGCCGGGCGGTCAGGCAGGCGTAATCGGCAATGGCCCACTCCGGGCGATTCTCCGAGAGGATTGCCATCCGGTCGCCCCGCTGCAGCCCCAGCTCCCGGAGCCCGCAATGCAGGTGGTGCACACGCTGCAGCACGGTGGCGGGGGAGAGCGGGATCCAGTGCCCGTCGCGCTTGACGCGCAGGATCACTGGGTGTTCTCCGGCGCGGTCGATCGCGCCAAAGAACAGCTCGTTGAGCGTTGCCGGATTCATGGCTGGAGGGTGATCGACAGCAGATCCGAGCGCAGGGTCCCCACGTGCGCCTGCACCCGGGCGGTTCCCGTGCCCACCAGTGCGCGCACAACCCCGGTGATTGAATCGAGCGCGACCGCCGTGGTGTCGGGCGTGAGCCAGCGCACGTCGGCGGCCACGGAATCACCCTGCTGGCTGAGCGCGCGGGCCTGCAGCGTGAGCGATTCACCCAGCTTGAGTGTGACGGGCGGTTTCGTGCGGAGCTCCAGTGCCACGATGCCATCGCCCGACACGGGAAGGGCGCTGCACGCCGCGACCCCGATCAGCAGACCACACAGCCAAGTGTGTCTCACGCCGGAGTGCCCTGCGGCGGCGCAGCGAGGCGTTCGAGCGTTTCGCGCGCGTGGCCCACCCATCGTGCCATCTCGGGGTCACGTGGTGGCTTCGCCAGGAAGGCCCGGAGATGATCCGCGGCGCGGGCCGTGTCACCGCGTCGCAACAGCAGGAACGCGAGCCCGTAATGCGCGCCCGGGAGTTCCGGCGAGAGCTCGAGCGCGCGGCGATAGTGGCGGATTGCTTCCTCGTGGCGTGACGTCTTCGAGAGCGCGATGGCAATGTACTGCAGCACCTTCACGCTGCTGGGCTCGTCACGCAACGCCAGCTGGTAGGAGGTCACGGCGCCTTCGAAATCGCCCTGACGCTCCAGCGCGAGCCCCTCGTTCAGGTAGTCGAGGCGCTGCGGCTTGAGGGCAGCGTCCTCACCCGTGAGGATTCGCTTCCACCAGCTCATAGGTGTGCCGTGCGGGGTGCGTGGGACATTGCCCGAAACCTAGGCCCCGCCGGCGGGCTGGGCAACGCGATTGGCAGGTCGCTCGTCACCGGGGTAGCTTGCACCTGCCTGCCGATGCCTTTCGTCCTTCCACGCCTGAGGTCTCCGTGCCGCGTCTCCGACCGGAACCAACCCGCGAAGCGCTGGAGGTCGACTGGGCCTTCTTCGGTGAACTCTGCCGGGCACTCGCCCTTCGCGTGGCGCGCGAATACGATCCCGAGGTCATCGTCGGGATCGCCAAGGCCGGCGTGATTCCCGCCGCGATCATCGCCACCATTCTGCAACGCGACTTTTCCGCCATCGGCATCGGCCGGGTGGGGGGCGATTCGCACCTCGAGGTGACCTCCGAGCCTTCTGCCGCGCTGGCGGGACGCCGGGTGCTGCTCGTGGATGAGACGTGCGACACGGGTGACACCATCAAGCTCGCGCTGCACGCCCTCGGTGGAGTCCGACCCGCCGATATCCGCACGGCGATCTCGTTCAAGACCGGGCCGTGGCAGCCGGATTTTCACGCCTTCGAGACCGCGAAGGCGATCGTGCTCCCGTGGGACCGGGAAATCGTCGAGGGTGGGGAACTGGTGACGCGTCCAGACCTGCGAGGCTGGCTGGAGGGCTGAATCAGGCGGGCGGCAGCTCGGTCGGGTCGAAGGCCTCCCGCCACGACCGCCCCGCAGCCAGGACGTCGTAGACGGTGGCCAGCATCGCGGTGGAGCCCGCGAGGAAGCGGCACACATTCTGACCCGAAGAGCGACACTCCACTTCCAGCACCGACATCGGCGCGCCCGCCTGCGCCGTGAGAAACGCGGCAAAGAGCCCGCAGGTGAAGTGACAGGCCGGGTGTTCGCTACTGCCTGGCTCTGCCTCGGCCCATTCGCCACCCTCGAACAGCACCGCGCGATCACCCAGCGGTGTCACCGTGAGCGAACCCCACCCCAGTTCCACGCAGACCTCGTCGAGCAGCGGTCCGAACCAGCGGATATCGAGTCGACCGGCATCGTCGAGTCCGGTATGCGCGGCAATCTGGTTGCGCCAGAGGTCGTTGAGTGCCTCGCCAGTCGCGAATCCTGCGTCCTGGAGGATGTCGGCCGCCGTGCTCGCCCCGGCGACCTGGAGCCGTTGCCGGAGGCGGTGGAGGGATTCGGGTGCGATCGTGAAACTGGGCATTGGCGACCGGGTTGGCGAGGTTGGCGAAGCTAGGTCCCGGGGGCGAGTCGCCGCAAGAGCTCGGCCTCATCCACGACCGTCACCCCGAGTTTGCGGGCCTTCTCGAGCTTCTCTCCCGCGTCGGCGCCGGCGACCACCAGCGTGGTCTTCTTGCTCACGCTGCCCGTGACGGTACCGCCAGCGGCCGAGATGGCCCGCGAGGCCTCGGAGCGAGAGAGCGTGGGCAGCGAGCCGGTCAGCACGACGATTTCGCCCGAGAGCGGCCCCTCGACCGGTGCATCACGCGGCTCATCGGTCGTGAGGCCACACGCCACCAGCCGGTCGAGCAATCCCGACGAAGCGGGATCGTCGCAGTAGGCTCGTACGGCGCTGGCAATGGTCGGGCCGACCCCGGGCACGGCCGCGATTTCTTCTGCGGTCGCCGCGCGGAGGACCGCGAGCGATCCGAATCCGCGAGCCAGTGCCTGCGCCACGGTTTTTCCGACGTGGCGGATCCCGAGCCCGAAGAGCAGGACCGAGAGCGGTTGCCGGCGCGATGCGGCGATGGCCGCAACCAGTTGCGCCGCCGACTGTTCGGCGAAGCGTTCCAGTTCCTCGAGTTGTTCGGTGGTGAGATGGTAGAGATCCGACACGTCACGGATCAACCCGGCATCGAGCAGTTGCCTGACGCGCTCGCCACCCAGACCACGAATGTCCATCGCATCGCGCGACGCGAAGTGCACGATGCCCTCGAGGAGTCGCCCCGGACAGAGCACGTTGGGACAGTAGCGCGCGACCTCACCCGGTTCGCGGACGCTTGCTGTGCCGCAGACCGGGCAGTGGGTGAGCGGTGCGAACGGCCGCTCGCTGCCATCGCGCCTGTCGCGCAACGGACCGACAACCTGCGGGATCACTTCTCCGGCGCGCACGACTTCGACCCAGTCCCCGATCCGGATGTCCTTCTGCGCGATCTGGTCTTCATTGTGGAGCGTCGCCGAACTGATGGTGACTCCGCCCAGCTCCACCGGCTCCAGTTCTGCCCACGGCGAAAGGGCGCCGGTCCGGCCCACATTCACCTTGATGTCGAGCAACCGCGTGACGGCGATCTCCGGGGCAAACTTTCGCGCGATGGCCCAGCGCGGTTCGCGATCGGAGATGGTCCCCAATTCTTCCTGCAGGTCGCGTCGATCGACCTTCACCACGACTCCGTCGGCGTCGAACGGCAGGTGAGGCAGCTCCGCTTCGAGGCGCGTGATTGCGGTGAGGACCTCGGCCAGGTCGGTGCACAACGTGCGATGCGGTTCGACCTGAAAGCCCCAGTTCGTCAGCGTCTCCAGCATCGCGTGATGACTGGGCAGGCGGAGCGCGCCCTCGATGGCCTCGACCTGAAATGCGAAACAGCGGAGCCGCCGGCTGCGGGTAACGGCCGGGTCGAGCTGGCGCAGCGCGCCAGCGGCGGCGTTGCGGGGGTTCGCGAACGGGGGCTCGTCGTCGCGCAGTCGCTGCGCGTTGAGCTTCGTGAAGGCCACGTGGGCGAAATACACTTCGCCGCGAACCTCCATCAGCTGCGGCCATCCCGTGCCCGTGAGTGCCAGCGGGATGTCGTCGACCGTGCGCAGGTTTGCGGTGACATCCTCGCCCACGCTCCCGTTGCCACGCGTGGCGCCCGTGATGAGCTGCCCGTCACGGTAGGTGAGCGAGACCGCTGTTCCATCGATCTTCACCTCGAGCGCGTATCCTGCCTCCCGCACGGCGGGGGCAAGGCGGGCATTGCGATCTTCCCAGGCCGTCAGCTCCTCATCCGAGAACGCGTTGGCCAGCGAAAGCATCGGTCGGCGATGCACGTGCTTCGGCAGGGACGAGGCGGGACTCCCGCCCACCCGCCGCGTCGGCGAATCGGGAGTCGCCAGGTCGGGGTGCGCAGCTTCCAGCGCCTGCAATCGACGAAACAGCAGGTCGTATTCGGCATCGGTGATTTCCGGCGCATCCTGCTCGTAATAGGCGCGATTCGCCCGCTCGATTTGCTGGCGCAGGCTTGCCGCTTCCTTTGCGTCGGACGACACCGTCACGGCTTGATGTGGCCCGAGACCTGGACGCCGAGTTGCTGCGCCTCCCGGCGGTAGCGGAGGTCGAGCGGCTCGACTGGTGCGAGCGTCATGATGGTGTCGATCTGTGCCCTGGCATCGTGCCATCGCTCACGATCGACCAGGACCTTCGCGAGATCGAGCCGGTGAAAGATCCGGGTGGGGTCGATCGTCACAGCTTTGCGGAGGTTGATCTCGGCCTGATCCCACGAGGCCCGGTCGAAGATCTCGGCGCCGAGAAAGGTCTTCGCGAAGAACTTCTCGAGCCCGGACAGCCCCATGATCTCGGCATTCCAGCGACCGAGCAGGTGGTAGGCCCCATCGTGTTCGGGGTTCAGTTCAATGGCGTTCTGGGCTTCGTGGTAGATCTCGGCGGCGCGCTTGATGCGGTCGCGGGTCCCCATCGTCAGCGACGCGCGGCCGACGGCAGTGCCGAGGGCAAAATGTCCGTCAGCACCGGAAGGCTTCGCCACAACCGCTCGACGAGCGTAGCTTTCGGCCAGGGCGTAGAGGGTGTCGCGGGCCGGACTCTTTTCCTCGTCCGGCGTCTGCTGGCCGATGTTGACCAGGGTCATCGCGAGGCGCCAGTTGGCCTCGTAGTTGTCGGGGTCGGCCCTGACCGCCGCTTCGAGTTCGCGCCTGGCGCCCAGATAGTTGTGGTCGCGCATCGCGGCAGCGCCACGTTCCAGCGCGCTGCCCTGGGCCCCGGCGGGGAGGACGGCGAACAGGACCAGGGCGCCAACGGTGGCGACAAGCGGGTGAAGGCGAGTGCGCATAGTTCGTTCCTGTGGAGACTGGGCCACACGGCCCGAGGATGAATGGTCGTTCCACGCCTGATTGAACGCAAGCGAGATGGTGGCACGCTTACCGGTGACGAGTGGCGAACCCTCATCGGGCACTACGCCACGGGCGATGTGCCGGACTACCAGATGGCAGCGCTCGCGATGGCGATCTTCTTTCGCGGACTCGCCACGGCAGAGCTCTCCGCCCTGACCGATGCGATGCTGCATTCCGGTGATCGCCTCCACTTCGACGGAGAAACCCGCCCGCGCGTCGACAAGCACTCGACTGGTGGCGTGGGCGACAAGACATCCCTCCTGCTCGCGCCGATGCTGGCCGCGTGCGGCGTCCTGGTGCCAATGATGTCGGGGAGAGGCCTCGGACACACCGGCGGAACGCTCGACAAGCTCGAGGCGATTCCCGGTTTCCGCACCGGCCTCTCGCTGCGAGACGCCGAGGCGCAGGTCCGGCGCATCGGTGCCGCGATGCTCGGGCAGACCGAAGAGATCGCGCCGGCGGATCGCCGGCTGTACGCCCTGCGTGATGTCACGGCGACTGTCGAATCGATCCCGTTGATCAGCGCAAGCATTATGTCGAAGAAGCTGGCCGAAGGGCTCACGGGCCTGGTCCTCGACGTGAAGATCGGCTCGGGGGCGTTCCTCCCCGAGGAATCGCGCGCGCTCGAACTGGCGCGCACGATGATCGCGCTCGGGGAGGCGCGAGGTTGTCCCACGGTGGCGCTCGTGACCGCGATGGATCGTCCGCTGGGAGTGGCCTGCGGCAATGCGCTCGAGGTGGTGGAGTCGATCCAGGGCCTCAAGGGCGAGGGGCCCGCCGACCTGATGGAGGTCGTGCTGGCACTGGGTGCCGAGATGCTGATGCTTGCGGGGCTCGATGCCACTCCCGCCGCGGCCCGCGCCAAGCTCATGGACTCGATCGATTCGGGCGCTGCCCTCGATGTGCTGCGTCGGCTGATCGAAGCCCAGGGCGGCAACCCCGCAGTGGTGGACGATCCCGCGCTTCTTCCGCGGGCGCCGATTCAGCACGAACTTCGTGCCGATGGCGACGGCATTGTCGCCCTGGTCGAACCGCGCGCACTTGGCCGGGTGATCATCGAACTCGGCGGCGGACGCCGGGTGGCGAGCGACGATGTGCTCCCGGACGTGGGGCTCGAGGTGTTTGCGAAGCCGGGGACGACGGTCCGTCGCGGCGACATCCTTGCTGTGATCCACGCCCGGAGCGCGCAAGCCGCCAGCGCAGCCGCGGCATCAGTGCGCGAGGCGATCACGATCGGCCACGACCGCATCACCCCGCTGCCGCTGATCGCGTGGCGAGTGAGCAGTGACGGCGAGCAACGTTATGGAGGAGAGTGATGAGCAACTGGATTCTTGGGGCGTTCGCCCTCGCGTTTCTTGCCTGGCTGCTGGGCGTTGGCCCGCGCCGACCCGCCCCGGCCCCAGAGGACGACCTGACGACGCCCACCGACCTCGATGAGCTCCAGCTCGCCGAACTCGAGGTCCGCGACGATGGCACCGCGAAACCGATCGGTGAGGCGCTCGCCGGCGAGGAGGGCGTCGACGAGGATGACTGGGGCCCCGGCACGGGGGGTGGAGCGCTGCCGGGGATCCTGTGAATCGATGATCGATCGTCGATGATCGATCACCGAGTGATCGTTACACGTCCAGTACGCTGACGTACTTCGCGTTGGCTTCGATGAACTGCCGGCGTGGCTCGACGTCGTCGCCCATCAGTTCGTCGAACAGTTTGGATGCCTCGACCGCATCTTCCAGCGTGACGCGCAGGATGGTGCGGGTGTCGGGGTCCATCGTGGTCTTCCAGAGCTGCTCGGGATTCATTTCGCCGAGGCCCTTGTAGCGCTGGGTCATCACGTTGCCCTTGCTTCCTTCGAGGCGCTTCGCGAAGCCTTCGCGCTCTTCCTCGGAGTAGGCGTAATACTCCTCACGTCCCTTCGCCACGCGGTAGAGCGGCGGCTGCGCGATGTAGATGTATCCCGCCTCGATCAGCTCGGGCATCTGCCGGAAGAAGAAGGTCAGGAGCAGCGTCCGGATGTGGGCGCCATCGACATCGGCGTCCGTCATCAGGATGATCTTGTGATACCGCGCCTCCTCGATCTTGAAGTCCTCGCGCACGCCACAACCGATCGCGGTGATCATCGACCGGATTTCCTCGTTGCCGAGGATCTTGTCGATCCGGGCGCGCTCGACGTTGAGGATCTTGCCGCGCAACGGCAGGATGGCCTGGAACGAGCGATTGCGGCCCTGCTTGGCCGAGCCACCGGCCGAGTCGCCCTCGACGAGGTAGATCTCGCAGAGTGACGGATCCTCGAGCGAGCAGTCGGCCAGCTTGCCTGGCAGCACGGCGTTCTCGAGCCCGGACTTCTTGCGGACCAGGTCGCGCGCCTTCCGGGCCGCCTCGCGCGCGCGGGCCGAGCTGATTGCCTTTTCGACAATCGCGCGTCCCACGGCCGGGTTCTCGTCGAGGAACTGCCCGAGGTGCTCGTTGACCACGGCGCGCACGATGCCCTCGACCTCGCCGTTGCCGAGCTTGGTCTTGGTCTGTCCTTCGAACTGCGGTTCCCGCACCTTGACGTGCAGCACGCAGGTGAGGCCTTCGCGCGCGTCGTCGCCGCTGAGCGTGAAGCTCTCCTTCTTCATCGCCGAGGACTTCTTGGCCACGTCGTTGATGGTGCGGGTCAGCGCCGACCGGAAACCGGTCAGGTGCGTGCCGCCTTCGTGCGTGTTGATGTTGTTCACGAAGGTGAAGGTGTTCTCGTTGTACCCCTCCTCGTACTGCAAGGCGATGTCGACGTCGACATCGTCGCGCGTGGCCGAGAAATGCACCGGCTTCGGGTGGAGCACCTTCTTGTTGCGGTTCAGCCAGGAGACGAACTCCACCAGGCCGCCCTTGTAGTAGAACGTTTCCGTCTTCGGCGCCTCGCCGCGCTCGTCGGTGAGCACGATGTTGATGCCGCCGTTGAGGAACGCGAGCTGGCGGAGCCGATCCGCGAGGGTCGTCCACGAGAACTCGAGGACATTGAAGATTTCCGGGTCGGGCTTGAAGTGCACCGTGGTGCCGGTTCCGGCCGCCATCCCGATCACGGTGAGCTTCTGGACCGTGTGGCCGCGCACGAACGACATCTGGTGCCGCGCGCCGTCCCGGTCGACGGTGACCGTGAGCTTCTCGGAGAGGGCGTTCACGACCGAGACGCCGACCCCGTGCAGTCCGCCGGAGACCTTGTAGGAATTCTTGTCGAACTTGCCGCCAGCGTGGAGCACCGTGAGGGCCAGCTCCACGCCCGGGATCCCTTCCGTGGGGTGGATGTCGACCGGAATGCCTCGACCGTCGTCGACCACCGTGATCGAGTTGTCGCGATGCATCACGACATCGATCCGGGTCGCGTGCCCCGCGAGGGCCTCATCGATCGAGTTGTCGACCACTTCGTACACGAGGTGGTGCAGTCCGTTCTCGCCAGTGGAGCCGATGTACATCCCCGGCCGCTTGCGGACCGCCTCGAGTCCCTTGAGCACCGTGATGCTCTCGGCGCCGTAGCCGTTCGTCGCGTCTGTTCCGATGTTGTCCTTCGCCATGTATCCTCGCTTCTGTTGCGTTCAGGGCTGGTCCAGTGGACCAACCATCCAGCGTACCCGCACCACGCGACCCTTGCGGGAGCCATTCAACCGCGTCAGGATCCGCGGCGTCATCAATCCCAGTTCCGTCGCCCACGCGTGGGTCGCCACCCGCACCATCAGGGTGCCGTCGGGTGTCACCGACAGCGCCCGGGTGGCTGCCGCGATCTGGGGGCCCACCGCGTCCGGCCAGCGATCCACCACGGCTGCCAGGTCGAGCCGCCCCGCGAATCCCGTCCGCTTGACCCACGACTGCAACGCTTCGGCGAACGGCACCGGCGCGGCGGGGACATTCACGTCGGGCGATCCCTTGCGCCGTCTCATCCCGCCCCCGGCGTGATGACGCCATCGCGTACGGTCCAGCGGGGCAGGGCCAGTTCCACCGGGACATCCTCCGCACGCGGCGCCGTGACGATCCGCTGCCCCGGCCTCGCGATCAGCCGTGCAGCGAGGTGCGCCTGTCGCGTGGCATCGAGCGCCGCGAAGAGATCGTCGACCAGCAGTGCCGGCCGAACCGCGCGCGCCACCGCCAGGGTCTCGAGTTCCAGCAGTCGGAGCGCGATGGCCGCGGAGCGCTGCTGACCAGTCGAGCCGTAATCGCGCAGCGAGTGCCCACCGAGGTGGAGCACCAGGTCATCCCGGTGCGGACCGACGTGGCTCTGGCCCCGCGCCTGGTCGCGTCCGCGCGAGGCCCCGAACTTCGCCTCCCACGCGCCAGGATCGACCAGCGACTCATCGCCGCGATACCGCAATCCCACGGGCACCACTTCACCCAGGGCCTCGAGTTCGGACTGCCACGGTCCCGACGATTGCTCGACCCACTGCAGCCGCTTGCTCACGACCACGGCCCCCTGACTCGCGAGCAGACCTTCAAACGCTTCTGCGGCACGGTGGTCGCCGCTGCGGAGCGCCGCGTTCCGCTGCGCCAGGGCCCCGCGATACCGCAACAGCGCCGCAAGATAGGTCCGGTCGGCGAGCGACAGCATCCGGTCCATCCAGCGGCGACGCTCGCCTGCGCCACCGTGGACCAGCGCCACATCGGTCGGAAGAAAGGCAACGGCGAGCCAGCGCCCGAGCGCGCCGGTTATCGTCGCCTGCTCCTCACCATCCGCCACAATCCGCTTCCGACGCGTGGCCGCGCTCCAGGTGGCCTCCAGCTCGCCACCGCCTGCCATCGTCAGTCCCACGTGGAATCCCGGTCCGCCGAAGCGGCCCACCTCGCGATCGGCGGCACCTCGCACGGAGCGGAAGAGCACCGGATAGCCGATCGCTTCGAGCAGGTTGGTCTTCCCGTGGCCGTTCGGGCCGATCAGCGCAACACCCTCGCCCGGAAGTTCCAGGGCGGCATCGGCGAGGTTACGAAAACTCCGCACCAGCACCGAGGTCGCCTGCATCATTGCTACTTGCCGCTGAAGACCGGCGCGCGCTTCCCCAGAAAGGCGCTGGTGCCCTCGACCTTGTCCTCGCTGGCGCAGGCACGCGCGAACATCTCGGTCTCGAGCGCGAGTGCCTCATCGGTCGGGAGGTCCATCGCGCGATCGACGGTCTCGAGACAGAGGGCCACCGCGACCGGACCCTGCGCGAGAATGGTGCGCATCAGTTCGGCCGCTGCAGTCAGCAGTTCGTCCGCGGGCACGACGCGATTTACGAGTCCGATCCGGAACGCCTCCTCGGCGTCGATCACCGCCGCGGAAAGCAGCAGCTCCAGCGCGCGCCCGCGACCAACGAGTCGCGCGAGCCGCACCGTGCCGCCGTAACCGGGAATGAGGCCGAGCTTGACTTCGGGCTGCCCGAATCGTGCGTTGGGGGCCGCCAGCCGGATGTGGCACGCCATCGCGAGCTCGCAGCCCCCGCCGAGGGCAAAGCCGTTCACGGCGGCGATGACCGGCTTCGTGAGTTGTTCGATCGCACGAAACGCAGTCTGCCCGCGCCGGGAGATGACGCCGCCGTGCACACCGTCTGCCGAGGCAAGCTCACTGATGTCAGCGCCGGCAACGAAGGCCTTTGCACCTGCACCGGTGATGATCACGCCGCGGACGGCCGGATCGGCTGCAACCTGCGCGGCGAGCGCCGCGAGTTCGTCGATCACGGAGCCATTCAGGGCGTTCAACTTGTCGGGGCGATTGACCGTGACCGTCGCGATTCCGTCGTCGGCGAGATGATAGAGAAGGGTGCTGTAGGTCATCCCTTCAAAATAGCGGAATTCCCTCCTCGATGCGGCCTGCAGGGAGCCGCGGGCGGTGGTAGGTTGAGACGATGCCGACCATCCTCGCCCTCGATCAGGGCACCACCGGTTCGACGGCCCTCGTCTTCGGTCCCGAAGGGGCCGTCCTGGGTCGGGGCTACCGCGAAATCACCCAGTATTATCCTGCGCCTGGCCAGGTGGAGCACGACCCCGCCCAGCTGCTCGGGGCCACAGTCGAGGCGGCTCGCGAGGCACTCGCGGCGGCAGGGTGCGCCGTCGATGCCATCGGGATCACCAACCAGCGCGAGACCCTGGTGCTCTGGGATCGCACCACACTCGCTCCCGTGGGTCGCGCCATCGTCTGGCAGGACCGGCGGACGTCGGAGCGCTGTGCCAGCCTCCGCGCCCTCGGCCACGGGCCCCGGCTGCGTGAGCTCACCGGACTGCTGATCGATCCATACTTCTCTGCCACGAAACTCGAGCTGCTCCTGCAGCAGCCCGAGGTTCGCCGACACGTCGCTGCGGGAACACTTGCGGTCGGCACCGTGGAGAGCTGGCTGGTCGCCTCCCTCACGGGGGGAGTGCACGTGACCGATCCTACCAACTCATCGCGCACGCTGCTGGCCGATCTCCGGACTGGTGACTGGAACAGCGAATTACTCGACCTGTTCGGGGTGCCGCGCGACATTCTTCCGACGGTCGTTCCGAGCGCGGGGGTGGCCGGAATGGCACAGGGAAGGTGGTTCGGCCCCGAAATCCCCATTGCCGGGCTGGTTGGTGACCAGCAGGCGGCGCTCTTCGGTCAGGGATGCGTGACGGCGGGTGCCGCCAAGATCACCTACGGAACCGGGGCGTTTCTCTTGCGCTACACGGGCGACGATGGCCCCCCGGTCCCCGACGAGGGCATCCTCGCGACCATCGCCGCCAACGCGCACGGGGGGATTGGCTGGGCACTCGAAGGCAGCGTGTTCATTGCCGGCGCCGCCGTCCAGTGGCTGCGCGACGGACTCGGGCTGATCAGCGAGGCCGCCGAAACGGCCGCCCTCGCAGCATCGGTGCCCGACAGCGGCGGCGTGGTGCTCGTTCCCGCCTTTACGGGACTCGGTGCTCCGCACTGGAATGCCGACGCGCGGGGAACGCTGACCGGGCTGACGCGGGGCACCACCCGGGCCCATCTGGCGCGGGCGACGCTCGAGGCCATTGCGCACGGGACCTGTGACCTGGTCGGGGCGATGGGTGGTGTGACGGCGCTCCGGGTCGACGGCGGTGCCGCCAGTAATGACTGGCTGATGCAGACCCAGGCCGACCTGCTCAATGTCCCCGTGGAGCGCCCTGCGGGGGTCGAGCTCACCGCCTACGGAGCGGCCCGGCTCGCGGCAATCGGGATCGGCGGCGCGCTTCCAGCGGCGGCCGAACTGGGCGGGATGACGGTCTTTGAGCCTCGGGAGGGCCCCGGCTGGCGCGAGGCCAGGCGTGGCGAATGGCGACGCGCCGTGGCGGCCGCCCTTGCCTGGGCCGGCAACGCCTAGCCTTCCGGACCACTCCGGGGCGTGCGTCCGGGTATCTTGCGGGATGTCGTTCAACTGGAGCACGAGATGAAACCGGGTACGCGATTCACTCTGGGC